>JAKGBX010000003.1:0-300000 GCA_021555075.1 Rhodobacteraceae bacterium LMO-JJ12
CTGCGCGGCATCGACCGTGAAGGTGTTGAGCGTGGGCAGGTTCTCTGCAAGCCCGGTTCGGTGACCCCGCACACGAAATTCGAAGCCGAAGCCTATATCCTGACCAAGGATGAAGGTGGTCGTCACACGCCGTTCTTCGCCAACTATCGTCCGCAGTTCTACTTCCGCACGACCGACGTGACCGGAACGGTAACGCTGCCGGAAGGCACTGAAATGGTGATGCCGGGCGACAACCTGAAGTTTGAGGTTGAACTGATCGCTCCGATCGCGATGGAAGACGGTCTGCGTTTCGCCATCCGTGAAGGCGGCCGCACCGTTGGTGCCGGCGTCGTATCCAAAGTCATCGAATAATTTGTAGGGTGGGTTGCAAGACCCACCCTGCGGGTTCGACGAGGGGGGCCGGATGATCCGGCCTTCCTCCTATCAACTCCAACGCCGCGAAAGGCAAAAATATGCAATCGCAAAATATCCGCATCCGGCTCAAGGCCTTTGACTACCGCGTACTGGACGCCAGCACGCAGGAAATCGTCAATACCGCCAAGCGCACAGGTGCCCAGGTGCGCGGGCCGATCCCGCTGCCGAACAAGATCGAAAAATTCACCGTTCTGCGTAGTCCGCACGTGAACAAGAAATCGCGCGACCAGTTCGAGATCCGCACGCACAAGCGTCTCTTGGACATCGTCGACCCCACCCCGCAGACCGTTGACGCGCTGATGAAGCTCGACCTCGCCGCGGGCGTGGACGTTCAGATTTCAGTTTGAGGGGGGCAGTAGAGATGTTGCGCTCAGGCGTTATCGCAAAGAAAGTCGGCATGACCCGGCTTTTCATGGAAGACGGAAAACAGATTCCTGTGACCGTTCTTCAATTGGACAAACTGCAGGTCGTGGACCAGCGTACCGCTGAACGAGATGGCTATACCGCCGTCCAACTCGGCGCAGGTACAGCCAAGGTCAAGCGCACCAGCCAAGCCATGCGCGGCCACTTCGCGGCTGCCAAGGTTGAACCGAAACGCAAAGTCGCAGAGTTCCGTGTCACGCCCGAAGCTCTCATCGCCATTGGCGAAGAGATCACGGCGAATCACTACTTTGAAGGCCAGTATGTCGATGTGTCCGGCACGTCGATTGGTAAAGGCTTTCAGGGTGCCATGAAGCGTCACAACTTTGGTGGTCTCCGGGCCAGCCACGGTGTGTCGATCAGCCACCGTTCGCACGGCTCGACAGGGCAGTGTCAGGACCCGGGCAAAGTCTTCAAAGGCAAGAAAATGGCCGGTCACATGGGCGCTGCCCGTGTCACCACGCAGAACCTGCAGGTCGTTCGCACCGACGCCGATCGTGGTCTTATCATGATCAAAGGCGCCGTTCCCGGCTCCAAAGGTGGTTGGGTTACGGTCAAGGATGCGGTGAAAAAGCCGTTCCCTGAAAATGCGATCCTGCCCGCTGCTTTGAAATCGGATGCTGAAGCTGCCGCCAAGGCCGCCGAAGAAGCCGCTGCTGCCGCAGCCGCTGAAGCCGAGGCCGCCGCAGCCGCCGCCGCAGAGGCCGAACAGGCCGCTCTGGATGCTGCAGAAGCCGCGGAGGCCAAGGTCGACATCGTTGCCGAAGCTCAAGCAGCTGAAGCCGAGAAGAAGGAAGGCGAGGAATGAAACTCGACGTGATCAAACTGGACGGCAACAAAGCCGGTTCGGTCGAACTGGACGAGGCCCTGTTCGGGCTCGAGCCACGCGCCGATATCCTGCATCGTGTTGTCCGCTGGCAGCGCAACAATGCGCAAGCTGGCACTCACAAGGTCAAGACGCGCTCGGAAGTGAAATATTCGACCAAGAAGATCTATCGCCAAAAAGGCACCGGTGGCGCACGCCACGG
Source organism: Rhodobacteraceae bacterium LMO-JJ12 (assembly GCA_021555075.1). NCBI lineage: Bacteria > Pseudomonadati > Pseudomonadota > Alphaproteobacteria > Rhodobacterales > Paracoccaceae > Rhodobacteraceae bacterium LMO-JJ12. The sequence continues at coordinate 1,863 of JAKGBX010000003.1, forward strand.
CGCCCGCTCGGCACCGATCTTTCGCGGTGGTGGTGTCTATAAGGGCCCGGTTGTTCGCAGCCATGGCCACGATCTGCCGAAGAAATTTCGCAAGCTGGGGCTGATGCACGCTCTGTCCGCAAAATTCAAAGCGGGTGAGCTGGTGATCATCGAGAATGCCGAGTCAGAAGGTAAAACCAGTGCGCTGGCCAAGCAGGTGAAAAACCTTGGTTGGAAACGTGCGCTGATCATCGATGGCGCGGAAGTCAACGAAGGCTTCCTGCAAGCGGCCCGTAACATCGAAGGTCTGGATATCCTGCCGTCGATGGGCGCAAACGTCTATGATATCCTCAAGCGTGACACTCTGGTGATCACCAAAGCGGGTATCGAAGCACTGGAGGCTCGTTTGAAATGAGTGCGAAAGCTCAACATTACGACGTGATCCGCAAGCCGATCATCACCGAGAAATCGACCATGGCGTCGGAAAACGGTGCGGTTGTGTTCGAGGTCGATATCGCAGCCAACAAACCCCAGATCAAAGAGGCGGTTGAAACGCTCTTTGGGGTGAAGGTGAAAGCGGTCAACACCACGATCACCAAGGGCAAGGTCAAGCGGTTCCGCGGCCAACTGGGCAAGCGGAAAGACGTCAAGAAGGCCTACGTTACCCTGGAAGAGGGAAACACTATCGACGTGTCCACAGGACTCTGATAGGAAGCCGCGAATCTGGCTCATGGCCCCGGGTTTCACCGGGGCCATAGCTTTTTAAGTCGGGGACCTTAGGGGCCCTATATCTCGGTCACCCATGGCGATTTCTACGAAATCCGCCTCGGGGGGCTTAACATAGGCGGGGCTTTCCCAATATCGGGCCCGTCACAAGCAAACGGAAGACAGAAAGCATGGCACTCAAGTCGTATAAGCCGACGACGCCGGGCCAGCGTGGGCTGGTGCTGATCGACCGTTCGGAGCTTTGGAAAGGTCGTCCGGTCAAATCACTCACTGAGGGTTTGACCAAATCGGGCGGTCGGAACAACACCGGACGGATCACGATGCGCCGCACAGGCGGCGGGGCAAAGCGTCTCTATCGTATCGTCGATTTCAAACGTAACAGACGTGACTCTTCGGCGGTCGTCGAGCGGATCGAATACGATCCCAACCGGACAGCCTTTATCGCGCTGGTACGGTATGAAGATGGTGAACAGTCCTATATCCTGGCGCCGCAGCGTCTGGCGATTGGCGATCAGGTGATCGCGTCGGCCAAGGCCGATATCAAGCCGGGTAACGCGATGCCGTTTTCGGGCATGCCGATCGGCACGATCGTTCACAACATCGAGTTGAAACCCGGCAAGGGCGGACAGATCGCACGCGCCGCTGGCACCTATGCCCAGTTTGTTGGTCGTGATGGCGGTTATGCGCAAATCCGGCTCAGCTCGGGCGAACTGCGTCTGGTGCGTCAGGAATGCATGGCCACCGTTGGTGCCGTGTCCAACCCCGACAACAGCAACCAGAACTACGGCAAGGCCGGTCGCATGCGCCACAAGGGCATCCGCCCGAGCGTTCGTGGTGTTGTGATGAACCCGATCGATCACCCGCATGGTGGTGGTGAGGGTCGCACGTCTGGTGGTCGTCACCCGGTGACACCGTGGGGCAAGCCGACCAAGGGTGCGCGCACTCGGAACAAGAACAAAGCGTCCAGCAAGCTGATCATCCGCTCGCGGCACGCCAAGAAGAAGGGACGCTGATAGATGTCTCGCTCTGTTTGGAAAGGCCCATTTGTCGACAGCTACGTGCTCAAGAAAGCCGAAGCTGCGCGCGAGTCGGGCCGCAACGACGTTATCAAGATCTGGTCGCGTCGCTCCACCATCCTGCCCCAGTTCGTGGGCCTCACTTTCGGCGTCTACAATGGCAAGAAACATATCCCGGTCAACGTGTCCGAAGATATGATCGGCCAGAAGTTCGGTGAGTATTCGCCGACGCGGACCTATTACGGTCACGCAGCCGACAAAAAAGCGAAACGGAAGTAAGTCATGAGCAAGGATAAAAATCCCCGCCGCGTGGCCGATAACGAAGCAATGGCGAAAACCCGCATGCTCCGTACTTCCCCGCAAAAGCTGAATCTGGTCGCACAGATGATCCGTGGCAAGAAGGTGGACAAGGCCCTTACGGACCTGACGTTCTCCAAGAAGCGGATCGCACAGGACGTGAAGAAATGCCTTCAATCCGCGATTGCCAACGCCGAAAACAACCATAACCTTGATGTCGACGAACTCGTCGTGGCCGAGGCATGGGTGGGCAAGAACCTGACCATGAAACGCGGTCGCCCGCGGGCCCGTGGCCGGTTTGGCAAGATCATGAAGCCGTTTGCGGAACTGACGATCAAAGTGCGTCAAAATGAGGAGCAAGCCTGATGGGTAACAAAGTCAATCCGATCGGCATGCGCCTTCAGGTCAACCGCACCTGGGACAGCCGCTGGTTCGCGAATACCAAGGATTACGGCGATCTTCTGCTGGAAGACCTGGCGATCCGCGAGTTCATCAAGAAAGAGTGCAAGCAGGCGGGTGTTGCCCGTGTGATCATCGAGCGTCCGCACAAGAAGTGCCGCGTTACGATCCACACTGCGCGTCCGGGTGTCATCATCGGCAAGAAAGGTGCAGACATTGAAGTTCTGCGCAAGAAACTGGCCGCGATGACCGACAGCGAGTTGCACCTCAACATCGTCGAAGTCCGCAAGCCCGAGCTTGACGCGCAATTGGTGGCCGAGAGCATCGCCCAACAGCTTGAGCGTCGGGTCAGCTTCCGCCGTGCGATGAAACGGAGCGTGCAGAACGCCATGCGTATGGGTGCCCTCGGCATCCGGGTAAACGTCGCGGGTCGCCTTGGCGGCGCCGAGATTGCCCGGACCGAATGGTATCGCGAAGGCCGTGTGCCGTTGCATACGCTGCGTGCCGACATCGACTATGCCGGCGCCGAAGCGATGACGGCTTATGGCATCATCGGGATCAAGGTCTGGATCTTCAAAGGCGAGATCATGGAGCATGACCCCCAAGCGCGTGACCGCAAGGCACAGGAACTCCAGGACGGTCCGGCCCCACGTGGCGCCGGTGGCCGCCGCTAAGGAGATAAAGAGATGCTTCAACCAAAGCGCACTAAATTCCGCAAGCAGCACAAAGGCCGGATCAAGGGACTCGCCAAAGGCGGTTCCGATCTGAACTTCGGCTCTTTTGGCCTCAAGGCGACCCAACCCGAGCGTGTGACAGCCCGTCAGATCGAAGCGGCCCGCCGCGCGATGACGCGCCACATGAAACGTCAGGGTCGTGTCTGGATCCGGATTTTCCCGGATGTGCCGGTCTCCTCCAAACCCACCGAAGTTCGGATGGGTAAGGGTAAAGGCTCGGTCGACTTCTGGGCCTGCAAGGTCAAACCTGGCCGTGTGATGTTCGAGATTGACGGTGTTGACGAAGACGTCGCACGCGAGGCTCTGCGCCTTGCCGCGATGAAACTTCCGATCAAGACACGCATCGTCGTTCGCGAAGACTGGTAAAGGCCGAAAGCGCCTACGCGCTTTTGGACCAGTGCGGTGCAGGCAGTTTCGCAGAAGCTGTCCGGGCCGCACCCCGGTGAAGAAAAATGGCCCCCCGTGCGAGAGATCGCGCGGGGGCTTTTGATTTGGTGGTTCGTTTTCGTAGTGAGTTACGGTGATTGAAATCTGCCCATCCGGGGCGACAAGGTCTCACTCAAATTTCAAACGCCCAAGGCTATCCCCTGATGCGGTTTCCGCGACGTCGACAGCATAAAGCCGCGTCGCCAAGGCTTGTACCCGCGCATCCGCCCGCAGCGCCTTGATGGGGAAGGTGGAGTTATCCGACACGCTCAATACTGCGTTCAGGATGTCGCGCTCTGGCGATGTTGTGTCTGTTGCATGATGTCGCTCGGCGATCATTTCAAAAGCGGGCAATTGGTTGAACGGTGTCTGGACCAGATCGAGATCTTTGGCCAAGCCGTTCAGCCCGCGAAACAAATCATCGGTATCGACGTTCAATGTGATCACCCGTTCAAAATTCATTGCCCAAGCGGGGTGGGTTTGAGCGCAGAGATGTTGATCAATCGGTGAGGGAAGAAGAAGCGGCTTGCCATCCAGAAACGCACCCAACTCTGCGATGGACATACCTTCAGCGCCAATATCACGCCCGACAAACGCGTTGATCTCTGCGCGCATGACCTTCCGACGCAGGACATGGCGGAAAATTGACACGAAACGCGCCGTCGGATCGCGGGTGACGCGCAGAAGGGTGAACCCTGCGCCATTGCTCTTGGCAACCTGTCTGGCGGCGTGGTGGTAGGTTGCGCTGTGGTAATACACGCGGCCGCGAAAATCATGTGGCCAGCGGCTGAAATACTGTGACGCTTCCAGCAGCCCCTCCTGATAGAGAAACCACAAGAGAACCTGTGTGCACGCCGATTTCGGAGACCATGAAACAACCAGTGGCGCCCCTGTGGCGATCAAAGGCCGGGCGCCAGCCATCAACGGGTGATCAGCGTCGATACCTTCCGGCGGTTTCGGCCCGCTGCGGCGCGGTGTTGGTTCTTCAACGGTGCGGCGAAAAAGACGGCGCACTCTCACCCCCACCGATAATTGAAGCTCACCGAAATCCGATCTTCTTGTGCGCCGTTCATTGGTACCTCGTGGCGTAGCCAGCTTTCCCAGAGCAGCACATCCCCCACCTTGGGGGTGACATAGATGAACTGCCGCAACTCCTGCCGTGCGTCCTTCTTCCGGGTGGGGGAGGCCATCATCCGGGCCGAGCGGGGGTCCTCCAGCTTCAAGGCCGACGCACCGTCAGGCATCGCCACATATGTGGTACCGGAAATCACCGAATGTGGGTGGATATGCGAGGAATGGGTGCCGCCTTCGGGCAGGATGTTGATCCATAGGTCTTCAAGTTTGAGCTTGCGTCCGTCGAGATCGAACTCCAGATCCTCGGCAAAGGCCGCGACATGCTTGTTCAGCACCTTTTTCAGATCCTTGAAGATCGGAAAGCGCCAGGGCAGATCGGTGAGCGAAGCATAGGACGTATAGCCGGGATAGCCATTGTCGTCGCACCACGTCTGACCGGCCTCATCCTCCTCGGCAATCGCCCAGCAGGATGTTTCCAGTTCTTCCGGATCTATAGGCTTGCCAAGCTCGCTGAGGGCAGCGCGGTAGAGACGGGTGACGAAGAGGGAATCTATTTGTGCCATAGCGGTGTATTTACCTTAGTGTTAGCTCTAGGGCGAGAGGCAGAATGGTGGGCAGATTGCCCACCTTGCGAAGTTTTCCCCGAAAGGGCTTGCCACATGCCGACCCCCGGTGTATTGCGCAGCCTTCACCCCAGAACTCCACTGGAATCAGGGTGACCTTTCGGGGCCCTCCAGTGATGTTGAAAAGGAATATAAGGCATGACCGCCAAAGACCTGCGTGACAAGACGCCGGATCAGCTCCGCGAGGAACTGGCCAATCTTAAAAAAGAGAGCTTCAACCTGCGTTTTCAGCAAGCTACGAGCCAGCTGGAAAATACTGCGCGTATGCGCATTGTAAAGCGCGAGACCGCGCGCGTGTTGACCATTCTCAACCAGAAAGCCGCGCAAGCGGCCGCTGAATAAGGAGCCTGACAGATGCCCAAGCGAATTCTCACAGGCACCGTGACCAGCGACGCCAACGCCCAAACCGTAACCGTGTCGGTCGAGCGCCGCTTCACGCACCCGGTTCTCAAGAAAACCATTCGTAAGTCCAAGAAATACCGGGCGCACGATGAACAGAACGCTTTCAAGGTCGGTGACAAAGTTCGCATCATCGAATGCGCACCGAAATCGAAAACGAAACGTTGGGAGGTTCTGGAGGCGTAAGCCGACAGAGCCTTTTGGCATATTCGAAACCCTGGGGAAATCGCCACGGATCGGCGCCCCATAGGTCGGGAGAAACCAAATGATCCAGATGCAGACCAACCTGGATGTTGCTGACAACAGCGGCGCTCGCCGCGTTCAGTGCATCAAGGTTCTGGGTGGTTCCAAGCGGAAATACGCGAGTGTCGGTGACATTATCGTAGTATCCGTAAAGGAAGCCATCCCGCGCGGTCGCGTGAAAAAAGGCGACGTGCGCAAAGCCGTCGTCGTGCGCACCGCCAAGGAAGTTCGTCGTGACGACGGCACCGCGATCCGTTTTGATCGCAACGCCGCCGTGATCCTCGGAAACAACATGGAGCCAGTCGGCACCCGTATCTTCGGGCCAGTGGTTCGTGAGTTGCGCGCGAAGAACTTCATGAAGATCATCTCGCTTGCGCCGGAGGTGCTGTGACATGGCTGCTAAATTGAAAAAAGGCGACAAGGTCGTCGTGCTGACCGGCAAGGACAAGGGCAAGCAGGGGTCTATCACCTCGGTTGATCCGTCTGCCGGTAAGGCCGTGGTGGAGGGCATCAACATGGCCATCCGTCACACCCGTCAGAGCCAGACAGCCCAGGGCGGGCGCATCCCCAAAGCGATGCCGATTGCCCTCAGCAATCTGGCCCTGCTTGACAAGAACGGCAAACCCACCCGCGTTGGCTTCAAGATCGAAGGCGACAAGAAAGTGCGTTACGCCAAGACCACGGGGGACGTGATCGATGCTTGATGCTGCAACTTATACCCCACGTCTGAAGGCCGCTTACAACGACACCATTCGTCCCGCGCTGAAAGAAGAATTCAGCTACGGCAACGACATGATGATCCCGCGGCTGGAAAAGATCGTGCTGAACATCGGCTGTGGCCGTGCGGCTGTGAAAGACTCCAAGAAAGCCAAATCGGCTGTTGAGGATCTGACGCTGATCGCCGGTCAAAAGGCGTTGATGACCATTGCCAAAAATTCCATCGCCGGTTTTCGCGTTCGCGAAGGCATGCCGATGGGTGCCAAGGTCACGCTGCGCGGCAACCGGATGTATGAATTCCTCGACCGGCTGATCACCATTGCAATGCCTCGCGTTCGCGACTTCCGCGGCGTTTCGGGCAAGAGCTTTGATGGACGTGGCAACTATGCCATGGGCCTGAAAGAACACCTCGTCTTCCCCGAGATCAACTTCGACAAAATCGAAGAGAACTGGGGTCTGGACATCGTGATCGCAACCACCGCGAAAACCGACGCGGAAGCCAAGAGCCTGTTGAAAGCCTTCAACATGCCCTTCAACAGCTGATCCGCGGGAGGAATTAGAGATATGGCCAAGAAATCCATGATCGAACGCGAAGCAAAGCGCCAAAAGCTGGTGGAGAAGTATGCCGCCAAACGCGCCGAGCTCAAAGCAATCATCAACGACCAGGAAAAGCCGATGGAGGATCGCTTCCGCGCTTCTCTGAAACTGGCGAAACTGCCGCGCAACAGCTCGGCAACCCGCCTTCACAACCGCTGCCAGCTCACCGGGCGTCCGCATGCTTACTACCGTAAGCTCAAGGTCAGCCGGATCGCGCTGCGCGAGCTGGGGTCTGCTGGTCAGATCCCCGGCCTGGTGAAATCGAGCTGGTAAGGAGAGAGATATGAACGATCCTATCGGCGATATGCTCACCCGTATCCGCAACTCGCAGATGCGTGGCAAATCAACCGTTTCCACTCCGGCGTCAAAGATCCGCGCCTGGGTTCTGGATGTGCTGGCCGACGAAGGCTACATCCGCGGTTATGAAAAAGGCACCGATGCCCTGGGTCACCCGACCCTGGAAATCAGCCTGAAATACTTTGATGGCACTCCTGTCATTCGCGAACTGAAGCGGGTCTCCAAACCCGGTCGTCGCGTTTACATGGGCGTCAAGGATGTCCCTTCGGTCCGTCAGGGTCTCGGGGTATCGATTGTCAGCACATCCAAGGGTGTGATGTCGGATGCAAGCGCACGCGCAGCCAATGTTGGCGGCGAAGTGCTCTGCACGGTGTTCTAAGGAGAGCGATATGTCTCGTATTGGTAAAAAACCAGTCGGTCTGCCCTCGGGCGTCAGCGCCGCAGTCTCCGGTCAGACCATCGAAATCAAGGGTCCTAAAGACACACAGACTTTCACGGCCACTGATGATATTACGCTTCGCGTCGAAGACAACACCATCTCGATCATTCCACGTGGCAAGTCCAAGCGGGCACGCCAGCAATGGGGCATGAGCCGCTCTGTTGTCGCCAACATGGTGCAGGGCTGTTCGGAAGGTTTCAAGAAAGAGCTTGAAATCAACGGCGTTGGCTATCGTGCGCAAATGCAGGGCAACACTCTGAAACTCGCGCTTGGCCTCAGCCATGATGTGAACTTTGAAGTGCCTGATGGTGTGACGGTAACCTGCCCCAAGCAGACCGAAATCGTTGTTGAAGGCACCGACATCCAACTCGTTGGTCAGGTTGCGGCGAATATCCGCGAATGGCGCAAGCCCGAGCCCTACAAAGGCAAAGGCATCAAATACAAAGACGAGTATATCTTCCGCAAGGAAGGCAAGAAGAAGTAAGGACCAGACAGATGGCAAACAGCAAACGGACCCTGTTCCTCAAGCGCCGCCTGCGCGTCCGGAACAAGCTTCGCAAGGTGAACGCGGGCAAGATGCGCCTTTCCGTTCACCGTTCGAACAAGAATATCAGCTGTCAGCTGATCGACGATGTTCAGGGTGTTACCCTGGCCTCTGCCTCCTCGCTCGAAAAAGATCTCGGCGTGACGGGCAAGAACAACGTCGAAGCAGCAGCCAAGGTGGGATCAGCCATCGCAGAACGCGCCAAAAAGGCGGGTGTAAGCGAGTGCTATTTCGACCGTGGTGGCTTCCTCTATCATGGCAAGGTGAAGGCTCTGGCCGACGCTGCGCGTGAAGGCGGACTGAAAATCTAAGAGACTGCGGGCGTCGCCAGAGGTGACGCCCCGATGATCCGGGCTTTGGGTGATCTATGCCCAGCACCAGGATTGGCAAACTACGGCGCTGACCCGCGCCAGGACTATGGAGATGCCTGATGGCACGAGAAGGACAACAACGGGGCCGTGGCCCACGTCGTGAGGAAACCCCCGAATTCGCCGACCGCCTGGTCGCGATCAACCGGGTCAGCAAAACCGTGAAAGGTGGTAAACGCTTTGGCTTTGCTGCTCTCGTGGTGGTTGGTGATCAAAAAGGTCGCGTCGGTTTCGGCAAAGGCAAGGCGAAAGAGGTCCCCGAGGCCATTCGCAAAGCCACGGAGCAAGCCAAGCGCCAGATGATCCGCGTGCCGCTGCGCGAAGGTCGCACGCTGCACCACGATATGGAAGGTCGCCACGGCGCCGGTAAAGTCGTGATGCGGACCGCCCCTGAGGGCACCGGGATCATCGCCGGTGGTCCGATGCGCGCCGTGTTCGAGATGCTGGGCATCAAGGACGTTGTGTCAAAATCGCTCGGTTCGCAGAACCCCTATAACATGATCCGCGCCACCATTGACGGCCTGCAAAAAGAAAGCAGCCCCCGCATGGTGGCCCAACGTCGCGGCAAAAAAGTGGCCGACATTCTGGGCAAAGGTGATGCACCTGCCGCTCAGCCTGCCGACGCTGACGCATAAGGAGCGCGAGTTATGGCTAAAACCATCGTTGTAAAACAGATCGGTTCTCCGATCCGCCGCCCCGCCAAACAGCGCCAGACGCTGATCGGGCTGGGCCTCAACAAGATGCACAAGACCCGCGAGCTGGAAGATACCCCTTCCGTGCGCGGCATGGTCGCCAAGATCCCGCATATGGTTGAGATCATCGAAGAAAAAGGTTGAGTGTGGTGGTGGGCTAGGGCCCACGCTGCGTGAGATTTGAGAGCGCCCCGCAGGAAGCTGCGGGGCGTTCGCTATTTCGTCTGCAACGAAAAATTTGAACCGCTAAGCCTGAAATTTAACAGACCTTCCTGGGCCGAGGGCGTCGAGCCATTTTCAAAAGTTAGCTATACAATTCCCAATTGCAGAGGGTGAACCTATGAGGGAAAACGACGCGTCATCACCATTTTGATACATAACGCAGCGGCAATTCCTCCATGCTGGATAAATGCTGTCACGACAGGCGCCTGTCGGTTTTTGGCGATATTCACGAAAAGAAAACGGCTTTGCGTGGGCGCGATGCCTGAAGTTATTCCAGCCCGTGCTTCGCGCGGGCAGCGCCCGAACCGCCCCCACGGGGCGGGCGCTTTCAGCACCAGCCCCTCGGTTCGGGCGCTGCCCTCCGAAACCACATCACTGCCACCCCTTGATCCCTCTCTTCATCCCGTCTATAGCCCCCGGGTGGCCCAGTGCCACACGACTCAATCAACCAAGAAACGCCGCGTTTGGCTCCCTTCGCTTCATGGGCCAATTCCGGCAAAGGAGAAGCGATATGAAACTTAATGAACTGCGCGACAATCCCGGCGCAACCAAATCCCGCAAGCGTGTTGGCCGTGGCCCCGGCTCTGGCATGGGTAAGACCGCCGGTCGCGGTATCAAAGGTCAGAAATCCCGTTCGGGTGTGGCGATCAAGGGTTTTGAAGGCGGGCAAATGCCGCTCTATCAACGCCTGCCCAAGCGTGGCTTCAACAAGCCGAACCGCAAGAAATTTGCCGTGATCAACCTCGGCCTGATCCAGAAATTCGTCGATGCCAAAACGCTCGACGCGTCCAAAGCCATCACCGAAGACGTGCTCGTCGAAACCGGTGTCGTGCGTCGCAAACTTGACGGTGTGCGCGTGCTGGCCAAGGGTGAGATCAGCGCCAAACTGAACCTCGAAGTGACCGGCGCGTCGAAAGCCGCTGTCGAAGCGGTAGAGAAAGCCGGTGGGTCGCTCAAGGTCACAGCTGCGCAAGCTGCTGAATAAGAGGTTGTTCCCGGCCCTCGCGGGCCTTACATAACCTCCAGTTTTCCAAAAGCGCCGCCGGGCCGGGAAACCGCCTTGGCGGCGCATGCATGAAAGAGACCGAGAATGGTATCTGCTGCCGAACAAATGGCCGCCAACACGAGCTGGGCGGCGCTGGGCAAAGCCAGCGACCTGCGCAATCGCATCCTGTTCACGCTGGGACTTCTGATCGTTTACCGGCTGGGCACGTTCATTCCCGTGCCGGGAATCGACGGCCAGGCGCTGCGCGACTTCATGGAAGGCGCAGGGCAGGGGATCGGTGGCATCCTGACGATGTTTACCGGTGGTGCGCTTGGCCGGATGGGGATTTTTGCCCTCGGCATCATGCCCTACATCTCGGCCTCGATCATTGTTCAACTGCTGGCCTCGATGGTGCCTGCGCTGGAACAGATGAAGAAAGAGGGCGAACAAGGCCGCAAGAAGATGAACCAGTGGACCCGCTATGGCACGGTCTTTCTGGCCACCTTGCAGTCCTACGGCCTTGCCAAAAGCCTTGAAGCGGGTGATCTCGCCACTGATCCGGGCTTCTTCTTTGTCGCGTCCACCATGATCACGCTGATCGGCGGCACGATGTTCCTGATGTGGCTGGGCGAACAGATCACCGCGCGCGGCATCGGCAACGGTATCTCGCTCATCATCTTTGTTGGTATCATCGCAGAAGTTCCCGCCGCGCTGGCACAGTTCTTCAGCCAGGGGCGTTCGGGCATCATCAGCCCTGCCGTGATCGTTGGCGTCATCATCATGGTGATCGCCACCATTGCCTTTGTCGTGTTCATGGAGCGTGCGCTTCGCAAGATCCATATTCAATACCCGCGCCGTCAGGTCGGCATGAAGGTTTATGATGGCGGCTCAAGCCATCTTCCGGTCAAGGTCAACCCGGCGGGCGTGATCCCGGCGATCTTTGCCAGCTCCCTGCTTTTGCTGCCGGTTACGATCAGCACCTTCTCGGGCAATCAGACCGGCCCGATCATGTCCACGCTGCTGGCCTATTTCGGCCCCGGACAGCCGCTTTATCTGGCGTTCTTCGTCGGGATGATCGTGTTCTTCACCTACTTCTATACGTTCAACGTCAGCTTCAAACCTGACGAAGTCGCCGACAATCTGAAGAATCAGAACGGCTTTGTTCCTGGTATCCGCCCCGGCAAGAAGACCGCCGAATATCTGGAATTTGTGGTCAACCGCGTGTTGGTGCTTGGCTCGGCCTATCTTGCGGCGGTCTGTCTGCTGCCCGAAATCCTGCGCAGCCAGATGGCGATTCCGTTCTATTTTGGCGGCACCTCGGTGCTGATCGTGGTCTCGGTTACGATGGACACGATCCAGCAGGTGCAAAGCCACCTTCTGGCGCATCAATATGAAGGCTTGATTGAAAAGTCGCAGTTGTCCGGCAAGGGGCGGCGGCGCAAGAAGAAAGGACCGGCCCGCCGATGAACATCATTCTGCTCGGACCGCCGGGCGCCGGAAAAGGCACCCAGGCGCGGCATCTTGTTGAGACCCGCAATATGATCCAGCTTTCAACCGGCGATATGCTGCGCGAAGCCAAGGACAGCGGCACCGAGATGGGCAAACGCGTGGCCGAAGTGATGGCCCGGGGCGAGTTGGTGACGGATGAGATCGTGATCGGCCTGATCCGTGAAAAGCTGGAAGGCGACAAGAAGGGCGGCGTCATCTTTGACGGTTTTCCACGCACATTGGCCCAGGCGGATGCTTTGGCCGAACTTCTGAGCGAGACCGGCGAAGGCCTCGATGCCGTGATCGAAATGCGGGTTGATGACGATGCGCTCGTCGATCGCATCACCGGGCGCTACACCTGCGGCAATTGTGGCGAAGTCTATCACAAGACCACGAAGCCCGAGGCGGTGAGCGGCACCTGCGACAAATGCGGTGCCTCGGATATGCAGCGCCGCGCAGATGACAACGAAGAGTCGCTGCGCACCCGGCTGATGGAATACTACAAGAAGACCTCGCCGCTGATCGGCTATTACTATGCCAAGGGGCAACTGAGTTCGGTTGATGGTCTTGGCGAGATTGCCGACGTGCAAAACGCGATTTCTGCGGCGTTGGATAGCTGACTTGATCACCTTTTCCCCGAGGCGTGGGAAAAGGTGAAACCTCGCGAATGGCGGTGGTTTGTCTTTGCTCCCGCTTCCTGAACATAGCTGCGCCGCGCTTCTCCGCCGCTGTGTCTATGCGAAGATTCAAGGGTCAAATCGGGTGCGAAGTACTTCCCCCTTGACGCCTCACGCAATACCTCCTAACCAGCGCTATCTCGCATGAGAAACCGATTCTTTTTGGGTCGCACCCGGAAGGAATGACAACCTCGAATTCAGCTGCGGCCCGGAGCGAAAAAAACGCCTCGGGCTTACGTTGTGAAAAAAGGGTCTGGCATTACGGACCCGCAACGCAAAGGAAAGTGACACGTGGCACGTATTGCCGGCGTAAACATCCCGACCCACAAACGGGTCCCGATCGCCCTGACTTATATCACCGGAATTGGCCATACTTCGGCCAAGGCTATCTGTGAAGCCGTGAACATCGACGCCGCGCGTCGCGTGAACGAGCTCAGCGATGCCGAAGTTCTCGCCATTCGCGAACATATCGACGCCAATTTTGCGGTCGAAGGCGATCTTCGCCGCGAGACCCAGATGAACATCAAGCGTCTGATGGACCTTGGCTGCTATCGTGGCCTGCGCCACCGTCGCAACCTGCCGGTTCGCGGTCAGCGCACTCACACCAACGCACGCACCCGCAAAGGCCCCGCACGGGCCATTGCCGGCAAGAAGAAATAAGGGAGGGCTGAACAATGGCACGCGATACCAAACGCACCAAGAAGAAGGTCTCCAAGAACATCGCCGCAGGTGTGGCGCATGTGAACTCTTCTTTCAACAACACCAAGATCCTGATTTCGGACGTCCAAGGCAACGCAATTGCCTGGTCCTCGTCGGGCACCATGGGCTTCAAAGGCTCGCGCAAGTCGACGCCTTACGCGGCGCAGATGGCCGCTGAAGATGCCGGTCGCAAGGCACAGGAACACGGTGTGAAAACCCTTGAAGTCGAAGTGCAGGGCCCCGGCTCTGGCCGCGAGAGCGCATTGCGCGCATTGGCCGCTGTTGGTTTCAACATCACCTCGATCCGTGATGTGACCCCGATGGCCCACAACGGCTGTCGCCCGCCGAAACGCCGTCGGGTCTGATCGTTTGAGAATACCACGGGGCCTGGCAAACATGCCGGGCCTCGTGACGTCATTTTAACCTCGGGCGTCTTTTGCCTACGGACATGGGGCAGAAGACAGGAATGGAGGGACGCATGATCCATAAGAATTGGCAGGAACTGATCAAACCCACGCAGCTTGACGTCAAGCCGGGCAATGACCCGACCCGTCAGGCGACCATCGTGGCCGAACCGCTGGAACGCGGCTTTGGTCTCACGCTGGGCAACGCGCTGCGCCGGGTTCTGATGAGCTCGCTGCAAGGTGCCGCAATCACTTCGGTGCAGATCGACAACGTGCTGCACGAGTTCAGCAGCGTGGCCGGTGTGCGCGAAGACGTGACCGACATCGTGTTGAACCTCAAGGGTGTCTCTGTGCGCATGGATGTCGAAGGCCCGAAACGGCTTTCGGTCAATGCCAAGGGGCCGGGTGTTGTTACCGCTGGTGACATCTCCGACAGTGCTGGCATCGAGATTTTGAACCGCGACCATGTGATCTGCCACCTCGATGAGGGTGCCGATCTCTACATGGAACTGACGGTTAATACCGGTAACGGTTATGTCGCGGCCGACAAGAACAAGCCTGAAGATGCGCCCATCGGTCTGATTCCGATCGACGCGATCTATTCGCCGGTCAAGCGTGTTTCCTATGACGTGCAGCCGACCCGCGAAGGTCAGGTTCTCGACTATGACAAGCTGACCATGAAGATCGATACCGATGGTTCGATCACGCCGGATGATGCGCTGGCGTTTGCCGCGCGCATTCTGCAGGATCAACTGTCGATCTTCGTGAACTTTGAAGAGCCCGAAGCAGCCGGCCGTCAGGAAGAAGACGACGGACTGGAATTCAACCCGCTTCTGCTCAAGAAAGTCGACGAGTTGGAACTGTCGGTCCGTTCGGCCAACTGCCTCAAGAACGACAACATCGTTTACATCGGCGATCTGATCCAGAAAACCGAAGCCGAGATGCTGCGCACTCCGAACTTCGGTCGCAAGTCGCTGAACGAGATCAAGGAAGTGCTCTCGGGCATGGGTCTGCATCTCGGGATGGACGTCGAAGATTGGCCGCCAGACAACATCGAAGATCTGGCCAAGAAATTCGAAGACGCGTTCTAAGAATTCGTAGGCCGGGGTTGCCCTCGGCCTACATCACCATCCGGGCACACTGCCCCAAGGAGAGTTGCTGACACGCATCGGCAGCCAGACAAAGCAAAACCGCCCGTAGAGGGCATAAGGAGTAAGACACATGCGTCACGCAAAAGGCTATCGCCGCCTCAACCGCACCCACGAGCACCGCAAGGCGCTTTTCTCGAACATGTCCGGCTCGCTGATCGAGCACGAACAGATCAAGACGACCCTGCCCAAAGCCAAAGAACTCAAGCGGATCATGGACAAGCTGATCACGCTCGGCAAACGCGGCGACCTGCACGCCCGCCGTCAGGCCGCGTCTCAGCTCAAGCAAGACAAAGACGTCGCCAAGCTGTTCGAAGTTCTCGGCCCGCGCTACAAAGAGCGTCAGGGTGGCTACACCCGCGTGCTCAAAGCGGGTTTCCGCTATGGTGACATGGCGCCGATGGCAATCATCGAACTGGTCGATCGCGACCCTGCTGCCAAAGGCGCTGCCGACAAGGCCCGTGTCGAAGCAGAAGCTGAAGCCGAGATGAACGAGGGCTAAGCCCCGCTTTCACCGCGAATTTCCGAAGCCCCCGCCCCAACCGGCGGGGGTTTTGCGTTGACGCTCGTTGTGTGACACCCTCGGTCTGCTTGCATTTCTACCTTCCGCTCCGCATATCAGAACGCAAGACATTGGAGACCCTCATGGTTCGCATCCTGATCCTGATCCTTGCCTTTCTGGCCGCGCCGTTGGCCGCCGAGACCCGAGTGCCGGCCTCGCAAGCTGAAATCACACTCGGCTTCGCGCCTCTGGTGAAACAGGCCGCGCCTGCTGTGGTTAATATTTATGCCAAGCGCGTTGTGCAGGTGCGCCAATCAAATCCGTTTATCAATGATCCCTTCTTCAATGATTTCTTTCAGGGCTTTGGAACGCCGCGGCCGCAGGTGCAAAACAGCCTCGGCTCGGGCGTGATCCTGACCGAAGAAGGCATTGCAGTGTCAAATTACCATGTCGTCGGGCAGGCCACCGATATCCGCGTCGTGCTCAATGACCGTCGCGAGTATGACGCCAGCATCCTTTTGGCCGACAAGGAAAGCGATCTGGCCATCCTGCAGATCGAAGACGCGCCTGATTTGCCCTTCTTGGCCCTGCGTGACAGCGAAACGCTCGAAGTGGGCGAGCTGGTGTTGGCCATCGGCAACCCCTTTGGCGTTGGCCAGACCGTGACCAGTGGCATCGTCTCGGGGCTGGCGCGTTCCGGCACCGCCACAGGAAGCGCGCGCGGCTATTTCATTCAGACTGACGCGGCGATCAATCCGGGCAACTCCGGCGGCGCGCTGATTGATGTGAACGGCGCGCTTATCGGCATCAACACCCGTATTCTGTCGCATTCTGGCGGCTCCAACGGCATCGGCTTTGCCATCCCGTCGGCTCTCGTTCAGCGGTTCGTTGAGCAGGCACACAAGGGCGAGTCCCGCTTCATCCGCCCTTGGGCCGGGATGAATGGACAACCGGTCGATCCCGATATCGCCAACAGCCTTGGGCTGGCGGTCCCTCAGGGCATCGTGATCTCCGATCTGCACGCCGTCAGCCCGTTTCTGGCCGCGGGTTTGCGTCCCGGCGATGTGATTACCGCGGTTAACGGGCAGACGGTGAACACCCCTGATGAGATGGTCTTTCGCATGACGGTCGCGGGGCTTGGAAATACCGTTTCCATCACCCGCGTGCGCGATGGCGAGGCCAGCGAGATCGCCGTCAACCTGATCGCCGCCCCTGATGAGCCACCGCGCAACACGTTGCGCACATCGCGCCGCGCCGCAATACCAGAGCTTGAGATCGCCAATATCAACCCCGCCGTGTTGGCCGAATTCGGTCTGCCGCTCAATGCTTCGGGGGTGGTGATCACCGATCCCGGCCCGGCGGGGCCGCGCGCCGGCTTGGCACGTGGCGATGTGTTGCGCGCCATCAACGACGTGGCGCTAACAGATACGGCACAGGCCGAAGCGCTGCTGGGCAAGACATCACGCTGGCTGTCACTTGAGGTGCAGCGCGGCAATCAACGCCATGTGCTGCGTTTCCGCCTCTGAGCGCACCCAAGCCCAAGGCGGCGCATTTCCCCGCCAGCACAAACGCGCTATGCAAGAGTGGCTCATAGCTGCCAGGACCTGCTTTAGATGACCGATCTTTTTGATACCGCACCTGCGCCTGATGGCGCTCCGGCCAAGGGGCCGCGTCCTCTGGCGGATCGTCTGCGCCCTGCCACGCTGGCCGAGGTGATCGGCCAGGATCATATCCTCGGAGCGGAGGGGCCGTTGGGCGTCATGCTCGAGTCCGGCTCACTGTCGTCGCTGATCCTCTGGGGGCCGCCGGGTGTTGGCAAGACCACCATCGCGCGGCTTCTGGCCGCTGAGACGGATCTGCACTTCGTCCAGATCAGCGCTATTTTTACCGGTGTGCCCGAGTTGCGCCGCGTCTTTGAGGCCGCCAAACACCGTCGCTCCAACGGTCAGGGCACGCTGCTTTTCGTTGATGAAATTCACCGCTTCAACAAGGCGCAACAGGACGGCTTTCTGCCCCATATGGAAGACGGTACCATCCTTCTGGTCGGCGCCACCACGGAAAACCCCAGCTTTGAACTCAACGCCGCTCTGCTCTCGCGCGCCCAGGTGCTCACCCTCAAACGTCTCGATCTCGCGGCGCTTGAACGGTTGGCACAACGCGCGGAAAAGGTGCTTGGCAAAGCCCTGCCGCTAGACGGGTCAGCGCGCGAGGCGCTGCTTGAGATGGCTGATGGCGATGGCCGCACAATTCTCAACCTGGTCGAACAGGTTGCGGCATGGAAGGTCTCGGGCAAGCTCGACCGCGATGCACTTTCCACCCGCCTGATGCGACGGGCGGCGAAATACGACAAATCCGGCGAGGAACATTACAATCTGATGTCGGCGCTGCATAAATCGGTGCGCGGCTCCGATCCCGATGCGGCGCTCTATTGGCTGGCGCGCATGCTCACAGGCGGCGAAGACCCGCGCTATCTTGCCCGCCGCATTACCCGCATGGCGGTGGAAGACATCGGGCTGGCCGACCCACAGGCCCAAACCCATTGTCTGCATGCCTGGGAAGTTTTTGAACGCCTCGGCAGCCCCGAAGGCGAATTGGCGCTGGCGCAGGCGGTGATCTATCTTGCCCTCGCCCCCAAATCCAACGCTGGCTACGCCGCCTACAAAGCAGCAATGGTGCAGGCGAAGAAAACCGGCTCCGAGCCGCCCCCCAAACACATCCTCAACGCCCCCACCAAGTTGATGAAAGACGAAGGGTATGGCGCGGGCTATGCCTATGACCATGACGCCAAGGATGGTTTTTCCGGACAGAACTACTTCCCCGATGGGGTCAAGCGCCCGGTACTTTACCAGCCGGTCGAGCGCGGCTTTGAACGCGAACTCAAGAAGCGCCTTGACTGGTTCACCAAGCAACGGCTTGAGCGGGGCAGTTGACCCCTTCATCTTGCCAAAAGTATCCCGGGGGGTGCGGGGGGCTGGCCCCCCGCTTTTACCTGTGGTGCGGGGGGCTGGCCCCCCCGCCGTTACGTCTGGCGCGCGTCACCGACCCTGCGCCCCGCCCTTGCCAGCTTGACAAACCGCCCGCCCCCTGAGACAGACCAGCCCATGGTCACAACCCTTCTTCAGGTCGCCCTTGGCGGCGCTATTGGCGCTTCTGCCCGCTATCTTACGTCAATCGGCGCGATGCGGCTGATGGGTCCGGGTTTCCCGTGGGGAACGCTGGCGGTAAACGTGATCGGCTCATTCCTGATGGGTGTTCTGGTCGTAGCACTGGCTTACAAGGACGGCAGCACGCGGCTGGCCCCCTTCTTGATGACAGGGATCCTGGGTGGCTTTACCACTTTCTCGGCCTTTTCGCTTGATACGATTGCAATCTTTGAGCGTGGAGAAGTGGTGCTGGCCTGTTTCTATGTGGTGGCCTCAGTCCTGTTATCGCTCGGGGCAATTGTGCTGGCGATGTATCTGACACGGGGGTTTTACACATGAGCAAAGTTCAAAACGTGACGATCGAGGCCGGAGAAGGCGACCAGAGGCTTGATCGCTGGTTTCGCCGTCGCTTCCCGCATGTGCCCCAGGGGCGTATCGAAAAAATGTGCCGCAAGGGCGATTTGCGGGTTGATGGCGCGCGGGTGAAAACCTCGACTCGTGTCGAGGAAGGCCAGAATGTGCGCATCCCGCCGCTGCCCGAGCCCGGCGAAATCCCGAGAAACCCTGCGCAAAACGTGCATGTCTCCGCCGCCGACGCCAGAATGATGCAGGATGCCGTGCTCTGGCGCGACGATCATATCATCGCGATCAACAAGCCTCCCGGCCTGCCGTCTCAGGGGGGGTCGAAACAGACCCGTCATGTCGATGGCCTCTCCGAGGCGCTGCGTTTTGACGTCGATGAAAAACCCCGCCTGGTGCATCGGCTCGACAAGGACACTTCGGGCGTGCTCCTTTTGGCCCGCACGCGGGCGATGGCCGCCGCCCTGACGGCCGCGATGCGCCATCGTGAAACGCGCAAGATCTATTGGGCCGTGGTGGCCGGTGTGCCGCATCCCTATCTTGGTGAAATCAAATATGGGCTGGTCAAGGCGCCGGGCCACGGTGCCAAGGGCGAGGGTGAAAAGATGCTTTGCCTGCATCCGCGCGACGTCGAGAAGACCTATGGCGCCAAGCGTGCGATCACCCAGTATGCCACGCTCTACAGGGTGGCCAGCCGTGCCGCCTGGGTGGCGATGGAGCCGATTACGGGGCGCACCCACCAACTGCGTGCACATATGGCCGAAATCGGACACCCGATCATCGGTGACGGCAAATATGGCGGCTCGGGCCAGGAAAACATGGGCGATGGCTGGGGCGCGCAACTGGGCGGGATCATCTCGAACAAGCTGCACCTGCACGCCCGGATGATGCGTTTCGAACATCCGGTCACGCGCAAGTTGATCACCATCACGGCACCGCTACCCGACCATATGGCCGCCACGTTCGACAATCTGGGTTGGGCGCCTGACATGGCCGCCGAAGACCCGTTCGAGGCGATGCCATGAGCACGCAACTGCGGCTGGCGGTTTTTGATGTCGATGGCACCCTGGCCGATAGTCAGAGCGAAATCGTCTCTGCCATGACCGCCGCCTTTGAGGGTGAAAACCTGCCCGCACCCTTGCGCGCCGAAATCCTCGCAATCGTCGGCCTGTCGCTGGATCAGGCAATGGCCCGCTTGGCGCCCGATCTTCCCGAGGCGCGCCGGACTGCGCTTGTTGCGGGTTATCGATCCGCCTATTTTCACCAGCGCCAGATGCAGGGCGCGTCACCGCTCTATGATGGTGCGCTCGACGCGCTGGAAACACTTGCCCGCGATCCGTTCCTGCTTATGGGTGTGGCCACCGGCAAATCGAAACGTGGCCTTGATGCGCTGATCGAAGCGCATGATCTGACGCGGTTCTTTGTCACCCGACAGGTGGCAGATTTCCACCCGTCCAAACCGCACCCCGCAATGCTACAGGCGGCCCTTGATGAGGCCGGGGTAGGGGCCTCTGACGCGGTGATGATCGGCGACACCACGTTTGACATGGAAATGGCGCGCGCGGCGGGGACCTGTGCAATCGGGGTCAACTGGGGCTACCACCCGGCTGAATCGCTCGATGCGGCGCTGGTGATCTCGGGGTTTTCGCAATTGCCGCGAGCGATAGATACCGTTCTGCCCTTGAAAGCGGAGAATCGTCTATGAGTGTAAAGAAAATCAAGCGGTTTTGGAAAGAAGCCACCGTCGCGCCCCTGGACGACGGATTTACCGTTCTGCTTGACGGGCGCGCGCTGCAAACCCCGGCCAAGCAACCTTTGGTGGTGCCGATGGATGCGCTGGCGGCACGGATTGCGGCCGAATGGGACGCTCAGGAGGGTGAGGTTGACCCGATGGCCATGCCGTTCACCCGGTCGGCCAATGCGGCCATCGACAAGGTGCGCGTGCAGCATGCAGAAGTGGCCGACCTTATAGCCGCCTATGGCGACGCTGATCTCCTATGCTATCGCGCCGAAACGCCTCAAGAGCTTGTGGCGCGACAGCAAGCCGGGTGGGATCCGCTTCTTGAATGGGCGCGTGATGATCAAGGGATTGATCTCAGGTATTTTTCCGGTGTCATACACCAACCGCAAAGCTCCGAGGCTTTGGGCCGCATTGCGGCCCTGACGCGGGCAATGGATGCCTATGAATTGACCGCATTTCATGACCTGGTCAGCCTCAGCGGCTCGTATGTGCTTGGTCTGGCTGCGGCGCGCAGGCAGCAACCAGCGACGGCGCTCTGGGATTTGTCGCGCATCGACGAGACCTGGCAGGAGGAGCAATGGGGCGCCGACGAAGAAGCCACGGCCATGGCCGCGATCAAACGCACCGCTTTCTTGCACGCGGCAGATCTGTTTCGGATCGCGTCCCAGAGCTGATCGAGGTTTACCTTTGGTAAATTGCTTGAAAAGCGAGCTGAAAGTCCAAACTCCCCGATTGCAATCATTCTTTCTGCTGATGAAACGCTTGACGTTTTGCGATGAATCCGACCAGACTTGTCTGCATTGAAGGGGCAGCAACCCTTCGAAATTCGAACCCGGCTGGGACAGCCGGAGAATATCGCCTGCAAAACGGCGGACAATCAGGAAGAGGTAAAAATGAAAAGAACCGTATTTCTCGGCGCACTAACAGTAGCAGGTTTGACCGCCGGAGTCGCTGCTGCTGGTACGCTTGATGACGTAAAAGCCCGTGGCAAGCTGAACTGTGGTGTTTCAACTGGCCTTGCCGGTTTCTCCCTGCCTGACGCCAATGGCGAATGGAAAGGTTTTGACGTTGATGTGTGCCGCGCTGTTGCGGCTGCCGTTCTTGGCGACTCCAAGGCAGTTGAGTTCGTGCCGACAACTGGCAAAACCCGGTTCACCGCGCTCGCCTCTGGCGAGATCGACCTGTTGGCTCGTAACACAACCTGGACTTTCTCGCGCGATGTCGATCTCAAGTTCACCTTCATTGGCGTGAACTACTATGACGGCCAAGGCTTCATGGTGCCAAAATCGCTCGGCGTCAGCTCGGCGAAAGAGCTTGATGGCTCGACCGTCTGCATTCAGACCGGCACCACGACCGAGTTGAACCTCGCGGATTTCTTCCGCACGAATAACATCAGCTATGAGCCGGTTCCGATTGAAACCAACGCCGAAGCACAACAGCAGTATCTCGCTGGCGCTTGCGACGTTTACACCACCGACGCATCCGGCCTGGCCGCAACGCGTGCAACTTTCGAAAATCCGGGCGATCACATCGTTCTGCCCGAAATCATCTCGAAAGAGCCGCTTGGCCCGCTCGTGCGTCATGGGGACGACGAATGGGGCGACGTGGCGCGCTGGACGCTGAACGCGCTGATCGCAGCCGAAGAGCTCGGCATCACATCGGCCAATATCGGCGAGATGTCGGCGGCTGCGGGCAACAACCCCGAGATCAACCGTCTGCTCGGCACCGAAGGCAACCTCGGCGAGATGCTCGGCCTCAGTGCTGATTGGGCCAAGAATGCGATCATGGCCGGTGGCAACTATGGCGAGCTTTTCGAGAAGAACATCGGTGAATCGACACCGATCGGCATCTCGCGTGGTCTCAACGCACAGTGGACCAATGGCGGGCTGATCTACGCACCGCCGTTCCGCTAAGACTTGAGGGAAAGGGCGCGGATCACTTCCGCGCCCTTTTCCAAACCAAAGAAGCGGGCTTTTTCGAGCGGGGCAAACCTCGCCGATGATAGGGTCCGGGCAACAGACAGGGACGTCGCCTATGACAACGCTTACCGACCCTCCGAGCGAGGGATTTCGGCTATCGCAACTCATCTATGACACGCGCTACCGATCCATGACGATCCAGGTTGTCGCGCTGATCGGTTTTCTTTTACTAATTGGCTGGCTGATATCCAACACGGCGCAGAATCTTTCTGATCTCGGCAAGGAACCGTCGTTTCGGTTTCTGAGTGAGCCCGCAGGTTATGACATTAACCAGCGTCTGATCGACTACAACAACCAGCACTCGCATTTCCGTGCCGCCATTGCCGGTATCCTCAACACCCTTCTGGTGGCGGCCCTTGGTTGTATCGCGGCCACTGTGCTTGGTGTGCTGATCGGCGTCCTGCGTCTTTCCAAGAACTGGCTCGTGTCGCGGCTGATGGCGATCTATGTTGAAATCTTCCGCAATGTGCCCGTGCTGCTCTGGATCGTTTTCATCATGGCGATTCTGATTGAAAGCTTACCGCATCCCAAAGAATTCCGAGGCGATCCGCCCAATTCTTCGATGTGGCTGTTTGATTCGCTGGCGTTTTCCAATCAGGGTGTGTTTATCCCGCGCATCGTCCCGGCCAGTTATTTCTGGGTTCTGATTCTGGCCGTGATCTGTTCACTACTGGGCATCCGTTATTTGCGAAAACGTGCTGCTCGGATTCAGGAGCAGACCGGCCAACGCCCTAAAACGTTGCTGGCTTCGCTGGGTCTTGTCATTGTCCCTTTTGGTTTGGCTTTCCTGGCGGTCTCGGCCGTCACCACACAGCGTCAACAGGCCTATATCGCCGGGGGCGTTGCAGGGGTTGATACCCTGTCGGCCTTTGCGGAAGAAAAGGGCGCTATCTCTTATTGCCACTCTGGTGGTGACGCGGCCTCGCTGAACGGGCTGCGATATCTTGTGGCGTCCGAAGTGCCGCAGCGGCGACGCCAATACTTCAGCCCAAATGCTTCGCTTAATGCGATGGCAGAGGGGAAATGCGATCTGATGGTCGTGAGTGCAAACCGCATCGACGCCACTCTGAACGACATCAAAGAACGCTGCTTTGCCACGTCCACCGCACATCTTGATCGTGTGAGCGAAAAGGCACGTGAAGTCATTGCCGCTGGTGGCAAGGATGTCGACAAGGCGCGCGCCCAGATTGAAACCAACTCAAAGCTGATCATCAGGGCCCGTGAAACCTGTGAAGCCATGCCGCTTTCAGTGCTTCCCGCTGATTTCACCGAAGGCAAGGCGATTGAAGTTGAACTCCCTGCGATTACCGAAAAAGGTATTCCGCGGTTTGAGGGCGGCACTCATCTGCGCAACTCACTGATCGCGCTCTGGATCGCCCTTTCGCTCTATACGGCGGCCTTCATCGCTGAAATCGTGCGCGCGGGGATCATGGCAATCAGCTCCGGTCAGACCGAAGCGGCAGCGGCGCTTGGATTGCGCTCCAAGCGTATCATGAGCCTTGTGGTTCTGCCCCAGGCGCTCCGGGTGATTATTCCGCCATTGATTTCTCAATACCTGAACCTGACCAAGAACAGCTCTTTGGCAATTGCCGTAGGGTATATGGACATTACAGGCACTCTGATGGGCATCACGCTCAACCAGACAGGTCGAGAACTGGAAACGGTGCTGTTGGGCATGCTGATCTATCTCACCATCTCGCTTAGCATCTCAGCGGTGATGAACTGGTATAACAACCGAATGAAATTGGTGGAGCGGTAATATGAGCGACACACATGCCGAAACTGTCGCCTTTGTGCGCGACACTATGCTTCCCGAACGCGAGCCTCCTGCGTCGACGACCGGGGCCGTTGGGTGGATGCGCCAGAATCTGTTTTCCGGCGTTTTGAACTCTGCGCTGACGGTGCTGTCGCTGTTGTTCGTTCTCTATGTGCTTGCGACGGTATTACCTTGGATCATGTCGCCGACATGGAACGCAGCGTCGCTGACTGAATGCCGCGCGCTCTTGCTTGAAATTGGCCGCGAAGGGCATTTTAGCGGAGCTTGCTGGGGGGTGATCCGGGATCGTTGGGTTCAGCTTTTCTTTGGTTTTTACCCTGCGGACCTCTATTGGCGCCCAATTCTGGCCTTTCTGCTTCTCGCCGTAGCTCTGGCGCCGGTCCTGTTTTCTGACAAGGTTCCGGCAAAGCTGCTGTGGTTCACGGCGGTCTATCCGCTGATCTTCCCATGGCTTCTTTGGGGGGGCGCGGTCTGGGTGCCGCTTTTGGTGCTTCTCGGTTTGGTTCTGGCTTTTGCAATCTACAAACTGGTCGAGAGCCGGACTTCTTCGTTGATGGCGATCATCGTTGCGACGATCTTTGTTGCGGCTTGGTTTGTCTGGGGGCTCGCGGCGGTTTCGGGGGCGACAAACACTGCCGTCGGCACAGCTCGGATTGATAGCAGGCTTGTGCAGCTGAATTCCGATATCGAAGCTCTGAGCGCTGACTCCACGCGCTTGGATGCTGAAATCAAAGAAACTCAGGCCAGCATTAATGAAGCCCTGAAAGTCGGAGACGATGCCCTCGCATCCGGTGAAGGTGCTTATGCTGCGCTGATCGACAAGGTCAAACCGGAGCGTGTTACGCTGGCAAACCTGCGCACTGAGAAAAACGTGGTCGATACGCAGCTTTCGGATATGGAAACGCTCAAGCGGCGAATCCTCGATATGCCCGCGCTTGAAGAAAAACTACCCGCCCTGCGCGACGCCGCAGCACAAGCTCGGGCAGCTTTGCCCGATACTGTCTCACACATACATACCGAAAACGGTCTCAAGGCGTTCAAGGTTCGGATTGTTGCGGAAGACCTCGATATTCCGGCCGGCGATGTCGATGCCTTGGAAGAAGCGCTCAAGCTCGAAAGCGATGCGAAATCGACGCAGTCGACCATCGACATGACCTATGCCGACGTCGCCCGCATCGGGCTGCGGCCCGTGCAAAGTCGCGATTTCGGGGGAATGATGCTGTCGCTTACTATCGGGGTCGTGGCCATCGCCATATCTCTACCGCTGGGGATTCTTCTGGCGCTGGGTCGGCAATCCGATCTGCCGCTTCTGAAGTCGCTCTGTGTTGGCTTTATCGAGTTCATTCGCGGTGTGCCGCTGATCACGCTGCTGTTCGTCGCCTCGACGCTTTTGAACATCTTCCTGCCGCCAGGCACGAGCTTTGATATCATCCTGCGGGTGATCATCATGGCCACGCTGTTTGCCTCTGCCTATATGGCCGAAGTGATCCGCGGCGGCCTTGCTGCTCTGCCCACGGGTCAGTACGAAGGGGCCGATAGTCTTGGCCTCAACTATTGGCAGGCACAGCGCCTGATCATAATGCCGCAGGCGTTGAAAATCTCGATCCCAGGCATCGTTTCCACATTCATCGGGCTGTTCAAGGATACCACGCTGGTGTCGATCATTGGTCTGCTCGATCCGCTCGGGCTCAGCACCGCGATTCGGGCTGATTCGGCCTGGAACGGTATCGTCTGGGAGATCTACGGGTTCATCGCGCTGATGTTCTTCATCTTCTGTTTCTCCATGTCCCGCTATTCCATGTATCTGGAGCGCAAGCTCCATACCGGTCGCTAAGGAGGCCCCTATGTCACAACTTGCAACCGAACGTGAAATCGACCGCTCGAAGATGCAGGTGAGCGACGAAGTCGCCATCGAAATCACCAATATGAACAAGTGGTATGGCACATTCCATGTGCTGCGCGACATCAACCTTACCGTGCAGCAGGGCGAACGGATCGTTATCGCGGGTCCGTCAGGCTCGGGTAAATCGACGCTGATCCGCTGCATCAACGCGCTGGAAGAACATCAGCAGGGCAAGATCGTGGTCGATGGCACGGTGCTTTCGAACGATCTCAAGAACATCGACAAGATCCGCCGCGAGGTCGGCATGGTGTTCCAGCATTTCAACCTCTTCCCGCATCTCAGCATTCTCGACAATCTGACTCTCGCGCCGATCTGGGTGCGCAAGATCCCCCGTCGCGAGGCCGAGGAAACCGCGATGCACTATCTCGAAAAGGTCAAGATCCCCGAACAGGCCGACAAATTCCCCGGCCAACTCTCGGGTGGTCAGCAACAGCGGGTGGCGATTGCCCGCAGCCTGTGTATGCAGCCCCGGATCATGCTGTTTGACGAACCCACCTCGGCGCTTGACCCCGAGATGATCAAGGAAGTTCTCGACACGATGATCGAGCTGGCGGAAGAAGGCATGACCATGCTCTGCGTGACCCACGAGATGGGTTTTGCCCGTCAGGTCGCCAACCGCGTGATTTTTATGGATGCTGGCCAAATCATCGAACAGAACGAGCCGGAAGAGTTCTTCAACAACCCGCAGAGCGAACGCACCAAGCTGTTCCTCAGCCAGATTCTGGGTCACTGAACGCGGGACTATCGCAGCGAAACGGGCAGGGGCGTTTCCCTGCCCGTTTTCTATTTCGAGCAGGGTTTTGCCAAGCTAACTCCGCCGCAAGAGCACGATCCGATTGGTGTTGGTGCCCTTGGTTCCATTCGAGATGCCCCAGCAATTGGCCGTCTTGGTGAAATCCTGATCATTCACCATCACGCCGAGCCGCTCAAACGGCAGCCCCGCCGCCGCCGCCCAGACCAGCCGCTCAAGCAAAACCTTGCCGCCACGCACCTCGCCGACCTCGAACGCGACATGCCCGCCGGGGCGCAGAATGCGGGCCTGTTCGCGCAGCACCTCATGCACCATTTCGCTCCAGGCATCCTGCGTGCGCAGCATCGCAATATTTACCCCGGCGGGGTCGATCCCGGCAAACCAACAGCGCAGCCAGTTGTCGGCGGCGTAATTCACCACATCCAGAAACGGCGGCGAGGTAACGACCAGATCGACGGACCCGCCATCAATCCCGTGCGTCTCGTCGGCCGCACCGGTGAAAAACTGCGCGCGCACGCCGTTTTCTGCCGCGCCCTGCCGCAAGAGCGATTTGGCCTTCTTCAGGATGATGGCCGCCACATCCTTTTGCGGCGGCGTCACGCCCAGCTTTGCGTTGATCCGAAGTTGCGATTTGAGCGAGACCGCTTGATTAGGTGGCATGGATCGGCCCGAGAAAAAACCCGGCGAATGCCCACTTAGCCGGTTCAGCGCGATCATACGGATCCAGTCGGTTGTCGGATCAAGGCTCCCGTCCGCCGCAACCCGCCCGGCGATCCATTCCTTCAACTGCTCCAGATGGCTCAGCGTCACCGGGTGATAAAATGCCTCCAATTCGGGCTGTAGCGGGGCGCGCTCCTGCCAGTCGATTTCGGCAAGGGTTTCTTGCAACTTCTCGACACTCATCGGCACGGTGCGGGGGCGCGCCAACATGGTCGAAAGCGGGTTCACGTCATTGCCGATCACATCGCGCCCCAAGAGCGCCGCTTCAATCGGCGTGGTGCCGCGCCCCATGAAGGGGTCATGCACCGTGTCGCCCGGCCGCGTCAGGCGCTGGATGAAAAATGCCGGCAGTTGTGCCTTGAAACAGGCGCGATAGGAAATCTCGTGCAGCGCATGCGAACGGCGCTGCTCCGATGTCCAATACTCGTTGACGAAATATGGGATGTCGCCATCCAAGAGTTCTTCCGTCTGGCGGCCAAACTCCGAAAACCCGCGTAATTTATCCAGAAAATCCACCTGCGTTTCGTTCGCTTTCGACAGGGGATGCTGCATCCATAAGACTCCGATTACGCGAGACTCACTTCTACAGTATGGTTGTAGAAGTGGCTCAAATTTTTGCGGTCACCACGCGATTTACATGCCCCATCTTTCGCCCGGGTTTCACGTCCGCTTTGCCATAGAGGTGAAGCGCGCAATTTGGTGCACGTGCAAGCTCTGGCACCTGTGCCATATCGTCGCCAATCAGGTTCTCCATCACCACATCGCAATACCGCCCGCCATCACCCAGAGACCAGCCAGCAACCGCGCGGATATGCTGCTCGAACTGATCCACAGTGCAGCCCTGTTGCGTCCAATGGCCGGAATTATGCACCCTCGGCGCGATTTCGTTGACGATCAGCCCCTGCGGTGTGACGAAAAGCTCAACCCCCAATACCCCGACATAATCAAGCGCGTTAAGAATTCCCGCAGCAATCAACACCGCATCGCTGCGCTGGCTTGGCGACAGCCGCGCAGGTACCGTCGTCGTGCGCAAAATTCCATCCCGGTGCACGTTCTCGCCGGGATCAAAACACGCAACTTCGCCGCTTACGCCTCTTGCCGCGATGACCGAAACCTCGTGCGAGAATTCCACGAACCCTTCCAGAACTGACGGCGCGCCTTGCATCGCGGCCCATGCCTCGGCCACATCGCCCGCAGCCGAGAGTCGCGCCTGTCCCTTGCCGTCATAGCCCATGCGGCAGGTTTTCAGAATCGCAGGTGCGCCGATATCGCCAAGAGCGGCCTCCAGATCGGCTTGGGAATTCACCGCCCTATAGGGGGCCAGTTTAAGGCCCAGCTTACTCAGGAAATCCTTCTCGATGATGCGGTCCTGACTCACCCGCAGCGCCTCGCGGCCGGGGCGAATGGGTTTCATCTTTTCAAGGATATCGAGGGCCGAAGTCGGGATGTTCTCAAACTCATAGGTGATCACATCGACGCTTTCGCCAAACCGGCGCAGCGCTGCTTGGTCGTTATAGTCGGCGTGCACATGTTGATCGGCTACATGACTGGCCGGGCAATCGGCGCCCGGCTCAAATATCACGGTCTTGAGGCCCAGTCGCGCCGCCGCCACCGACAGCATCCGCCCCAGTTGCCCGCCGCCCAATATGCCAATCACAGATCCCTGCGCCAACGCGTTACTCATCGCTTGGAACCTCGGGGATCGAGGCTGCCAAATCCGCGCGCCATGCATCCAGCCGCCCTGCCAGCGCGGCATCGCTCACCGCCAGAATACCCGCCGCCATCAGCCCGGCATTGGCCGCGCCGGCCGCGCCGATCGCCATGGTGGCCACGGGAAAACCTTTGGGCATCTGCACGATGGAATAGAGGCTATCGACACCCGAAAGCGCCTTGGTCTGCACCGGCACGCCGATCACAGGCACGCGGGTCTTGGACGCCATCATGCCGGGCAGATGCGCCGCCCCGCCAGCACCCGCGATAATCACATGCAAACCGCGCTCAACTGCGCTGCGCCCATACTCCCACAACCGGTCAGGCGTGCGATGCGCCGAGACGATCCGTGTCTCATAGGCAATGCCCAACTCGTCCAGAATATCGGCCGCTTGTTTCATCGTGGGCCAATCCGATTGGCTGCCCATAATGATGCCCACTTTCACGTCGCTCATGATCTGTCCCTGCAAAGGCTCGTTTTCGGGAAAAACCGCACTATAGGGATTAATCCGGCTCAGGCAATGATATCCGGGGTCAGACGATCTTCGAGGATGGCGATCACGTCTTTCAGTCGCAATTTCTGCTTCTTCAACCGCCTGACAGTCAGCTGATCTGCCGTGCCCTTTTCCTCCAGCGCCCGGATTGCTTCGTCCAGATCGCGGTGCTCACAACGGAACACTTCCAGTTCCACACGCAGCACGTCATCGTTTTTCATCGAGATATCGCTGGGCGCGTTCATACCGGCATGATTCCTTCTCTTCGGCTGTATCTAAGATACTGATTTACCGAGATTAGGCAAAGCCCTTGCGCATGCCCGCCGACACTCCCATATTCCTCTTAGGCGGCTGCCATAACGGGGCCGCGAATACATGTGTCGCTTGAACCGTAAAAGGGCCCGTGTCGATGACGAAACTTACCTTGGGGTCACACCCCTATCTCCTTGGCTTCGATCAGCTTGAGCGTCTGCTTGAGCGCAATGCCAAATCCGGTAACGAGGGCTATCCGCCCTTCAATATCGAACAAACCTCGGAGAATTCTTATCGTATCACGCTGGCCGTGGCCGGGTTTGGAGAGGATGATCTGGCGATCACCGTCGAGGACCGCCAGTTGGTCATCCGCGGACGCCAATCTGACGACTACGAAGGTCGCGTCTTCCTGCATCGCGGGATTGCCGGACGCCAGTTTCAGCGTAGCTTCGTTTTGGCCGATGGTGTCGAAGTGGGCGAGGCCGTGATGGAGAATGGGCTCCTGCACGTCGATCTCACCCGCGCGAAACCCGATGCGGTGGTGCAAACGGTGCAGATTAGAAAGGGGTAACGCTCATGCATACCAAATATGAATTCCAGGACGTGCAGGACAATCGGATCGTCTATGTCCGCAAGGTCGCGGTGAAAGATCTACCAGCCGAGGTGCGCGAGCAAGTGGGCGGGCTTGATAGCCTCTATGCGGTCCACCGCGCCGATGGTGAACAACTCGCGCTGGTGCGTGACCGTGCGTTGGCCTTCGTGTTGGCCCGCCAGAACGATCTCGCCCCGGTTACGGTGCACTGATCACTGATCTGCGGGTATTTGGATCGGGGCGCGCCGGGCCGGAATAGCTCCCGGCCCCTGCGCTGAACGGTCAGACTCAGATCACGCCGAGCGCACGCATCGCTTCCGCAACCCGCAAGAAGCCTGCGATATTGGCACCCGCGACATAGTTGCCGGGCATTCCGTAATCTTCCGCAGTCGATGCACAACGGTCATGAATTTTGTGCATGATGGTGGCCAACCGGGTTTCGGTCTGCTCAAAGGTCCAGCTATCGCGCGAGGCGTTCTGTTGCATTTCAAGCGCGCTAGTCGCCACGCCGCCCGCATTGCTGGCCTTGCCCGGCGCATAGAGCACTTTCGCGTCACGAAACAACCGCACAGCCTCGGCTGTGCAGGGCATGTTCGCCCCTTCGGCCAGCGCAAGCAGTCCGTTGCCAATCAACTTGCGTGCCGCTTTTCCGTTCAACTCATTCTGAGTGGCACAGGGCAGGGCGAGGTCGCAAGGCACATCCCAGATGCTACCGTCTACAACATGGTGCGCGCTGTCACCACGCATTTTCGGATAGGCCGAGAGCCGTTCGCGCCGACGCTCCTTGATCTCCTTGATCATCTCAAGGTCGATCCCGTTATCGTCCACGATATAGCCATCGGAATCCGAGCAGGCGACCACGGTCGCGCCAAGCATTTGCAGCTTTTCAATCGCATAGATCGCCACATTGCCCGAGCCCGAAACCACGACCCGACGCCCTTCGATTCCGAGTTTTTGGCCCGCCATCATGCGCTCGAGGAAATAGACCGTGCCATAACCCGTCGCTTCGGTGCGCACGCGGCTGCCGCCCCAGCGCAGGCCCTTGCCGGTCAATACACCGGATTCATAGCGGTTGGTGATGCGCTTGTATTGCCCGAACATGAAGCCGAGTTCGCGCTGACCCACACCGATATCGCCTGCCGGCACATCGGTGTATTCGCCGATATGACGATAAAGCTCGGTCATGAACGACTGGCAAAACCGCATGATTTCGCCTTCTGAACGACCACGTGGGTCGAAATCTGACCCGCCCTTGCCGCCACCGATTGGCAGCCCGGTCAGCGCGTTCTTGAAGATCTGCTCAAAGCCGAGAAACTTGACGATGCTGATGTTGACGCTTGGGTGAAACCGAAGGCCGCCCTTGTAAGGGCCAAGTGCGGAATTAAACTCGACCCGGAAACCACGGTTCATCTGCACATTGCCCTTGTCGTCAACCCAAGGCACGCGAAAGATGATCTGGCGTTCAGGCTCGCAAATGCGCTCAAGCAGAGAATCTTTGAGATACCCGGGATGGCGGGCGATAACCGGCCCGAGGCTTTCCAGCACTTCGCGGGCGGCCTGATGAAACTCGGCTTCACCGGCATTACGGCGTTCGATTTCGGAAAGTACCAGTTCGAGTTTTTCGTCCATGATTTATGCTTGAACCTCTACCTTTGACAAGATTGCTGTTTTTTCGATCAGATCGCCGCTTTTTAGGGCGTTTTATAAACCGAGGACAATAGGCGCTTACGCGATGGCACGGATTTCCCCTTCGCATTCCTGCGCTTATTTGCCTCATGGGGTTGAACCGTCACCGATCGCTTGTGACCAATTGTCGCGCCGCGGCGCGTCTCAGGCGGTCAATTTCCCAAACAGAAGGCGGGGTTTACCCCGTAGTCCTTGGCTGCCACTCTCAAAATTGGTTTAACGAAGGACAAAACATGTTCACCAAATCCGAGCTTGAAGACGCGCATGCACTCGTTTCCCGTTTCATGGCGCCCACCCCGGCGCATGACTGGCCGCTTCTGGCCGAGGCATTGGGAGCGACATGCATTGTCAAACATGAGAATCACGCGCCCACCGGTGCCTTCAAGGTGCGTGGCGGGATTACGTTTCTGGACTGGCTCAAACGCACCCACCCCGAGATGCAGGGCATCGTGACCGCGACTCGCGGCAATCATGGCCAATCACAGGCGCGCGCGGCGGTCGCCATGGGGCTGCGCGCGAAAATCGTCGTGCCGCACGGCAATTCCGCCGAGAAAAACGCCGCCATGCGCGCCTTCGGGGCCGAGTTGATCGAACATGGCGCCGATTTTGACGAAGCGCGCGAAGAAGCCATGCGCATGGCCGAGTCCGAGCCCCTTTTCCCGGTTCCCCCATTCCATACCGAGCTTGTGCGCGGCGTGGCCACCTATGGCTATGAGTTGTTCAACGCGCACCCTGATCTCGATGTGGTCTATGTGCCGATCGGCTGTGGCTCGGGGCTGTGCGGCACCATCGCGGCGCGCGATGCGCTGGGCGCGCGGGCTGAAATCGTCGGTGTCGTGGCCGAGGGAGCGGCAGGCGCCAAGCTATCGCTCCAGGCTGGGCATCTGGTTGAAACCAACAGTGCCGATACCTTTGCCGATGGCATGGCGGTGCGCATCCCGGTGCAGGCGGCGTTTGATATCTATTCAGAGAAAGCCCACCACATCGGCGCAGTCTCGGATGACGAGATCGCCGCCGCCATCCGCCTCTATTACAGCGCCACGCACAATCTGGCCGAAGGGGCAGGGGCGGCAGCGCTGGCGCTCGCTCTCAAGGAAAAAGACAGCCTCAGGGGCCGCAAGGTGGGCGTGGTCCTGTCGGGCGGCAATATTGACCGGCCGCTCTATCAAATCGTGCTCGCCGGTGGCACACCACACGCCTGAACAAACGAAAGCCCCCGAACCTTGAAAGGGGCCGGGGGCTTTGCCAAACGTCGTTCCAAAGGGCTTATTGCGCTGCAATCAGCCCCATGCTCTCAAGTTTGAGAATGACTTGATGGGCGCAATTGTCGACATCCACATTCTCGGTTTCAACCCGCAGTTCCGGATTTTCGGGAACATCATAAGGGTCTGAAATCCCTGTGAATTCCTTGATCTTTCCTTCGCGGGCCAGCTTGTAAAGCCCCTTGCGGTCGCGCCGTTCGCATTCCTCGATCGTGGTCGCCACATGCACTTCGATAAAGGCTCCGAAGGCTTCGATATCCTCGCGCACCGCGCGCCGCGTGGTGGCATAGGGGGCAATCGGCGCACAGAGCGCAATGCCGCCATTCTTGGTGATCTCACTGGCGACATAACCGATGCGGCGAATGTTGAGATCGCGGTGCTCCTTGGAAAAGCCCAACTCCGAGCTGAGATTCTTACGCACGACATCGCCATCCAGAAGCGTCACCGGGCGCCCGCCCATCTCCATCAGCTTGACCATCAACGCATTGGCAATGGTCGATTTTCCCGATCCCGAGAAGCCGGTGAAGAAAACGGTAAAGCCCTGCTGGCTGCGCGGCGGGCGTGTCTTGCGCAATTCCTTGACCACTTCGGGAAACGAGAACCACTCCGGAATCTCCAACCCTTCCTGAAGGCGGCGACGCAACTCGGTGCCTGAAATGTTCAGGATTGTCACCTTATCCTTGTCCACGATTTCATCGGCGGGCTCGTATTGCGCGCGCTCCTGCACATAGACCATATGTTTGAAATCGACCATCTCACAGCCGATTTCCGCTTGATGCTCGCGAAACAGATCCTGCGCGTCATAGGGACCGTAAAAATCCTCGCCCTTCGAGTTTTTGCCCGGCCCGGCATGGTCGCGCCCGACAATGAAATGGGTGCAGCCATGGTTGGCGCGGATCAGCCCATGCCAAACGGCTTCGCGTGGACCAGCCATGCGCATCGCCAGGTTCAGCAGGCTCATCGAAGTGGTTGAGGATGGGTATTTGTCCAGCACCGCCTCGTAACAACGCACACGGGTGAAGTGATCGACATCACCCGGTTTGGTCATACCGACAACCGGATGGATCAGCAGGTTGGCCTGCGCCTCGCGCGCGGCGCGAAAGGTCAACTCCTGGTGCGCGCGGTGCAGCGGGTTGCGAGTTTGGAACGCCACCACCTTGCGCCAGCCCAGCTTGCGGAAATAGGCGCGCAATTCGTTCGGCGTGTCGCGCCGTCCGCGAAAATCGTAATGCACCGGCTGTTGAATGCCAACGACCGGCCCGCCCAGATATACGTTGCCCGCCGTGTTATGCAGATAGTTCACCGCCGGATGCGCGCTGTCATCGGCGCCAAACACCTTTTCCGCCTCGCGTGCTTTATCCGGGGTCCAACGGTCGGTCAGGGTCATTGTGGCAAGGATCACACCTTCCTGATCGCGCAGCGCAATATCCTGTCCAACTTCGATTTTCTCAGCAAACTCTTCGTTCACATCCAGCGTGATGGGCATCGGCCAAAGACGGCCATCGGCCAGCCGCATGTTCTCGACCACACCATCATAGTCCTTTTCCGTCAGAAAGCCTTTGAGCGGATGGAAGCCACCATTCATCAGCAGTTCCAGATCGCAGATCTGGCGCGGCGTCAGATCCCAGGAGACGAGATCGGCCGCATCGCGCTTGAGCTTCTGGGCGCTTTCGGCGGAAACAAAGAGTTCCGGAATGGGAGCAAGTTGGTTTTGCATGATTTGGGTCCTGTGGTTGAAATTCGTCAAATTGCTGGTTGTGCCGGTCAGTTCGGCATGCAGTGCGTCGTATTCTGCCAGTTTCCTGGCAAGGAATTGGTCGGTCAGGCGGGTCTTTTCCGCCGCGCCCTTGACGGTCAGGGCATAGGCATATCGCTGGCGCTGATCCGGCCCCGATCGTTGGCTGGTCCTGACAAAACCAGCCTCGATCGCGGCGCGCAGTTGCGCGTTGAGCCGTCCCAGGCTGATGCCAAGCGCCGTGGCGGTCTGGCGCTGCGACGCGTCCGGCGCCAGATCAAGCTGGCGCAACAGGCGGAAGCGCAGGTCGTCTTCCAGCATCGGCGATTTTGGGTCGGTCGGGGTCATTCGGGTCTGCTCAAAGTGTGTTCATTCGTGAACGCACTCCGTATCTTGCAATTCCCGCCTTCGGGCAATGCTTGATTTCGCGAAACTATGCGGCGTGACCATTCGGCAACGCAAAACGCCCCGCGTTATACGCGGGGCGTTGGTCGATACTTTAATGTCCTGTTTTCAGGGCGGTGGGTTCACGCGCCCTGTTCGGCCAGAAACCTTTCAGCCTCAAGCGCTGCCATACAGCCCATTCCAGCGCTGGTCACCGCTTGGCGATATTTGTGATCGGTCAGATCACCTGCGGCAAATACGCCCGGAATTGACGTTTCGGTGCTATCGGGCTTGGTCACGACATAGCCGCCCATATGAGTTTCCAGAACATCCTTGACCAGTTCGCTGGCAGGCGCATGGCCGATGGCGATGAAAACGCCCGTGCAAGGGATTTCCTTGATCTCACCAGTCTCGACGTGTTTGACCTTTACGCCAGTCACACCCTTTGGGTTATCGTCGCCAACCACTTCTTCCAGTTGGTGGAACCAAAGCGTTTCGATCTTGGGGTTCTTGAACAGCCGGTCTTGCAAGATCTTCTCGCTACGCAGCTCATCGCGGCGATGAATCAGCGTTACCTTGCTTGCGAAATTGGTCAGGAACAAAGCCTCTTCCACCGCCGTGTTACCGCCGCCAATGACAACAATCTCCTGGCCCCGGTAAAAGAAACCATCACAGGTTGCACAGGCGCTCACTCCAAACCCTTTGAACGCTTCTTCGCTCTCCAGCCCAAGCCATTTGGCGCGCGCGCCCGTCGCAAGGATCACGGCATCGCAGTTATAGGTGGTGCCGCTGTCGCCCTTGGCGGTGAAGGGGCGCTTGGACAGGTCGAGATCGGTGATGATGTCGCCGATGATCTCGGTGCCAACGGCGCGCGCATGTGCCTCCATCCGCACCATCAGATCGGGGCCCTGCACCTCGGTATCGCCGGGCCAGTTTTCAACCTCGGTCGTGGTGGTCAACTGCCCGCCCGGCTCGATCCCCTGCACCAGGATCGGTTCCAGCATGGCGCGGCTGGCATAGACTGCCGCCGTATAGCCCGCGGGCCCCGACCCGATGATCAGAACCTTAGTGTGCCGTGTCTCGCCCATCTCTTGCCCTCGTGCTGGAATCTCTATCGCAAGCGATATAGCGTTCGACCCCGGCACATGAAACCCCTGCCCACAGACCTGCGCGCAGCCGCGTCACCGAAATGGTGCCGCCATCTTGGTGGAATATGCTTGCACCTCAGAAAATTACCCTTGCGCGAAACATTATTGCGCGTAAATAACGCGGTGCTATAACATCTGCAAATCCAAGAAAGAGAGCGTCGCATGGCTGGTTCCCGCCTTGATCCGATTGATCGCAAGATTCTCGCCGAGCTTCAGGCAGACGGGCGCATGACCAATGTCGAGTTGGCCAAGCGGGTGGGCATTTCCGCGCCGCCCTGCCTGCGCCGGGTCCGTACACTGGAAGAGCAGGGTTTCATCCGTGGCTACCATGCCGAAGTCGATCCGCGCTCATTGGGCTTTGAGGTTCAGGTTTTCGCCATGGTCGGGCTGGTCAGCCAAGCCGAGGCGGACCTTACGAGGTTCGAAGCGCGCTGCCGTGATTGGCCGCTGGTGCGCGAGTGTCACATGCTCAACGGCGAGGTGGATTTCATCCTCAAATGCGTGGCACCGGACCTATCGACCTTTCAAAGCTTCCTTACCGAGGAATTGACCGCAGCGGACAACGTTGCCTCGGTAAAAACCTCTCTGGTGATCCGCTGCGCCAAGGACGAACCCGGCGTTCCCTTTGACGTGATGGAAGACCGCCTGTCGCGCTCTGCCTGAGCCTGCCACCCCGGCGCGGCGTTTATCACTCTGATTGCATGCTCATTCTTTGCGCTTCATGGCGCTGCTTCATGCCGAATCCGACGTGGGCTTACTAAAACCTTTTGACACGACTCGCTTTCCCTCCATATCATTCGTGTACAAACAGTTAACGAACAGGTCCGCAGGGGGACGATATTGAACTATCATGCGCCGGATAACCTGGACGAGGCACTCGAGATCATGGCCCTTGGCGGGGTGACTCCAGTGGCGGGTGGAACCGATTTCTATCCCGCGATGGGGTCGGGCGGGCCGCGTCAAAGCCTGCTTGATCTCACGCGAGTCAAATACCTGCGCGGCATCGTGCGCGATGGCGACCAATGGCGTATCGGTGCCGCAACCCGCTGGAGCGACATCCTGCAGGCCGACTTGCCAGCGGCTTTCGATGGGTTGAAAGCCGCCGCACGCGAGGTCGGCAGCGTGCAGATCCAGAATGCCGGCACGGTGGCGGGCAACCTCTGCAATGCCTCCCCGGCGGCGGATGGCGTGCCGCCCCTGTTGGTGCTTGACGCCGAAGTCGAACTGGCATGCGCCGCCGGAACGCGCCGCATGCCACTCACCGATTTCCTCACGGGCGTGCGACAGACAGCACTTGCGCCGGACGAGCTGATGATCGGCCTTTATCTTCCCAATCCCCCCGAGGGCGCTTTGGGGCGGTTTTCCAAGCTCGGCAGCCGCCGGTATCTGGTGATTTCAATCGCTATGACGGCTGCTCTGCTGCGTCTCGATTCCAAGGGCAGGTTTGATATAGCGCGCATCGCCGTGGGGGCTTGCTCGCCGGTGGCGCTTAGGCTTGCCGCTTTGGAGGCCGCACTTATCGGGCAAAAGCCCGGTGATGTTGACATAACCCAAGAGCATCTCGCGCCGCTTTCGCCGATCGACGATGTGCGCGGCACGGCGGGCTACCGTCTTGAATCTGCACGCGAGATGTTGGCGCGACTGATCTGCGAGGGCTGGAATGGATAGCCGCGTGACACCTGAAACAACCTTCACCCTCAATGGTCACCGCGTCAGCGTCGCGCCCCGCGTCGGCGAGCGTTTGTCGGAAAGCCTGCGCGAACGCCTCGGTGCGCGTGACGTGAAAATCGGCTGTAACGCGGGCGATTGCGGCGCCTGCACCGTTCTGGTCGATGGCGCGCCGGTCTGTTCCTGCCTGATGCCCGCGCAACAGGCGGCAGGGAGCAAGGTTGAGACTCTGGCCGGGCTTTACGCCGACGAGCCACTGGCGCGCAGTCTTGCCGCAAGGTTCGAAGCGCGCGGCGCGGCGCAATGCGGCATCTGCACGCCGGGCATGATGGTCTCGGCTGTGGCGCTCTTGCGCACATCGCCCGCACCCGATGAAACCGCCGTCAAGGATGCGCTGGGCGGTGTGCTTTGTCGCTGCACCGGCTATGCCAAGATCATCGACGCTGTGATGGATCGTGGGTTTGCCGCCGGGGCCGATGCCCAAGGCCACGCCGGAGCGGCGATTGCCAAGCTCGACAGCGGCCCGAAGGTGCGCGGCACCGAACAGTTCGGCGATGATGTCGCCCCGCCTGATGCGCTGGTGATCAAGATCATCCGTAGCCCCCACGCCCACGCACGCTTTGCTTTCGGGGATCTCGATGGTTTCGCCGCGCGGCCCGGCATCAAAGCGGTTCTGAGCGCAGACGACATTCCGGGAACCAACCTCTTCGGGGTGATCCCCGCCTTCATAGATCAGCCGGTTTTCGCCGTTGAAGAGACCCGCTTTCGTGGCGAGGCCGTGGCCGCCGTTGTGGGCGAGGCCGATGTGATGGCCCAATTTGATGCCGAAGATTTCCCGATTGTCTGGACGCAATTGCCCGACACCCAAAGCGTCCCGGCGGCGATGGCAGAGGATGCGCCCCGCCTGCACGAAACCCGCGAAGGCAATGTGATGTGCGGCGGTTTTGTCGCTCATGGCGATGCCGAGTCTGCGCTGGCCCGCGCCGCCGTGCTGGCCGAGGGGCATTTCACCACCAGCTTTGTCGAGCACGCCTATATCGAGCCCGAAGCCGGGTTCGCCCAAATCGTCAATGACCGCGTCGAAGTCCACGCCTGCACACAAGCGCCGGTGATGGATCTTGATACGCTCGAGATGGTGCTCGGCATGGACCGCTCCCGCATCCGCGTTGTGCCTACCGCAACGGGCGGCGGATTTGGCTCCAAGCTCGACGTTTCGGTTCAGCCCTATCTGGCACTTGCTGCGCTGAAAACCGGGCGGCCCGTGCGGCTGACGTATGAACGTCGTGAATCGATGCAATCGACCACCAAGCGCCACCCGGCAGAGATGAGCGTCAAGATTGGCGCCGATGCGACGGGTCGCATCTGTGGCATGCGCTTTGATGGTCTCTTCAATACCGGTGCCTACGCCAGTTGGGGGCCGACAGTGGCCAATCGTGTGCCGGTGCATGCCTCGGGACCTTACGCCGTGGCCGATTACCGGGCCGAGGCAAAAGGCATTCACACCCATTGCCCGCCTTCCGGGGCGTTTCGCGGCTTTGGCGTGCCGCAGGCGGCGGTTGCGCAGGAAAGCCTTTATGATGCGCTGGCCGATCAACTGAACATCGACCGGCTCGAATTCCGCATCCTCAACGCGCTCGAAAACGGCACCCCGACCGTCTGTGGACAGGTGTTTGAGCAAGGCGTCGGCATCAAGGCCTGCCTTGAGGCACTACGCCCGGCTTGGCAGGCAGAGCGCGCCGAGGCGGCAAAGTTCAACGCTGATGGCGGCACCATTCGCCGCGGTGTCGGTCTGGCGGCGGGCTGGTACGGATGTGGCAACACGTCGCTGCCCAACCCCTCGACGATCAAGGCCGGGCTGCGCGCCGATGGGCAGATCGTGTTGCATCAGGGTGCGGCAGATATCGGGCAGGGCTCCAACACCGTAATCGCTCAGATTTTCGCCACCGCGCTGGGCGTGCCTGTGGGCGCGCTTGCGCTGATCGGCGGTGATACCGATGTGACACCCGACGCCGGCAAAACTTCGGCCTCGCGTCAGACCTTTGTTTCGGGCAACGCCGCGCGACTGACCGGCGAAGCTTTGCGCACCGAAATCCTGCAACGCGCTAATGCAGGCGAGGGGGCCGAGATCATACCCCGCGCAGGCGGGTTGACGGTGCGCGATGGCGGCCGAGTGCATGAAATCGACCTTTCCGCGCTGTCACCAGACGACGAAGGCTATGTGCTGCGCGCGCAGGAATCCTATGACCCCCCGACCAAACCGCTCGATGCCAATGGTCAGGGCATTCCATATGCCCAGTTCGGCTATGCCGCGCATCTTTGTGTTTTGGAGGTCGACACCGCGCTCGGCACTGTCAAACCGCTGAAATTCGTTGCGGCCCATGATCTGGGCAAGGCCATCAACCCGCTTCTGGTCGAGGGCCAGGTGGAAGGCGGTATCGCGCAGGGTCTCGGCATGGCCTTGATGGAGGAATACCTGCCCGGACGCACAGAGAACCTGCATGATTACCTGATCCCGACGGTGGGCGACATGCCCCCGGTCGAAACGCTGATTATCGAGGATCCCGACGCGCACGGACCTTATGGCGCCAAGGGATTGGGCGAACATGTCCTGATCCCGACCGCGCCCGCGATCCTGAACGCAATCCGCGATGCGACCGGGGTGCAGGTCACGCGTCTGCCGGTGACGCCATCGCGGCTCCGTGCTGCCCTGAGGGAGATCACGGATGTCTGAGTCGAATTCCGGCGCATGTTTCAAACCGATTTCGGCGACCGAAATCGGCAAGGGAGGCTTCCATGACAAGTGAGAGAGCGAAAGTCGAAAAGATCCGCTGCGATGCCTGCCCGGTGATGTGTTTCATCGCCGAGGGTAAATCCGGCGCCTGCGACCGCTATGCCAATCACGCAGGCGAATTGGTGCGCCTTGATCCGCTGACCGTGATCGAAATGACCTCCGAGAAGCTGGTGCCGTTTCTTCAGGGCGATGAGGCGGGCGATTGGGACGGCGATATCGTCAAGGGCCAGCGCCGCTTTGTCACCGCTGTCGGCGCGGGCACCACCTATCCCGATTACAAACCCGCCCCTTTCATCGTCTCTCAGGAGGTCGAAGGCGTCGATATGGTCACGGTCGTGACCGAAGGCATCTTCTCTTATTGCGGCGCTAAGGTGAAAATCGACACCGACCGCCATCTCGGCGATGAACGCGACGTTGTGCGGGTAGATGGCGAACCCATCGGCCATGTGATGACCTCGGAATACGGCTCGAAAATGCTGTCGCTGGGCGGGGTCGAACACCTCACTGGCGGCTCCAAGAAAGAAGGCCGCGTGACCTGTGATGCATTGATGCAGCTGTGCAATCGGGAGCCCGTCACCATGGTGATCGGCGAAGAAGGCCACTCGATTGAAGTTGTTGTGCAAGCTGGCCAGCCACCCATCGTAAACGGTGTGCCCGAAAAACTGATGCGCGTCGGCTGTGGCTCGGCCGCCATCGGGATGTTTGCCAAGCAATGGTGCGACATTGTCGACGAAGTCGTCGTCGTCGATGACCACATCACCGGCGTGCTCAGCGAACATTCGGCGGGCCAGGTCCTCGGCGTGCCGCCCACCGGCATCAAGATCAAAGGCCGCCGTTCGACCCCCGGACGCTATTTTCAGGTGGCCGAGCCGGGCCTTGGCTGGGGCGGCACCGATATCGAAGACCCGTTGACCATTCTGGGTGATTGGAAACCCAACGTGGCTTGGGAGGGGCTGCGCCTCTTCATGGTTTCCACAACGGGCGAACAATGGGCCTATTTCGAGCTTGACGCCGACCTTGTGCCACAGCCAAAATCTGCCCCCGAAGCCGTGCGCGCCAGCGCAGAACGCATTGCCGAGAACTGTGAACCCTCGATTTGTTCGGTGCTCTTCATGGGCGGTGCAGGCGGCAGCTTGCGTGCGGGTGTAACCGAAAACCCCGTGCGCCTTACCCGCTCTGTGCGCCAGGCCCTCACCCGGGTCAGCTGTGGCGGAGCCGAAGCCTACGTTTGGCCCGGCGGCGGCATCACGGTGATGGCGGATGTTATGGAGATGCCCTCCAACGCTTTCGGTTATGTGCCCACACCCGCCATCGTCGCCCCGATCGAATTCACCATGCGGGTCAGCGACTACGCGGCCCTGGGCGGTCACACCAAGGAAATCAGGGCCGTCGACACAGTGGTGAGCGACGCAACCCGCAAGGTTGGTCCAAGCGCAGCAGGCCATGACCCCAACGCACGCGGCCATTACCGCTGGGAGGACAAATGAGCTTTTCCAGCGCGCGCCTCTCCGGTGATCGGCTGCATTTGCAGCATG
The DNA here is from genome assembly GCA_021555075.1 of Rhodobacteraceae bacterium LMO-JJ12. Classification (NCBI taxonomy): domain Bacteria; kingdom Pseudomonadati; phylum Pseudomonadota; class Alphaproteobacteria; order Rhodobacterales; family Paracoccaceae; species Rhodobacteraceae bacterium LMO-JJ12. The sequence goes on from JAKGBX010000003.1 coordinate 45,189, forward strand.
GGCCGATTGATCTGGTAATCGGCGCAGACGGCGCGCGAGAGCGGGCTTTTGCGGCGGCTGAAGCCGCGTTTGATGGCCTGCTCGAAGCCCTGGTGGATGAACTGGACGTGTTGCGCCAGCCATTGAGCGCCGACAGCGCACCCCATGGCCCCGTGGCAAGACGCATGACGCAGGCGGTGGCGCGCCATCGCGGTTTTGTTACGCCAATGGCGTCTGTTGCGGGCGCCGTGGCCGACCATATGCTGGCGGCGATGGTCGCGGCGGGCGGCTTGCGGCGCGCCTATGTGAACAATGGCGGAGATATTGCGCTGTATCTGGCCGCTAACGAGAGGTTTCGCCTCGCCATGGCCGGGCTCGATGGTGCCGGGCTTGGCGCGATCGAGATTACCCCGAACCAAGGCATTGCAGGGATCGCCACCAGCGGGCAGGGCGGGCGCAGCCTGTCTTTCGGCATCGCCGAAAGCGTGACGGTTTTGGCATGCGACGCCGCCGCCGCAGATGTAGCGGCAACGCTGATTGCCAATGCGGTCGATCTGCCCGATCACGGCGCGATTTCACGCGCGCCAGCCACCGAGCTTCGCCCCGACAGCGATCTCGGCGAACGTTTGGTGGTCGCTCATGTCGGGCCACTAAGCGATAATGATGTTGACCAAGCCCTGATGCGCGGGGCCAAGGCAGCCAATACCATGCGACAAGCCGGTTTGATCCATGCTGCGGCGCTGTTCCTGCGTGGGCAGAACCGGGTTGTAGGGCCAATCGGACGAGTAGAACTAAAGGAAACAGAATATGCCTGAACTCAAATTGAGAAAAACCATCGAGAGTCTTGAAGAGATTTGGCACGAGGGCGGTGAGCCGGTGAAAACCCCTTACCGCCGGGCCTGGGCCATGGCGGTGATTGCCAACCCCTTTGCCGGAAAATATGCGCCCGATATTCAGCCCTTCATGGAAGAGTTGAAACCTTTGGGCCTCCAACTGGCCACCCGGCTGATCGAATTGATGGGCGGGGCCGAGAAGGTCGAAGGTTATGGCAAAGGCGCAATCGTCGGCAGCGCAGGCGAGGTTGAACATGGCGCGCTCTGGCATGCGCCGGGCGGCTATGCGATGCGCGAATTGTTGGGAGAAGAGCGTTCCAAAGCCATCGTGCCTTCGACCAAGAAGGTTGGCGGCGTTGGCGCGCGTCTCGATGTGCCCGTGACCCATATCACCGCCTCTTATGTGCGCTCGCACTTTGATTCTATCGAAGTGGGCTGCAACGACGCACCGCGCGCCGATGAAATGGCACTGGTGCTGGTGATGACCAATGGCGCGCGGGTTCATAACCGCGCTGGTGGTCTGGAAGCGGGTGCGATCAAGGGAGAGGATGGGTTGAAATGAAGGCGAAGATCAGAAAAATCGTCGTAACGGTAGAAGAAACACTGCGCGAAATGGGCCGCGAGATCACACCGCCCACGCGCAAGGCCGTGGCCGTTGCCGTGATTGAAAACCCCTTCGCCGGACGTTACGAAGAAGACCTCAGCAACCTGATGGAAATCGGTGCCGAACTTGGCGGTATCTTAGGTGAACGCTGCGTTCAGGCACTTGGCATCACGCCCGAAGAAGCCGAATCCTACGGCAAATCCGCCATGGTTGGCGAAAATGGCGAACTTGAACATGCCGCCGCAATCCTGCACCCCAAGTTGGGTGCACCGCTCAGGAAGGCCGTCGAGAAGGGCGCCGCGCTGGTTCCGTCCTCCAAAAAAATGGGCAGCCCCGGCCAGGTGCTTGATGTGCCTCTGGGGCACAAGGATGCGGCCTATGTGCGCAGCCATTTTGACGGAATCGAAGTGACCATAAACGACGCACCGCGCGCTAACGAAATCATGGTGGCTGTTGCTGTCACTGATAGCGGGCGTCCTTTGCCGCGTGTCGGCGGACTCGAAGCAAAAGATGCGGAGGGTAAAGACGGGTTGCGCTGAGGCGCAATCCTTTTGGCCTAACACGGCCAAAACACAATAATGGGCTGGTAAGAGCCTGAAAAACATTAAAACAATGAAACCAACCAACATGACCACAGGGAGACGTGACATGAAACTAACCAAACGCAAACTATTGGGCGCATTGGCCGCCCTGCCGATGCTGGGTCTTATGCCCGGCGCAGCCATGGCACAGGACACGATCATCATCGGTGAGATCAATTCCTATACCCGCATGGCCGCCTTTACCGAGCCTTACAAGAAGGGCTGGGAACTCGCGGTCGAAGAGATCAACGCCGCAGGTGGCGTCAACGGCAAGATGCTCGAAGTGATCAGCCGCGACGACACCGGCGATCCCGCCACCGCGATCCGCATCGCGGAAGAATTGGTTTCCAAAGACGGCGCGGTGATGCTGTTTGGCACGTTCCTTTCCAACATTGGCCTCGCTGTCGCGGATTTTGCCAAACAGAAAGAAGTGCTGTTCCTCGCTTCCGAACCGCTGACCGATGCGCTCGTCTGGTCCAAAGGCAACAAATATACTTACCGTCTGCGCCCATCAACACACATGCAGGCGGCAATGCTGGCTGAACAGGCGGCCAAGCTGAACAAGAAGAAATGGGCCACCATCGCGCCAAACTATGCCTATGGAACGGATGCGGTAAAGGCCTTCAAAACCGAACTGACCAAGCTGCAACCGGATGTGGAATGGGTGGCCGAACAATGGCCGCCAGTGTTCAAGATCGACGCCGGTTCAACCGTGCGCGCGCTGGAACAGGCCAAGCCCGACGCGATCTACAACGTGACCTTCGGCGGTGATCTGTCGAAATTCGTGCGCGAAGGCAGCTTGCGCTTCCTCTTTGAAGACCGCACCGTCGTATCGCTTCTCACGGGCGAGCCGGAATATCTCGACCCGCTCGGCGAAGAAACCCCCGAGGGTTGGATCGTCACCGGCTATCCGGCGGCCCAGATCGACACCCCGGAGCACAAAGCCTTCCTGACCGCCTATGAAGCGCGCTGGGGCGAAGTGCCGAAAACCGGCTCGATCGTTGGTTATAACTCGGTGCTGGCAATCAAGGCGGCGCTGGAAAAAGCCGGATCGACCGAAACAGAAGCCCTGCGCGAAGCGATGGAAGGGCTCGAAGTGCCAAGCTCGCCCACCGGTCCGTTCATGTTCCGCGCGGCGGATCATCAATCAACCATGGGTGCCTATGTCGGTCTCACCGCCAAGAAAGACGGCATGGGTGTGATGACCGATTGGTCCTACGCTGATGGCGCGGCCTATCTTCCCAGCGAAGAAGAAGCGGCCAAAATGCGTCCGGCGGAATAATCTTCAAACACCATACCGGGGCGGTGCAGACTGCCCCGGTTATTCGTATTCGTAAAAAAATCGCGACCTAACGCGAAATGAACAGGGACGGGCGAAATGGGTTTTTATTTTGCACAATTGCTGACGGGGCTGGCGAATGCGTCGTCGCTCTTTCTGATTGCCTGCGGGCTGTCGATTATTTTTGGCGTCACGCGGATCGTCAATTTCGCCCATGGCTCGTTCTACATGGTCGGGGCCTATCTGGCCTATACGCTGGTCACCACGCTTGATGGCGGCGTCTTCGGTTTCTGGTTTGCGGTGCTGGCGGCGGCGGTAATCGTGGGGGTGGTCGGGCTGATCATCGAAATGACCATCCTGCGACGGATTTATCATGCGCCGGAACTGTTCCAACTGGTCGCCACCTTCGGCGTGGTGCTGATCTTTCAGGATGCAACGCTGGCGATCTGGGGAGCGGAAGACCTGCTTGGTCCGCGCGCTCCCGGGCTTGATCGGGCGGTGCGCATAATAGGCGAGCCGATCCCGGAATATGATCTGGCACTGATTTTCATCGGTCCGCTGGTACTGGGCGCGATCTGGCTGTTGTTCCATCGCACGCGCTGGGGGATTTTGGTGCGCGCCGCGACACAAGACCGCGACATGGTTGACGCACTCGGCGTCAATCAGGCGTGGCTGTTCTCGGGTGTCTTCATGCTGGGGGCCGCGCTTGCAGGTCTCGGCGGTGCGCTGCAAATCCCGCGCGAAGCGGCAAACCTGCACATGGACCTGTCGGTCATTGGCGAAGCTTTTGTGGTCGTGGTGATCGGCGGTATGGGGTCGGTCTCGGGCGCGTTTGTCGCCGCCATCCTGATTTCGGTGCTCAACGCCTTTGCCATTCTTGTCTTTCCGCAGATTTCGATCGTTCTGCCTTTCATCGTCATGGCCGTGGTGCTGATCCTGCGCCCGCATGGCCTGTTTGGCAAACCGGGCAGCGAACATGGTTCACCCGTCGACCCGGAAGCGCCCCTGCGCCTTCTGTCGCCCCGCGCCGCGATGGTGCTGATGGCGTTGATCTTCACACTGGCGCTCAGCCCGGCGGTGCTCAGCGACTTTTCCACGATCCTGCTGGTTGATGTCATGGTGGCGACGCTTTTTGCGGTGTCGCTGCACTTCATGATGGGGCTGGGCGGGATGGTGTCCTTTGGTCACGCAGCCTATTTCGGTGTTGGCGCCTATGGCACGGCAATGGCGGTGAAATTCTTCGGCCTTTCGATGCTGCCCGCAATGCTGCTGGGGCCGCTGGCCGCCGCACTTGCGGCGCTGTTCTTTGGCTGGTTCTGCGTGCGGCTTTCCGGCGTATATCTCGCCATGCTAACGCTTGCGGCGGCACAGATTCTTTGGGGGGTCACCTTCCAGTGGCAGGAATTCACCGGCGGCGATGATGGCATCCTCGGTGTCTGGCCGGCAGCATGGGCCAATTCGGATCAGGTATTCTTCTATATTGCCTTCGTGCTTTGTATCGGCGGCATCCTGTTCTTGCGCCGGGTCGCCCATTCGCCCTTCGGCTATGGCCTGCGCGGTATCCGCGACAGCGATATTCGCGCCGAGGCGATCGGCATGGATGTAAAGCTGCATCAATGGATGGGGTTTGCGCTTGCCGGTGCGGTGGCCGGTATTGCGGGCAGTGTCTTTGCCTTTTCCAAGGGATCTGTTTTCCCCGATGCACTTGGGATCGGGCAATCGGTAGATGGGCTGATCATGGTGCTTCTGGGCGGTATTCACGCGCTGGCCGGACCGATTTTTGGCGCGGTTGCCTTTGTGATGATCGAAGATTGGGTGAGCCGACTAGACTACTGGCGCTTCATTTTCGGTGCGATCATTCTCGTTGTGGTGTTGATTGCGCCTGATGGTATCGCAGGTGGGGTGGATCGGTTGTTGCGCGTTCTAAGGCTTCGACGGGATGAGGAGGGCGTGGCATGAATGTTCTGGAAGTGCGCGGTCTGTCCAAGAGTTTTGGCGGCCTTGTAGCGGTCTCGGATGTGTCCTTCGACCTGGGGAAGGGCGAGTTTCTGGCGCTGATCGGTCCCAACGGGGCGGGCAAGACCACCTGTTTCAACATGCTTAACGGTTATCTCAAGCCGGATCGCGGGTCGGTGAAGCTGGAGGGGGCGGAACTGACTGGCAAGCGGCCGCGCAAGATCTGGCGTATGGGGGTGGGGCGGACGTTTCAAATCACCCGCACGTTTCTGTCGATGACGGTGCGCGAGAATGTGCAGATGGCGCTTCTGTCGCATCACCGGCGGATGTTCGATCTGCTCAGCCGCGCGACAAAGGCCTATGTCGACGAGGCCGATGCACTGCTGGACTTGGTGTCAATGAGGGCGCAGGGCGGGCGGGCGTGTTCCGAACTGGCGTATGGTGACCTCAAGCGGCTGGAATTGGCGATTGCCCTTGCGCATGACCCGGCGCTTTTGCTGATGGATGAACCGACGGCGGGCATGGCGCCTTCCGAGCGGATTGCGCTGATGGAGTTGACCGCGGGGATTGTGGCAGAGCGCGGCGTCAGCGTGCTGTTTACCGAGCATGACATGGATGTGGTTTTTGCCCATGCGCATCGTATCCTGGTGCTGAACCGCGGCATGTTGATCGCCGAAGGCACCGGGCCTGAAATTCGCGAAAATGCGATGGTGCAGGAGGTCTACCTCGGCGGTGGGACGCTGTTTGAAAAGGCGGAGGGTGCAGATGCTTGAGGTAAAAGACCTGACGGCGCGATACGGGCGGGCGCAGATCCTGAACGGAATGAGCCTTGATCTGGCCGGGCAGGAAGTTGTGGCGCTTCTGGGCCGCAATGGCGCGGGCAAGACAACGACGATGAAATGCATCATGGGGCTGGTCGTCACCAAGGCGGGCACGATCCGTTATGACGGGCAATCGCTGATGAAGCTGCCGCCGCATATGATCTGCCGCGCTGGTATCGGCTATGTCCCCGAGGAGCGGCGGATTTTCCCCGACCTGACGGTTGAGGAAAACCTCGAAGTTGGTCGCCGCCCGCCGCGCGAAGGTGCGCCGGAATGGACGATCGAGCATCTCTATGAGCTGTTTCCCAATCTGGCCGAGCGGCGCAGCAACCTCGGCAAACAGATGTCGGGCGGCGAACAGCAAATGCTGAGCATTGCGCGCACGCTGATGGGAAATCCGAAGGCGGTGCTGCTTGACGAGCCTTCCGAGGGCATCGCGCCGGTGATCGTGGAACAAATGGCGCGGGTAATTGGCGAGTTGAAAAGCGAAGGCCTGTCGGTACTGCTGAGCGAACAGAACCTGCATTTTGCGCGAGCCGTTTCTGACCGTGCGATCATCATCGAGAAGGGTTCGCTGCGCTTTGAAGGAAGCTTTGCCGAGCTTGATGCCAAGCCCGAAATCAGCCAGCAATACCTCGCGGTCTGAGGATGGCTGACGCGCGCTATATCCTTGATGAGCAAGTCGGATATCTGCTCCGGCTGGCCTATCAACGTCATGCGGCGATCTTTCAGGCCCACACGCTCGAAGGGCTGACGGCGCAGCAATTCGCGGCGCTGGTGCGGATCGGCGAGGAAGGAGAGGTCTCGCAGAACCGGTTGGGGCGGTTGGCGGCGATGGATGTCGCCACGATCAAGGGCGTGGCCGACCGGCTCAGACTGAAGGGCCTGACATGCGTCGCACCCGATCCCGACGACAAGCGCCGTATGCTGATCACGCTGTCACAAGAAGGCCGCGCGTTGCTCAAGCGGATGTGTGACGTGGGCTTTGAGATCAGCAACGAGACATTGGCTCCGCTGACAAAAGCCGAACGCATCACTTTCATGGAGCTTCTCAAGAAGCTGACGTGACGGCGTGTCCTACGCCAGATCAAAAGATACGTCTGGTGCGCAGCTTTGGCCTGACTCAGATCAAGGACAACGCCAGCGCCTTCAAAGACACTACGGTTGAAAGTGATCTGGTCTTGAAGGAAGGGACTGCCCATGTTGCGACTTGCTCTGATCGTGCATCTGTTTGTCGGCTCGACGCTCGCCGGGAGCGCCATGATTGTTGCGCTGGTGGCCGGCTGGGACACGTTGCAACCGCTGGTGATCGCCGCATTTGTCGGCTGGCTGCTGTCCATCCCGACAAGCTGGGTTCTGGCGCGAAAGATCGAGAGCCTCTAAAGCATCTTCTCGGGGCGCTTTAACACGCTGAAACGCCGGGGCATGCACGACAAATCTCTGCTGCAAGCGGTCGCCGGATCAGGTGTGATCGAGCCATCCGCGCACGGCCGCTTCAAATTCGCGTGGCTTTTCGGCGTGCAACCAATGGCCCGCCCCCGGAATTTTCATGAACCGCGCCTGCGGAAACAGCGCCTTGATCCGCGGGCGATGTTCGGCACTGACATATTGGCTCTCGCCTCCCGAGAGAAACAGCACCGGTTTGTCGAATTGCGCTTCGATTTGCGGAAATGACAGGATCTTGGGCATCTCGCGGTCCAGCGTGTCGAGATTAAGCCGCCAGCGCTTGCCCGCCACGTCAAGCGATTGCAGGAAAAACGCGGCCAGCGCCGGGTCTTCCAGCCGTGGTTCAAGCTGCGCACCCGCGTCCGAGCGGCTTTTGATCGCCGACAGGTCAACAGCGCGCATCGCTTCGATGTTGTGGCTCTGTTGATGGGTGTAAGGCACTGGCGCGATATCGGCCACGATCAGCCGGTTGACCCGCTCGGGATGCGCAAGCGCCAGCATCATGGCCGCTTTGCCGCCCATCGAATGGCCCATCACATCCATCGCCCCGCCATTGGCCGCAATCACTTCGGCCAGATCACCCGCCATGTCATCATAGCCGTGGCTGTCAAACCAGGGCGAGGTGCCATGATTGCGCATATCCGCCGCGATCACGGGGCGCACGTCGGAGAGCCGTTTTGAAATGACACCCCAGTTGCGGGCCGAACCAAAAAGGCCATGCGCAATCAGCAGCGGGGCTGTGTCGGTGATGGTGCCATGGTGGATCGTATTGAGCATGACCAAGCAATAGCGCCCGCCGCGCCCCTGAGCAACCAGAGGAAAACTGCGCATTTCACGGCGCGCTGAAAGCCGGTAGTGTGCCGCTCATGAGCGAATCGACCGACATTCCCCGCCTTGCCGCCGATATCGACACGCGGCTAGAGAAAGGCTTCGGGCGGCGGCGTGGCACGCTTGTCAAACGCCTGCGCCGGGCGGGTGGCGGCGTGCCAAAATGGCTGGTGCGCGATGCGGTTCTGATTGGCCAGGCGGTCGAACTCGACAGTCACCCCAAATTGCGCAAGCGGGTGGATGGTGCGGCCGTAAAGGCGGCGCATGACCGGATCTTGCGCCATCTCGACGGGATCAACCTGCATGAGAAACGCAAGGATTTCTGGCTTGGCCTGGCGGGCAGCATGGCCTTCAATATCCTTGCAATCGTGGCGCTGGTGGTTCTGGTGTTGAAATGGCGCGGGTTGATCTGAGCGCGAAAACGAAGATCCAAATCTTGCTCCTGCAAAGCAAAGGGCGGGGAAAGCCCCCGCCCTGCGTCATTCTCAAATTATCGCTAATTCCGCTCTAGCGCACAAAGGCGTCGCTAAACCCGGCACTGCGCGCCTTGTTCAGCGCGGCACCCAATTGATTGGGGGCAAATGGTCCGGCCAGAACGATACGATAGGTCTTGCCGCCTTTGGTCAGCCGCCCCAACCGCGCGGGCATGCCCATACTTTTCAGCCGTGACGCTGTGCGCTGGGCATTGGCTTCTACCCCAAAGGTGCCAACCTGCACGAACCGGCCCTTTGCAGGAGCGGCGGGGGCCGTGCGTTTGACCGATTTGGTCGCCACTATGGCCTTTTTCGGCGCCGATCTGCGCACCACTTTTTGGGCCGTCTGGGGTGCCATCGCCGTGTCGCTGATGGCCGCGTCATACCCGGCGGCGCGCATTTCGTCATAGCTGTGATACGGATACATGAGGCCGGGATACTTGTGCGTCACCACCAACCCGGTCGAGCGGACATAGAGCTTGCGCGGCACGGTTCGCGTCCAGGCGAGCCCCGAAGCATAAATACCGTCAAACGTCTGGTGGCCACGTTGCTCGTTCAGCCGGTCGTCTTTCCAGACCGGGCGATAGCCATCGGGAATCGGGCTTTCCACCTTGGACGCCTGTTGCTGCTCCCAGACATGACGCGGCGCCACGCGCACCTGACCGCCAATCGGGGCAGGCGCTGCTGGGCTTTGGTGCACAACGCGGCGCTGGACACGAACCGGCTCACCGCCGCGCATGACCGTCACAGGTTCACGACGGATCACCGTGACATGCGGGTCGCTCTGCGGACCACAGCGCACCGGCATGCCGTCGGTGCTGACACCGGCGTAATAGCGGCTGATCCCGGTGACTCCCTCGCAAGATGTCACCTTGGTCGGCGGTGCGAGACGTCGCGCGTTGCCCGAGACAGGTGTCGGCGCGGCTTTCACCACCGGTTTGACAGCTGCGGGTTGCACCGGCTTCGCCGGAGTGACCTGCACCACCTTGCGGGCGGGTCGCGGTGTCGGCGCGACGGGTTTCGCCTTCACAGGGGCCGCCTTGGGCGCCACGCGAACAGGCGCGGCCTTGGGCGCTTGGGTGACAACCTGAACCGGTTTTGCAACCGGTTTGACCGCTGGTTTGGGCGCCGGTTTCGGTTCGATCACCGGGACGGGTTTGGCGGGCGCCTGCACCGGCGGCGTCGCGCTCTTGGCCAGGCTCGGCTGATAGCCGCACAGTACCCCACGGTCGCGCGTCACGCGCGGCACCCAGTTGGTCATCCCATCGATGCCGGCGCGGATATACACGCAGCCACGGCTGTCGACGTATTGCTTACCGGTGTAAGATGCTGGCGGATATTCAGCCGGTATTTCGGCCTCGCGCAGCGTTTTGGCCTCGGCGGTTATCAGGCCCATGGATACAGCGATTACACTAACCGCAAGAACTCTCGTAAATTTCATGCCTTGCCCCCACAAGATGTAGGGGTAGATTGCCCCATTGCGACTAGTGAGTAAACCCGCTTCACCGCTCAATCAGCAATCTATCCACAATTTATTTACGCTTGGTTACTTGGTGCCGAACATCCTGTCACCTGCATCACCCAATCCCGGCACAATATAGCCTTTTTCGTTCAGCTGCTTGTCGAGCGCGGCAGTGACAATCGGCACATCCGGGTGTGCCTCTTTCATCCGTGCCACCCCTTCGGGCGCTGCCAGCAGGCAGAGAAAGCGGATATTCTTGGCCCCCGCCTCTTTCAAAAGGTCAATCGCCGCGACCGAACTGTTGCCAGTGGCCAGCATCGGATCGACCGCGATCACCAACCGCTCGTCAAGCTGCGAAGGCACCTTGAAATAGTATTGCACCGGTTGCAGCGTTGCCTCGTCGCGATATAGCCCGACAAAGCCGACCCTCGCCGACGGCACCAGCTCAAGCATCCCGTCCAAAAGCCCGTTCCCCGCCCGCAGGATCGAGATCAGCGCCAGCTTGCGCCCGGCCAGTGTCGGCGCGTCCATCTCGCAAAGCGGCGTGTCGATGGATTTCGTCGTCATCGGCAAGTTGCGCGTCACCTCATACGCCAGAAGCTGACTGATCTCGCGCAGCAGCTGACGAAAAACGGCGGTCGAGGTGTCCTTCTCGCGCATCAGGGTAAGTTTGTGTTGCACCAGCGGGTGTTTCACAACGGTCAGATGGTCATTCAGGTTGGGGTTCATAGGGCCTCCAGCTTGTCTTTAAGGGTATCTTTCAGACGCGTGCGGGTCGCCTCGTCGCAAAAGGCCGCCGCCAGCGCAGTATCGTTCAGTTCGCCAAAATCCGCCTCGCCCCAGCCATAGGCGCGCGCCAGTTCCTCATATTCCCGCGTCATCGTGGTGTGAAAGAACGGCGGATCGTCGGTGCTTACACACACCTTTACCCCGGCCTCGCGCAGATTAGCCAGAGGGTGCGCGGCGATAGATGAAAAAATACCCAGCGCCACGTTCGATCCGGGGCAAACTTCCAGAGTGACACCATCTTCAACCAGCCGCTCAACCAGCGCCGGATCGCTTGCCGCCCCTATGCCGTGGCCGATCCGTTCCACCCCAAGATCGTCCAGCGCCTGGCGCACGCTTTCTGCCCCGCCCCATTCCCCGGCATGTGTGGTCAGGCGCAGCCCCGCCTCGCGCGCGCAATCAAACGCCCAGGCGTAATCGCCCTGTTTTCCAACGCTTTCGTCGCCGCCCATGCCATAACCGCGAATGAAATCGCCCGCCGTCTCGGCGGCACAGACCGCAATCGGGCGCGCCGCGTCGGGGCCAAAATGGCGGATATTCGTGATGATCCCCTTGAGGATGATGCCATGCGCCTTTTCGGCCCGTATCGCTGCATCTTCGATCTCGGCCAGATAATCGCGCCAAGCCGAGACATCGCCTCCGCCGCAAAAATCCGGCGACAGGAACGTTTCGGCATAGATCACGCCATTTTGCGCCAATTCCTCCAAGATCGCTTGCGTCAGCCGCCCAAAGTCGCGCGGAGTGGTCAAGACGCTGGTCGCCGCCTCATAGACTTGCAGGAAATGCCCGAAATCGCGAAAGGCATAAGAGCCGTCCTCGGTAAATATCCCCGAAATATCAATGTTCTTTTCCTTGGCCAAACCGCGAATGAACACTGGCGGCGCAGCGCCTTCCAGATGCAGGTGCAATTCAATCTTGGGATAATCCCGCCACCTCATAGAAAACTCTCCCCCGCGCCGCGCTCGGCCAGCCCCAGATGATGCGCGACACTGGCCCCGATGTCGGCAAACCCGATCAGCCCCAGGCGTCCCACTCCTTTGCCTGCCACCAGAACAGGCACCCGTTCGCGGGTGTGATCGGTACCGCTCCATGTCGGATCATTGCCGTGATCGGCGGTGATCACCAATATATCGTCTGTCCGCAACCGGGGCAGCAATTTGCCCAACTCGGCGTCAAACCATTCCAGCGCCCTTGCATAACCCGAGACATCGCGCCGATGGCCATATTGCGTGTCGAATTCAACGAAATTGGCAAAGGTTAGCGCGCCGTCTTCCGCCTCGTCCACCAGCCGACCAAGGTGTTCCATAAGCACGCTGTCGGGGCCTTTCACATGATCGCTGATTCCGCGCATCGAGAAAATATCACCGATTTTGCCAATCGCATGGGTCGCGCGCCCCGCGCCATGCGCCCAATCCAGCAACGTCGGGGCAGGGGGCGCAATCGCGAAATCCCTGCGGTTCCCGGTGCGCCTGAAATCGCCCTCTTTACCTTCAAATGGCCGCGCAATGACCCGCCCCACCTTTACCGCATGAAACGCAGGTGCGACCGCTTTGCAGAGTTCAATGAGCCGCTCACGCCCGAAATGTCCCTCATGCGCCGCGATCTGCACCACGCTATCGGCCGAGGTGTAAACGATAGGCCAGCCGGTATCGACACTCGCCTGTCCCAATTGTTCAATCACTTCGGTGCCCGAGGCATGCGCATTGCAAAGCGTGCCATCCACTCCCGCTGCCGTTCGGATCACCGCCAACAGATCATCGGGAATCGCCGGCTGTTCGTCGGGAAAGAAATGCCAGTCCCAAGGCACCGGCACGCCTGCAATCTCCCAATGTCCCGACGGCGTATCCTTGCCTTTCGAGATTTCCGTCGCGGCCCCCCAGCGCCCTTTGGTGACAGCTGGAAGCCCCGTTTCCACACCACTGGCCAGCCGCACGGCTTCACCCATCCCCAGCGCTGCAAGGTTGGGAATTTCAAGCGGCCCGCTGCGCCCATCCTCGGCCTCACCCGCCGCACAAGCCTGTGCAATATGGCCCACCGTGCAGGCGCCGGTGTCGGGCAGGGTGCCGTTGAAAAACTGCTCTGCATCCGGCGCGCCGCCGATGCCCACGGAATCCATCACGATCAGGAACGCGCGGCCCATCACCCAACCCTCTCATGGATCAGCGGCGCCACCTCCGGCGCCTCCCGCCCGATCGTCACCGCAGCGCGCAATTCGGCTTCTGCGCGCGCGGCCGCATCCTCGCGCGCCGCGTGAATCCGGGCGATGGCCTGCCCCTTGCTGACCTTGGTGCCCAACGGCAATAGGTCGGACAGGCCCACAGACGGGTCGATCACATCGCCCTCCACCTGTCGCCCGCCGCCAAGCCCCACCACACACAGCCCCAACGCCTCGCCGTCATACCCGGCGATATAGCCGTCTTCGCGCGCCACAACCTCGCGGATCACCGTCGCCTCGGGCAAGAACCGCGCCCATGTTTCGACAAACCGCACCGGCCCGCCCTGCGCCGCGATCATCCGCCCAAATCCTTCGGCGGCGCGGCCATCATTGATACAGTCGGCAATTGCCTTGGCTCCGGCTTCCACATCCTCGGCAAGCCCGGCATTGGCCAGAACCACGCCCCCCAACGCCGCGGCCAATTCCGCCATCCGTCCGCCCTTGCCTCCGGTCAGGACCTGCATCACCTCGGTGACTTCCAGGGCATTCCCAAGGCTTGGCACGAGAGGCTGGTTCATGTCCGAAATGATCGCTGTCGTCGGGCATCCGGCCGCATTGGCCGTTTCCACCAACGATCTTGCCAGCGTTCGCGCCTTCTGCGGCGTTTTCATGAACGCCCCCGTGCCAACCTTCACATCCAACACCAACCCATCAAGCCCGGCAGCCAGCTTTTTAGACAGGATCGAAGCGGTGATCAGATCAAGGCTCTCCACCGTCGCCGTCACATCGCGGATTGCATAGAGCCGCTTGTCGGCCGGCGCGATATGGGCCGAAGCCGAAACAATCGCCGCCCCCGCGTCGCGCACCACCGCACGAAATTGCGCCTCATCGAGATCGGTGCGCACGCCGGGGATTGCCTCGATCTTGTCCAGCGTGCCGCCGGTATGACCCAGCCCCCGGCCCGAAATCATCGGCACATAGGCCCCACAAGCCGCCAGCGCCGGGGCCAGAACAAGGCTCACACAATCGCCCACCCCACCGGTTGAATGCTTGTCCAAAATCGGCTTGTCGAGACCCCAGTGCAAAACATCGCCGCTATCGCGCATCGCCAGTGTCAACGCCACACGGCCCTCCACTCCTAGGCCTTTCAAAAGCGCCGCCATGGCGAATGCCCCGGCCTGTGCGTCAGAGACGGAATGATCGGCCAACCCATTGGCAAACCACCTTAATTCTTCGCGCGTTGGGGTTACGCCATCGCGCAGATGGGCAATGATCCGGCGTGCATCCATCAGCTATCGCCACCCTCGGCATGGCTCATATGATCCAGCGCAAACGCGCCGGGCAAAAGCTCGGAAATACTATGCCTGCTCTCGGCCCCGCCCGTCGTGGCCAGAGTCACCACAACATGCCCCGCGCCAAACTCCGCCAACTTCTGACGGCAGCCGCCACAGGGTGGCACGGGATGCGGGCTGTCGGCGATCACGGCCACGTCGATCAGCTCGGTTTCCCCCGCCGCCACCATCGCCGCAATCGCCCCCGCTTCGGCGCAGGTGCCCTCGGGATAGGCGGCGTTCTCGACATTGCAGCCGACATAGATCGTCCCGGATTTCCCCCGCACCGCCGCGCCCACCTTGAAGTGCGAATAGGGAACATAGGCATTTTCCCGCACGGCCCGCGCGGCATCGAGAAGCGGCATCATCGGCCCTCCACTGTGGTTGCAAAATCACCGGGCAGCGCCACCTCAAGCAACTGCAAATCGCTCGATGCGCCGCTCAGCCGGGTCTTCATCTCCGGCGGAATGACAAAGGCATCGCCCTTTTCAAGCGCATGTGTGGGCTGGCCTTCACCGCTCAGCGTCACCGCGCCCGCCATAACATAACCGAACAGGATATCTGCATCGTGACGCGCCCAGACCGGCTCGCCTTCGCCGGGTCGCACCACCCAGACTCCGGCCACATTGCCGGTGTTGCACGCAATCGTTGTGTCGCGCGCCTCAAAGCCGGGCAGGCGATGTGCGCCCCATTTGGCCTTGGCCCCGATATCATGGACAAACCGCTGCCCGCTCCATTCCCTCTCGGGGCGCAGCTCGGGCGTCGGCAGGCTCATCTCGTGATCAATCTCGGTCACATGATCGGCCGGAACCCCGATCTCGATCACCTGCAAATTCTCGCTGGCTTCCATCACTCGATGGCGAATTTCGGGCGGCTGGATAAAGCAATCGCCAGGGGTAAGGCGACGCATCCCGCCTTGATCCTCGTAAAGCACATCGACCCAGCCGGAGACGCAAAAGATCAGCTGAAACCCGACCTTGTGATAATGCACCATGTCAGGCACCGGCCCGGCATCGGGGATGCGGATATGGCTGGCGATGATCGACCCGCCCAGCCGGTCGGGAATAAGATCGCGATACTGCATTCCGGCGCGCCCGATGACCCACGGCGCCTCATCGGCCAGTCGGCGCACGACATAGGCATGTTGTGTTTCAGGCAACACCAGCGCAGGGTTCAGCGCTTCGATTTCCACCCGCGTGCCATTGGGCGCGACAAGGGCGCGCTGCCCATCGGCGAAATCATCAGGATCATCGGTAAGAATACGGATCGTTCCGGGCGATTCCTCTGCCCCCTGTTCAAGCCGCAGACGCAGCCCATGGCCGGAAAATACCGCCACGCGCGGGGAATCGGCGGGAAAGATCATGTCCATTCGCATCCCCAGAACGCCCGTGAAAAACGCGATATCATCCCCTAATTGCTGCGTTGGAAGGCGAATTTCGGCGCGCGTTTCACTCATGTCATATCCCCTCGACGCCCAAGTCTGCGCGGGGATACACTCAATTGCAAGATGAGGCATCATGACGCCGGGTAAATCCCCGCCTTCCCCCGACTGAAAAAGTAGTTTAACATTAAACAATCATGAATCCCACGAGGCCGCACCATGTCCAGAGACCCCAAGGAAACCCTGCGTCAGGCAGCATTATTCTATCACGAATTTCCCAAACCCGGAAAGCTTGAGGTCCGCGCCACCAAGCCCTTGGCGAATGGCCGCGATCTGGCGCGCGCCTATTCTCCCGGTGTGGCGGATGCCAGCCTTGAAATCCAATCCGACCCGGCCAATGCCCGCCGCTTTACCGCGCGCGGCAACCTAGTGGCGGTGGTCACAAACGGCACGGCGGTGCTCGGCCTTGGCAATATCGGCGCGCTGGCCTCCAAGCCGGTGATGGAGGGCAAGGCGGTGCTCTTCAAGACCTTCGCGGGGATTGACTGCTTTGACATTGAACTCAACGAATCCGACCCCGAACGCCTCGCCGATATCGTCTGCGCGCTTGAGCCGACATTCGGCGCGATCAACCTCGAAGACATCAAGGCCCCCGACTGTTTCATCGTCGAGAAGCTCTGCCGCGAGCGGATGAACATCCCGGTTTTCCATGATGACCAACATGGCACGGCCATCGTTGTCGGTGCTGCCGCCACCAACGCGCTCTTTGTTGCGGACAAGAAATTTGACGAGATCAAGGTCGTTTCCACCGGCGGCGGTGCTGCGGGCATCGCCTGTCTCAACATGCTGCTAAAGCTCGGGGTAAAGCGCGAAAACGTCTGGCTCTGCGATATTCACGGCCTTGTTTACGCGGGCCGTGCCGAAGATATGAATCCGCAAAAGGCCGCCTTCGCGCAAGAATCCGATCTGCGTACGCTGGATCAGGTGATAGACGGCGCCGACCTGTTTCTCGGCCTGTCCGGTCCCGGCGTGCTCAACACCGATATGGTCGCGAAGATGACCAAACAGCCGATCATCTTCGCGCTGGCCAACCCCACGCCCGAAATCCTGCCCGAAGAGGTCAAGGAAGTTGCCCCCGATGCGATCATCGCCACCGGGCGCAGCGACTATCCCAATCAGGTCAACAACGTACTATGTTTTCCGTTCATCTTTCGCGGGGCATTGGATGTCGGCGCGACCGAAATCAACGATGAAATGCAGATTGCCTGTATCGAAGGCATTGCCGAACTGGCCCGCACCACCACCAGCGCCGAAGCTGCCGCCGCCTATCAGGGCGAACACCTGACCTTTGGGCCGGACTACCTGATTCCCAAACCGTTTGACCCGCGCCTTGTGGCCATAGTCTCTTCCGCCGTGGCCGAAGCGGCAATGAAAAGCGGTGTGGCCACCCGCGAAATCGAAAACCTTCAGGAATACCGTGAAAAGCTGAATCAGTCAGTGTTCAAATCCGCGCTGTTGATGCGCCCGGTATTCGAGGCCTCGCGCACGGCCTCGCGCCGGATCGTCTTTGCCGAAGGCGAGGATGACCGCGTGCTGCGCGCCGCACAGGCGATTCTCGAAGAAACCACCGAGAAGCCAATCCTGATCGGCCGCCCCGAAGTGCTTGAGGCGCGTTGCGTGCGCGACGGGCTGACCATTCGTCCGGGGCGCGATTTTCAGGTGGTGAACCCCGAAAACGATCCGCGCTACCGCGATTATTGGGGCAGCTATCATCAGATCATGGCGCGGCGCGGCGTTTCGCCCGATATCGCCCGCGCGATCATGCGCACCAACACCACGGCCATCGGCGCGATCATGGTGCATCGTGGCGAAGCCGACAGCCTGATCTGCGGCACGTTCGGCGAATATCGCTGGCACCTGAACTACATCACTCAGGTTTTGGGCAGCGAGACGCTGCGCCCGCATGGCGCGCTGTCGATGATGATCCTCGAAGACGGCCCGCTTTTCATTGCCGATACCCATGTCTGGAGCAGGCCAAGCCCCGAGCAACTGGCCGAGGTGGCACTCGGCGCGGCCCGCCATGTGCGCCGTTTCGGGATCGAGCCGAAACTGGCCTTTTGTTCACAGTCGCAATTCGGCAATCAGGCCGAAGGCTCCGGCAAACGCCTGCGCGATGCACTGGCGCTGCTGGATGCCGAGCCGCGTGATTTTGCCTATGAGGGCGAAATGAATGTCGATGCCGCGCTCGACCCTGATCTGCGCGCGCGTTTGCTGCCCGAAGGGCGGCTCGACGGCGCGGCCAACGTTCTGATCTTCGCCCATGCCGATGCCGCCTCTGGCGTGCGAAACATCCTCAAGATGAAGGGCGGCGGGCTCGAAGTCGGACCGATCCTGATGGGCATGGGCAACCGCGCCCACATCATCACCCCCGGCGTCACCCCGCGCGGATTGCTCAACATGGCCGCCGTGGCCGGCACCCCGGTCGAACACTACGGCTGAGGTGATTCTTTGGCTGTACCATTTTGCATCTCTAAGTTTGCAAGTTTGCAAAAATGCTGGGATATGCAGGTGAAATTTATAAACCACAGGGCTTTGCAAAAGTTTGCAGGGTCATTTTGTCGCTTCTTGCAAATATTGAGCGGTATTGTCCCACAGGGTTGCCTAAGGGCTTGCCCGACGCCATCCTGAAGGCGTAACTCCCTACAAAGCTGAGGAGGAGTATACCATGGGATACCGCGAAATCTATGCCGCCTGGAAAGCCGACCCTGAATCGTTCTGGCTGGAGCAGGCCAAGGCGATTGATTGGGACGTAGCACCAACAAAGGCGCTCTTTGACAAGGGCAACAACCTTTACGAATGGTTCGCCGACGCCAAGTGTAACACCTGCTGGAACGCGGTTGACCGCCACGTTGAAAATGGCCGCGCCGAGCAAACAGCGGTTATCTATGACAGCCCGATCACCGGCCGCAAGGAACACATCACCTTCGCCGAGCTGAAAACCCGCGTCGCAAACCTTGCCGGAGCACTTCGCGCCAAAGGCGTTGAAAAAGGCGACCGCGTGGTGATCTATATGCCGATGGTGCCCCAGGCGCTTGAGGCGATGCTGGCCTGTGGGCGTATCGGCGCAATCCATTCCGTGGTGTTCGGCGGCTTTGCCGCCAACGAGCTGGCCGTTCGGATCGACGACGCCAAGCCCAAGGCGATCATAGCCGCCTCCTGCGGGCTAGAGCCGGGTCGCGTGGTGAAATACAAACCGCTGATCGACGGTGCCATTGATCTCGCCAAGCACAAACCCGAATTCACCCTGATCCTGCAACGCGAGGAAGAGCGCGCCGAGCTGATCGAGGGCCGCGATTTCGATTGGTATGCGGCGCAAGAAGGCGTCACACCCGCCGATTGCCTTCCCGTCGAGGGCAATCACCCCTCCTATATCCTCTACACCTCCGGCACCACCGGCGCACCCAAGGGGGTGATCCGCCATACCGCGGGGCAACTCGTCGCGCTGAACTGGACGATGAAGAGCATCTACAACGTCGATCCCGGCGATGTGTTCTGGGCCGCCTCCGATGTCGGTTGGGTCGTCGGGCACAGTTATATCGCCTACGCGCCGCTGATCCACGGCAACACCACCATCGTGTTCGAAGGCAAGCCCGTCGGCACCCCCGATGCGGGCACCTTCTGGCGGGTGATCTCTGAACATAAGGTCAAGAGCTTCTTCACCGCACCCACCGCCTTCCGCGCCGTGAAACGCGAAGACCCCAAGGGCGAATTTATCCAGAAATATGATCTGAGCGATCTCAACGCGATCTATCTCGCGGGCGAGCGTGCCGACCCCGATACCATCGTCTGGACCCAGAAAATGACCGGCAAACCGGTCTATGACCACTGGTGGCAGACCGAAACCGGCTGGACCATCGCGGGCAACCCTGTGGGGATCGAACCCCTGCCGGTCAAACTCGGAAGCCCAACCGTGGCGATGCCCGGCTATGATGTGCAGATCTTGGACGAAGGCGGCCACCCGATGAAACCGGGCGAACTTGGCGCGATTGCGGTCAAGCTGCCGCTACCGCCCGGCACGCTGCCCAACCTGTGGAATGCCGAGGACCGCTTCCAGAAAAGCTATCTCAGCCATTTCCCAGGCTACTATGAAACCGGTGATGCCGGGATGATCGACGAAGACGGTTATCTCTACATCATGGCGCGCACCGACGATGTGATCAACGTCGCCGGGCATCGCCTCTCGACTGGCGGCATGGAAGAGGTTTTGGCCGATCACCCCGACGTGGCCGAATGCGCCGTCATCGGCGTGACAGATCAGCTCAAGGGCCAATTGCCGGTCGGTTTCATCTGTCTCACCTCGGGGGTTGATCGCCCGCATGACGAGATCAAGGCCGAAGTGGTGAAAATGGTCCGTGACAAGATCGGCCCGGTGGCCGCCTTCAAGCTGGTCGTGGTGGTGGATCGCCTGCCCAAAACACGCTCGGGCAAGATCCTGCGCGCCACGATGGTGTCAATCGCCGACGGCTCGGACTGGAAAATGCCCGCAACGATCGACGACCCGGCAGTGTTGGAAGAGATCGCCGAGGCGCTGCAAGGCATCGGTTACGCGACCTAGCGCACCCGCCCGGAAACAAGGCGCGCAAAGCCGCCCATTGCCGACAGAGGCCGCGCCCTCCCTCCCTTTTGGGGAGGAGGGCGCTGCCCCTTGTTGCACGCGCACTTGACCTCCGCTCCCATTTTTTCTTGACCTGAATTCAGAACCCCTGTCCCCTGTCGGACAGGAGGCATCCCATGGCATCATCCCGCATTCCCGGCTTTCACAATCTTTCACGCGCTGACCGGCTCGCGCGCCTGGCCGAGACGTCCGGTCTCACGACCGATGATCTCGCTCATCTCGAAGCCAGCGCCGCCCATGACGGTGATCTCGCCGATAATCTGAGCGAAAATGTCATCTCGGTCATGGCCGTTCCCTTGGGCGTGGCAACTAACATGATCGTCGACGGGCGCGATGTTCTGGTGCCAATGGCAACCGAGGAAAGCTCGGTCATCGCCGCCGTTTGCAACGGCGCGCTGGCCTGTCGCAACACCGACGGCGTGACAACAGAGGCCGACGAACCGCAGATGATTGCTCAGGTCCAGATCACGGGCCTTGCCAATCTCGAAACGGCCCAGTCCGAAGTGCTGACACACCGCGACGAAATCACCGATCTCTGCAACGGCTGCGACCCCATGCTGTTGAAACTCGGCGGCGGTTTTCGCGATCTTGAGGTGCGCATCGCCGGGCCATTCGTCGTGGTGCATCTGATTATCGATGTGCGTGACGCAATGGGCGCCAACACGGTCAACACTATGGCGGAAAAGCTCGCTCCCAAGCTCGAAGCCTGGACCGGTGGCAAGGCGGGTCTGCGCATCCTGTCAAACCTCGCCGACCGTCGGCTGGTGCGCGCCCACGCGCTCTGGCGCGCTGATGAGATCGGCGCCGACATGGTCGATGGCATCCTGTCGGCTTGGGAATTTGCCGCCCACGATCCCTATCGCGCCGCAACCCATAACAAGGGCATCATGAATGGCATCTCTGCCGTGGCGCTGGCCACCGGCAATGACAGCCGCGCGCTCGAAGCCGGGGCGCATGCCTTTGCCGCCAAGGACGGCTACGGGCCGCTCACCCGCTACTCCAAAACACCCGAAGGCGATTTGTTGGGCGAAATCGAATTGCCCATGCCGGTCGGAATTGTCGGCGGCGCCACGCGGGTACATCCGACGGCACAGGCCTGTCTCAGGATCATGGGGGCCACGACCGGCGACCGTCTGGCG
Source organism: Rhodobacteraceae bacterium LMO-JJ12 (assembly GCA_021555075.1). Classification (NCBI taxonomy): domain Bacteria; kingdom Pseudomonadati; phylum Pseudomonadota; class Alphaproteobacteria; order Rhodobacterales; family Paracoccaceae; species Rhodobacteraceae bacterium LMO-JJ12. The sequence continues at coordinate 66,918 of JAKGBX010000003.1, forward strand.
CGGGTGACGGCGGCGGTCGGGCTGATCCAGAACTTCTCGGCCCTGCGCGCGCTGGCGGGCGAAGGCATTCAGCGCGGCCATATGGGCCTGCATGCCCGCAATGTCGCCATCGCCGCCGGAGCGCGCGGCAAGGAGATTGACCGGGTTGCCGCGGCGATGATCGAAGCAGGCGAGATCCGCGAAGATGCGGCGCGCGTGCTGCTCGACGGCTGACTTAGAGGTCATACGCCCTGATCAATTCAATGACTTATTAACGTCCCTTAACGCCATTCCCCGGAGTCCCCGGCAGCCGGAAGTCAGCCAGACGGCAGCCGGGAGTCACCCCCCAAAACCGGCGGTTCCGGGCAATCCTTACCCGAACGAGCGCTGGCCCCGATCAGAAGTGTGATGGGGCTTCAACCGCTGAGAATTCTGCCCGGAATCCATCTGGATACCTCTGTGAAATGCAATATAAGTAGTTGATAGGGCAGGTAAAATACCCATATTGTCGAACCGTCACCAACCCCGCGCGCCACACGATAAGAGGTTGCTAACCCACATCACCCCATACTGGGTTCATATGATCCTTAAACCCAATTGCGCCGAAAATGTCTGCCAAACTCCAGAACCCGCCCAACAAAATGCACCGCCACCCCAACCGTCGAGGAATCTCAGCGCGAACAGCGCCTAACACATTGAATTAATTGTGAAAAATATATGTGGGTCGGTGTGCTGTGCAAATGCCGGTGCCGTGATCAGACGAATTGTTCGCGAAGCAGACGCTCTTCCAGCCCGTGGCCGGGATCAAACAGCAAATGGTGAGAGATGGACGGCTCCGAGCGGATCTGCACGGTCTGCACGTAAAGCACCGCGCGCGAATCCGCATGTGCCATCACCGGGCGTTTTTCCGGGTCTTGCACTTCGATGCGCACCTCCGCCGTCTTGGGTAACAGCGCCCCACGCCAGCGCCGCGGCCGAAACGGCGCAATCGCGGTGAGCGCCAGAACCTCCGAGCCGATTGGCAGAATAGGACCGTGTGCCGAATAATTATAGGCTGTGGAACCTGCTGGCGTAGACACCAGCGCACCATCGCAGACCAATTCTTCCATCCGAAGCCGCCCATCCACGATGATCTTCAGCTTGGCCGTCTGCGGCCCCATTCTCAAAAGCGAAACCTCGTTGATCGCCAAAGCCTCATGCACCGACCCATCGCTGCGGGTGGCGCGCATCGACAGCGGATTGATCACGGCTTCTTCTGCCGCTGCCAGCCGTTCAGGCAGGTTGGCTTCGGCGTATTCATTCATCAAGAAGCCAACGGTGCCGCGGTTCATTCCATAGACCGAGGCATCCATATTCTGCGTGCGGTGTAACGTGTGTAGCATGAACCCATCACCGCCCAGTGCCACGATCACATCCGCCTCGGCCTCGTCGCAATTGCCATAGCGCCCTATCAACGCCGCGCGGGCGGTTTGGGCGACGGGCGCGTCCGAGGCGACAAAGGCGATTTTCAGGCTCATTCTTGAAAGTTTCCAAAAGGCGGCGACCGGGTCGGATGGGCTCCGGCGCCTCCTCACCTGCACGATGATTGACGCGCTGGCAAGCCCATTGGTCGGAATCGGGGCTTTCAAGCCCATGCGCAATGGCTTAGGACAACGCCCAACGCCCAACGCCCAACGCCCACCCGCCACATCAGCGACGGAGAGATACCCCCATGTCCAACCCCGGCTTTTTTACCGAAGAGCTTGCCAGCCGCGACCCCGAAATTTTCGACGCAATCGAGAAGGAACTGGGCCGCCAACGCGACGAGATCGAACTGATCGCCAGCGAGAACATCGTCTCCTCCGCCGTGATGCAGGCGCAAGGGTCGGTGATGACCAACAAATACGCCGAAGGTTATCCCGGGCGGCGCTACTATGGTGGCTGTGAATTCGTTGATATTGCAGAGAATTTGGCGATTGAGCGGGCAAAGGCGTTGTTTGGCTGTGACTTTGCCAATGTGCAACCCAACTCGGGAAGTCAGGCAAATCAGGGCGTCTATCAGGCGCTCTTGCAGCCCGGTGACACGATCCTCGGGATGAGCCTTGATGCAGGTGGGCACCTGACCCATGGTGCGCGCCCCAACCAGTCGGGCAAGTGGTTCAACGCTGTGCAATATGGCGTGCGCAGGCAGGACAATCTGCTGGATTACGATCAGGTCGAAGCGCTGGCCAAAGAACATTCTCCCAAACTGATTATCGCCGGCGGGTCGGCCATTCCGCGTCAGATTGATTTTGCCCGGATGCGCGAGATTGCTGATATGGTCGGTGCGCTTTTGCATGTCGATATGGCACATTTCGCGGGTCTTGTGGCGGCGGGCGAACACCCCAGCCCATTCCCGCATGCCCATGTTGTCACAACGACAACGCACAAGACGCTGCGCGGCCCACGCGGCGGTATGATCCTTACCAATGACGCGGATATCGCCAAGAAGGTGAATTCGGCGATTTTCCCCGGTATTCAGGGCGGTCCCCTGATGCATGTGATCGCCGCCAAGGCCGTGGCCTTTGGCGAGGCGCTGCGCCCCGATTTCAAGGATTACGCCAAGGCGGTGATCGCCAATGCGCAGGCAATGGGTGATCAGTTGATGAAAGGCGGGCTTGATCTCGTCACCGGCGGCACCGACACCCATGTTTTGTTGGTTGATCTGCGGCCCAAAGGGGTCAAGGGCAATGCCACCGAAAAGGCTCTGGAGCGCGCGCACATCACTTGCAACAAGAATGGCGTTCCGTTTGACCCGGAGAAACCCACCGTGACAAGTGGTGTGCGGCTAGGCTCGCCCGCAGGCACGACGCGCGGCTTTGGAACGACCGAGTTCCGTCAGATTGCCGATTGGATCATTGAAGTGGTCGATGGGCTGGCGGAGAATGGCGAAGAGGGAAATGGCGCAGTGGAGGCCAGGGTAAAGACCGAGGTGGCGCAGCTCTGCGCGCGCTTCCCGCTTTATCCCGAACTGTGAATACCGTGCAAAATGTGCATCCCGAAGGGCCACCGCAATCTGCGGTGGCCTTGTCGGATTCTTGACGGTAGCGTTTTGGGCAGACTGCAAGGGGAAAGCCTATGCCTATGATTTCAGACGATCTTCTTGAGGCGATCCGGTCGCGGTTTGCACATGTCGACAGCGATCCCTTTCAGGGCGAGCGGGTATTTTTTGAGAATGCTGGCGGTGCGCTGACGTTGAAAGCCGTGGTAGAAACCTCAGCCTTTTACGCCGCTATTCCCGACAATCAGGGACGCGACAACGTTGCCAGCCATGCGCTGGTAAAGGTGATCGAAAAGGCCCGCGCGGATATGGCCGAACTGATGAATGTGCGCAGTGGGCAGTTCTTTGTCGGCGAAAGCGGGACCGAACTTCTTTTCCGCCTTATTTCAGCCGCTTGTCTGGGCCGCGGGCCGGGGCGTGTTCTGGGCTCAACGCTTGAACATCCCGCTTCACGCAGTGCCGCCGCGCGCTGGGCCGGGATCGCCGGGCAGACGCATGTGCTTGTAAAACATGACGATTCTACTGGTACGGTTGGTGTTGAGCATTACCTTCCTGAGATCACTGAGGATACGGTTGTCGCAACGATTCTGCATACCTCTCCGGTTACCGGGATGAGCGTGGACGCGGCCAAAATCGTAGCGGCGATTCGGGCCGAGTCGCCTGAATGCCTTATAATCGTTGATGGTATCCAGCACGCCGCCCATGGGCGGATCGACCTGACGGAACTGGACGTCGATGGGTATGTGATTTCGCCCTATAAAATGTTCTCGCGCCATGGTTACGGGTTGGCGTGGATATCTGATAGGTTGGCCGCACTGCCGCATAATAACCTCTTGAAAGGACCGGAGAAAAACTGGGAGATGGGTACCCGGGATACGGGCGCATATGCGACGTTTTCCGATGTGGTGGACTATCTGGATTGGCTTGGCGGCGAAGTGTCCAACGCCCAAGACCGCGTCGCGCGCATCAAGGCTGCGGGGGCCGCGATACATGGTCACGAGAAACGCCTCACTGATGCCATGTTGCATGGGTTGAACAACCTGCCCGGGCTGGCGCAAATGCCCGGTGTGCAGATTATCGGGGGCATCGACAACCCGGCGCGTGAAGGTCTGGTTTCCTTTCATGTTCAAGGGGTTGCCTCAACCGACGTGGTGGCACGTCTGAACAATGAGGGTATCCGCACCCATGTTCGCAAAGCCGATCATTACTCTGGGAATGTGCTTGATCCGCTGGGGCTTGATGGCTGCATCCGGGTTTCGCTTTGTCACTACAACAGCCGTGCCGAGGTGGCCCGGTTCCTGGCGGTGATGAAAGAAATGGTAAACTGAACGCCCCGGCAGGTTAACGCGCGCAGGGTGCAAATTTGCGGGGGGGTGATCTCCGGCTGATGTCCGGCTGCTATGTGTATGACATACGGGGCCGTATGGTAACCCGCGAAATTGAGTTAACAGAGCGCGCGCTCTTTACCCTTCATTTTTCCCAAAATACTCAAATCCTGACCGCGCCGAGATCGCTGCGTCTGCTAAATTGAAACGACGCTCTCCACCATCGGCGCCGAGCGGAGCGAGGCGCCCCGGGCGACGCCGAAGGCGGCGCAAAACTTCACCGTAAGAGTGCGCGCAGGGCGATTGCGATTGCCACCACGCTCAGCCCGAGCCAGATTGCGCCCCAGAGCACAGTGGCCCCGCCGAATTCTTCGGCCAGGATCCGCGCGTCCGAGCGCAGGTGGGCGCGTGCCAAGGTGTCCGAGAAGATGTCGAGCGGGACATAGATTATCGACGTGAGGCCAATCAGTCGCAATGCAAAGTCATTGGGCCCGTGTGGCAGGAAACGCGCTATTCCAAGCAGGAGCGCACCCGCGCCGAGACAGAATATCAAAGCAAAGGGTTCGCGCACATAAATTGCCGCGACGACGAGGAGCAATGTACCCAACCCGGCCACCACCCAGCGGTCGGCTCGACTTTGCAGTGCGGCCCAAATCAGACCTAGTCCAATGAGGAGCGAGCCGAGATAACCCGACGACAGCGTGAGAAACCGGTTGCCGCCGCGCGATAGAACGGCACCGCCCTGGTGCGGGGTGATCGACAGGGTTTCGACACTGCCACCCGTTAGAAGAACCGCGATAAGATGTGATAATTCGTGCAGGAAGACGACGAGAATTTTTAGCGGCAAGAGCACCGGCGTCGACCAGAGCGCCACCACGACAACCGTCAGGGCCAGAAGCGGCCAGTGGCGTTGCAGAGCCGCGATCATTCCAGACTCGCTCGGGCCTGACCGGGGGTCATTCCGGTCCAGCCCTGAAAGGCGCGATAGAAGGAATTGGGATCGCGATACGCCAGCAGATAGGAGATCTCCTGAACACTCAGATCTGCGCGTTTGAGATAGTGCATTGATAGTTCGGAACGCGTCGCCTCGAGAACGGATTGGAAGTTTTCGCCCTCTTCCTTCAGCTTGCGCTGGAGTGATCGGCGTGACATCGCCAGATGCGTGCAGACTGCATCAACCGTTGCTGCCCCTGCGGGTAGGATGTCGACCAGCGTTCGTTGCACCCGTGTGGTCATCGGCAGGGGGTGGGTGCGGGCTTTGAGCTGTTGGTGCAGATCGGCTGCGATCATCTGGTACTGTGCGTTGTTGGCAAAAATCATTCGCCGGTTCGCATCGGCATTTGAGAGGCGCAGTTCCGGTGTCGGAGCGATATGGGAAGCGACACCAAAATAATCGCGCAGCGTCGGTGTATCGTGCGATGGTGCGCCAATCGACAAAGGCACGATATGTTCGCCGGTGAAACTGCGGCAGAGTTCCAGGAAATAGACCAGCTCGAAAAATGCAAAACCGGCTGAAAAAGCGATGCCGGGCGGTGGGTTCCAACTTAGCGTGAGGCCGACGTTGTCACGTTTCGAGTTGAGCCGAATAGGGGCCACGAGCGGTTTGAACACCGCCAACCGGTCGAAACCGGTTGCGATATCTGGGCTTGAGGCAAAGCCATGAATCGCCGGCAGCATTGGTCCTCGCGCCATGATCCGCCCCAGATAGAGCGAAAGGTCGGGGTGTTTTGCCTCGGCTTCGACGGCGCGCAGAATCGCGAAGAATCGCTCGGCGGTTACGCCGCGCTGATCGTAATCGAAGTAATCTGCGGGCAGCCCGGCCCGCGCCAGAATTCGGGCGATGTCGAGGCCGAGCACCTGAGCTGTCTGGGCTATCTGGGGGCCGATAGGGTAGGTCTCGGGCGTGGTCATATCGGGCCTTGTTGGAGTTCAAAGACGATTGTGGGGCGAAGTGTCGGACGTATAAAGGGGAGCGAATGTCTCAGAGAACCAGATGCATATCGCGGGCTGGCGCCAATTGAATGTGCTTTGGCGCAAATTGCAAGTTTTTTGCGCGCTGAATTGCCCTAGATAGTAAGAGCAGGGCCAAGGTGTGAATGAGGGTGAGAGATGCAGATCAAAGTGGACGGCACAATGCATGAGGTGGATGTCGAAGGCGACATGCCGCTTTTGTGGGTGCTGCGGGACGAGTTGGGCATCAAGGGTGTCAAATATGGTTGTGGTATCGCGCAATGCGGTGCCTGCACGGTGCATATTGATGGTGAGGCAGTGAAGTCCTGTCAGGTGTTTGCCGAGGATGTGACAGGCGAGGTGACAACCATCGAAGGGTTGGGAGCCGGGGCCGCGCTTCATGCTGTGCAAGAAGCCTGGATCGAACATCAGGTGGCGCAATGTGGCTATTGCCAGAGCGGCCAGATCATGTTGGCTGCCGGGTTTCTGGCCGAGACACCCGAGCCGACGGACGCCGAGATTGATGAGGCGATGAGCGCCAATCTCTGCCGCTGTGGCACGTATCCGCGCATCCGCGAGGCGGTGAAATCCGCTGCGACCCGTTTGAGGGAGAGCACACAATGAGCCGCGCTGGAAAAATCGCCCGCCGCACGTTTCTGTTTGGATCTGCTGCTATCGTGGGCGGCGTGGCCTTTGGCTATGTAATGTATAAGCGCCCTGCGGCGAACCCCTTGTTGGAGGGGCTTGGCGAGGGCGAGGCGGCGCTGACGCCCTATGTCAGGATTGACGCGGAGGGGATCACCTTGATCACGCCGCGTGGTGACAAGGGGCAGGGGGTTTATCACGTTCAGGCGGTGTTGATTGCCGAAGAACTGGATGTTGATCTCGATCAGATCAAGGTTGATCCCGGCCCGCCGAGTGCGGCCTATTACAACACGGCGCTGAGTGGCGAGGCGGTGCCGTTTGCATCGACCGATGATGGATTTATGGCCGAAACCCTACGCGGCGTGATGGATGCGCCGATGAAGTTTCTCGGGATGCAGGTGACGGGTGGCTCGACCACTGTGCCGGACGGATGGGAGAAGCTGCGTGTGGCGGGGGCAGTGGCGCGCGAGACGCTGAAGGCGGCGGCGGCCGAGAAGACGGGGATCAACACGACCGCGCTCAAGACCGAACGTGGCCGGGTTATCCTGCCCGATGGCAGCGCGTTGACCTATCAGGAGTTGGCACCGATTGCCGCACGCATTGATCCGGTTACAAGCGTGAAGCTGCGCGAGCCGTCGGAATGGCGGTTAATCGGAAAGCCGATGCAGCGGATTGATATTGTTGCAAAATCGACAGGCATGCAGCGCTATGGCATTGATTTTGAACTTGACGGAATGGTCTATGCGGCGGTCAAGCTGAACCCGCGTCAGGGCGGTGAGATGAAGTCGTTTGATGCATCAGAAGCCATGAAGTTACGCGGGGTGAGCGATGTCTTGCAACTCACTGGCGGTGTGGGCGTGATTGCCGATAACACGTGGCGTGCGTTCCGCGGCGCCGATGCGGTGGTTTGCGGTTGGGGGCCTGCGCCTTTTCCGGCTGAGATGGCGGGCCACTGGCAAGCGCTGGGCGATGCGATTGATGGCGGTGACCATGACAGTCGCCAGCGTGATGACGGTGACGTCGAGACGGCATTGGGGGACGGTGCGCTGCAAGCCGAATACCGCGCGCCCTACCTCGCACATGCTCCGCTTGAGCCGATCAATGCTACAGTTCTGGTGGGCGAGGACCGGGTCGATGTCTGGACCGGCACACAAATCCCGCGGATGGTGCAGAGCAACGTGGCCAAGATCACCGGGGTTGATGCCGACAACGTGCATGTTCATGCGCTGATGATGGGAGGCAGTTTCGGGCATCGTCTGGAAGATGACGTGGTCAAACGCTGCGCCGAGATTGCGGTCCAGATGAAAGGCACGCCGGTCAAGCTGACCTATTCGCGCGAAGAGGATATGCGGCAGGATTTCCTGCGCCCGATTAGCATGGCACGGCTGCAGGGCAGCGCAGTTGATGGTCATGTGCGCGCGCTTGATTATCACGTTGCCGCACCCTCGGTCATGGACAGCCAGATGGGCGAGCGTCAGGGTTTGAGCATACCGGGGCCGGATACAGCGATCATTCAGGCGGCTTGGGATCAGCCCTATGCCATTCCCGATTACCGGGTGACGGGATACCGTGTGCCGGGGTTGGCACCGGTGAGTTCTTGGCGCTCGGTTGGTGCTTCGATCAACGGGTTTTTCCATGAAGGATTTCTTGATGAGCTGATCCATGCCGCCGGGGCCGATCCGATGGCGGAGCGCATTCGGCTTTGTTCGCACGAACCGTCGCGCAAGGTTCTGGAGGCCGTGGCCGAGATGAGCGGATGGTCAGGGCCGAACCCGCAAGAGGGTGTCGGGCGTGGCGTCGCGATGAGCCTTTCGTTCGGGGTGGCCTGCGCTGAAGTGGTCGAAGTTCGTGTGACTGAAGACGGGTTGAAGATCGAAAACGTCTGGGTTGCCGCAGAAGTGGGCCGCGTGGTCGATCCGATCAATTTTGACGGGCTGGTCAAGGGCGGTGTGGTGTTTGGGCTTGGCCACGCGATGCTGGGAGAGATCAGTTTTGCCGATGGCATGAGAGAACAGGAGAACTTTGACAGCTTCGAGGCGATGCGGATCAACCAATGCCCGCAGATCGAAGTGCGTGGCTTGGAAAATGGCGCGAAAATCCGCGGGATCGGCGAACCCCCGGTGCCGCCCGCCGCGCCCGCCCTGGCCAATGCGATCTTTGCCGCGACAGGCGAGCGTCTGCGCGAGATGCCGTTCTCTAAATTCGTCAGTTTCATCTGAGTTGAGCGCCGCTCCCTTTTCGGCGGCGCCCACCCACCCGCCCCGCCACCGAAAAGGGAGCGGTCAGCCTGCGCACTGATCGGTGTGTACTGAAGGGGCGAATCGGGGGCGTTTTTCCTAATGCGTTCCTGTGCGAGGTGGCGCGGGGATCGGATATTTATGGTCAGAGGAAGTTCTGGAGCGCCCTGCCTTTTCATCTTGCAAAAAATATCCACTTCCAGACCGTGGTTTATGCGCAGCCGTCACAGATCTTTGACTGCGGTTTCAATGCGCTGGCGCCGAGCGAAGCGAGGCGCCCCCGGGCGACACCGAAGGTGGCGCAAAACCTCTGCGCATTCGCGACAGTGCTTGAAGCCGCGCCGCGCCCGGCTTAGGCTCGGTTCATGATCTACAAGCTTCCGATCCGCGTTTATTATGAAGATACCGACATGGCCGGTATTGTCTATTATGCCAATTACTTGCGCTATATTGAGCGGGGCCGTAGCGAGTGGGTGCGCGAGGTGGGTCTTGATCAGAACGTCATGAAAGAGCGCGACGGGATTGTCTTTGCCGTGCGCCGGATCGAGGCGGATTACCTTGCTCCCGCAAAGCTTGATGATGAGTTGGTGGTCGAGACCTGGATCGAGAGCCTCAAGCCCGTGCGCATGGTCATGGGCCAGGAGGTCAAACGCGGCGATCAGGTGTTGTTTCGGGCCATGGTCACCGTGATCTGCATGACCACAGGCGGCAAGCCGGTGCGGTTGCCAAAGTGGCATGAACCGGGCTGAAATTGTGATCGGAAAGGCGGTTTTCCGCTTGGGCAAGACGCCACGATAGCGAAATCAAGCGGAAGTGAGGCCGATCTTGTTGGTTTTCCCCTTCAGATCGTCTAGTTTGCCTGTAAAGAAGGCCGAAAACGGTCACCGGCGACGATCCGGACAACAAGAAGAGCAGGCAGATGGAAACAGAAACACTTGCCCTGGTGCAGGAGATTGATTTCTCTTTATGGGCCCTATTCGCGCGCGCCACGATTACCGTAAAACTTGTGATGATCCTGCTGATTGTCGCTTCGTTCTGGTCGTGGTCGATCATTATTCAAAAGCTGATCAACTATCGCAAGGCCCATGCCGAGGCGGCCAAGTTCGACCGCGCCTTTTGGTCCGGCGAGCCGCTTGATCAGCTGTTCGAGCAGATCGGTGCCGACCCAAAGGGGCAATCCGAAAAGGTGTTTGCTGCGGGTATGATCGAGTGGCGGCGCTCGCATAAACCCGGAGGTGAGTTGATCGCGGGCGCGCAGGCGCGGATTGATCGCAGCATGGATGTGGCCATCGCCAAGCAAGCCGAAGGTTTGCAGCGCGGTCTGCCGGTGCTGGCCACCGTGGGGTCGACGGCGCCCTTTGTCGGCCTGTTCGGTACGGTTGTCGGGATCATGAACGCCTTTGTTGAAATCGCACAGCAGCAAAACACCAATCTTGCGGTTGTTGCGCCGGGGATTGCCGAGGCATTGCTGGCCACGGCGCTTGGCCTACTGGCTGCTATTCCGGCGGTGATCTTTTATAACAAGCTGAGCGCGGACAGTGATCGGATCATTGCCGGTTACGAGGCGTTTGCCGACGAGTTTGCCACCATTCTCAGCCGTCAGTTGGACAGTTGAGCCATGGGAGCAGGTGTTATCAAATCGAGCGGTGCCGGGGGCGGATCACGCCGCCGTCGCCGCGGTGGGCGCGCCACGCCGATGAGCGAGATCAACGTCACGCCCTTCGTTGATGTCATGCTGGTGCTGTTGATCATCTTCATGGTGGCGGCGCCGCTGATGACGGTGGGCGTGCCAGTGGAATTGCCGAAGACCGCGGCCAACGCGTTGCCGAGCGAAGCCGAAGAGCCGTTGACAGTGACGATCACCGCCGAGGGCGCGGTGATGGTGCAGCGCACCGAGGTTGCACGCGAGGAGTTGCTGGGCAAGCTCAGGGCGATTGCGGCGGAACGCGCCAGTGATCGTGTTTTCCTGCGCGCTGATGGGGCCGTGTCTTACGGCGAGGTGGTGCAGGTCATGGGCGCGCTCAATCGCGGCGGGTTCAGCAATATCGGCCTGGTGACGGACGCGGGCGGACCAGAGCTCAACGAGGGCGGAAACTGAGGCTCCGATGCAGCTGGGCCAGATCATATCGGGTGTGGGGCATGTGGGTCTCATCGGGTGGATGTTGTTTGGCGGCAACTTCCTGTCTGAACCCTTGCCGTTTGAGGTGACCGATGTGGCAGTGATCAGCACAGAGGATTTCGAGGCGATGCTGGCGACACAGGGCGCGCCGGAAACCGTGACCGAGGTGGCCATGCCCGAGGCACCTGCGCCTGATAGCCCGGCCGCACCGGATGTGAGCCAGAGCGAAGACACGCCGCCCGAGCAGAGCGAACCAGAGGTGGCCGAAACTCCAGAACCTGATATTACACCCGAGCCGGTGACACGCGCGCCCGAGCCTGCAGAGGTGCAGGATCGCCCGCCAGAAATTACGCCTCCACCAAGCGAGGACGTGGCTGTGTTGGTGCCACAGGAAAGCGCGCGACCCAAGGCGCGCCCCGCCGAGCGGGTGGCGCCAAAGCCGGTGGCCAAACCGCCTGAGCCGGATGCGCAGGTGGATCCCGTGGTGCGTCAGGAGGCCGACCAGAGCCAGACCAGCGAAACACCGCAACCCGATGAGAAGGCCACGGCGCCCCAAGAGGCGGTGAGCGAGATCGTGCCGGAAGCCAAGGATGAGGTGAGTTCGGCGCCCAAGACTTCCAAACGTCCGCAAACGCGGCCCCAACGGGCGGCACCTGCGCCTAAGCCAGAGACAGAGACAGAGACAGAGACAGCCAGTAGTAGCACCGCAAGCGCGGTGAACTCGGCGCTGGCGGAAGCCATGGCGGGCGGAGAAAGCGAGGCGTCACAGAGCGGCACCACGGGGCAGAGCGGCGCCGATCCGTTGACGAAAGGCGAAGAAAATGGGCTGATTGACGCCATTTCAGAATGCTGGACAGTCGACCTTGGCGCGGCATCGGGTAAGGTGACGGTGGTGGTGTCGGTTGCGCTTAACCGTGATGGAACGCTGGCGGCGAGCCCGAAGTTTGTATCGGCGCGGGGTGGCGATCAGCGGGCGATTGATGTGGCCTTTCGCAATGCGCGCACGGCGGTGATCTCGTGTGGGCGTGGCGGGTTTGATCTGCCCGAAGAGAAATACGAGAATTGGCGTGAAATTGAGATAACGTTCAACCCAGAGGAAATGAGGCTGAGATGAACACCAGGTTTTTAAGTGCTGTTTTGGTGATGTTGCTCGCTTGGGGTTTGCCCGCGCTGAGCCAGCAGGGACCGCTTCGAATCGAGATAACCGACGGGGTGCAGGAACCGCTGCCTTTTGCAGTGCCGGATTTTGTGCCGGAGAACGGCGGCTCGGCGCAGATGGCCAAGGATATTGCCCGCGTGGTGGCCGAGGATCTGAGTGGCACGGGACTGTTTCGCGAGATTGGCAGCGAGGCTTTCATCAGCCAGATCACCAGTTTCTCGTCGCCGGTTGAATTTGCCGACTGGAAGGCGATTAACGCGCAGGCGCTGATCACTGGCGCGGTTAGCGTGGCGGGGCAAAACCTGACGGTGAAATTCCGGGTCTGGGATGTGTTCTCGGGACAGGAAATGGGTGCGGGGCTGCAATTTGCCGGCACAGCCGACGGCTGGCGGCGGATGGCGCACAAGGTGGCTGACGCGGTTTATGAGCGGATCACCGGCGAGGGCGGCTATTTTGACAGCCGGGTGGTATTTGTCAGTGAGGACGGCCCCAAGGATGATCGCAAGAAGCGGTTGGCGATCATGGATTACGACGGGGCGAATGTGCAGTATCTTACTGATTCGAGCGCCATCGTGCTGACGCCGCGCTTCTCGCCTACGGGTGACCGGGTGCTTTACACCAGTTTCGAGAGCGGATCGCCGAAAATCCATGTGCTGGATGTGGCCAATGTCGGGCGTCGCGTGTTGCAAAGCCGCGAGGGAACGATGAGTTTCGGCCCGCGTTTCAGCCCCGATGGGCAGAAGGTCGTCTTTTCGCTGGAGGCGGGTGGTAATACTGATATCTATTCGATGGATATTGCCAGCGGTGTCGAGACCCGGTTGAATTCAGCGCCTTCGATTGAGACTGCGCCGAGCTATTCACCGGACGGCAGCAAGATCGTCTTTGAATCTGATCGTTCGGGTCCGGGACAGATTTATGTGATGAGTGCGGATGGTGGAGATTCGCAGCGGATCAGCACTGGAAAAGGCAACTATGGCACGCCTGTTTGGAGCCCGCGTGGTGATCTGATCGCCTTTACCAAACAGGTTGATGGGCGGTTTCATATCGGGGTTATGAAACCCGATGGCAGCGCCGAGCGTTTGTTGACCGCATCTTTTCGCGAAGAGGGGCCGACCTGGTCGCCCAACGGGCGGGTCATCATGTTTACCCGCGAAACAGAAGGGTCGGGCGGCGTCGCCAGCCTCTATCGCGTGGATATTACCGGACGGACGCTGAAAAAGGTCCGCACGCCGGGCGGGGCTTCTGATCCGTCGTGGAGCCCGTTGCAGAAATGAGGGAGCGCGCGGTGTGTTGAGGGATTTTACACCGGCATTGATTTGCGCAGACGCGCGGAGGAGATTCCCATGCCGCGCGCGCTGTGGTAGATAGTGATAAAGAAAACAAGAACGAGGCACGAGACAATGACCTATCTTGCTAAACCGCTGATGATTGTGGCGGCTCTTGCCCTTGCAGGCTGTACCGATGCGGGGCGGTTCGGAAACGACGATGCCACGGCGGCAGGCGCGGGCACGGGCGGAATCATCGAAGGCAGTGCGAATGATCCCAAATCGCCGCTCTATTTCCAGCAGGCCATCGGCGACCGGGTGCTCTTTGAAGTCGACCGGCACACTCTGGAAGAGTCTTCAAAGCAGGTTCTGGACGGGCAGGCGAGCTGGCTGACCAGCAACGTTGAATATAACGCCGTGATCGAAGGCCATGCCGACGAACAGGGCACACGCGAATACAACCTCGCGCTGGGCGCGCGCCGCGCCAATGCGGTGCGTGAATATCTGATGTCGCGCGGCCTTCCGGCGAGTCGGCTGAAGACCTTGAGCTATGGTAAGGAACGCCCGATTGAGGTGTGTTCGGAAGAAGCCTGCTATAAGCAGAACCGCAGGGCGGTCACTGTGCTGTCGGCGGGTCTGAGCGGATAAGCGGAGCGGGAGAAGGACGATATGATGCGCAGGCTCTTGGGGATTGCAGCCATTGTGGGGCTGTGTTTCGGTGCTGCTCCCGTTTTGGCGCAGGACAAGGAAACTCTGGCGGATATCCGCCAGGAGCTGACCGTGCTTTTCGTGGAGATTCAGAAGCTCAAACGGGAACTCAGCACCTCTGGCAGTGCGCCGGGGGTGGCAAGCGGGTCGTCGGTTCTGGACCGGGTGGGGGCGATCGAGAGCGAGCTGTCGCGCCTGACGGCCAAGACGGAGGAGCTTGAAATTCGGGTCGATGCCATCGTCAAGGATGGCACCAACCGGATTGCCGATCTGGAATTCCGTCTGGTTGAGGCGGAAGGCGGCGACGTAAGCAAGCTGAAGGAAACCACGACGCTTGGTGGTGCGGCCGGGGCGAGTTCTTCGGGCAGCACGGCGAGCGCGCCGGTGACACAAACGCCGAGTTCGGCGCCGCAGTTGGCGGTGAACGAGCAGGCCGATTTTGATGCGGCCAAGGCGGCGTTGGAGGCAGGTAACAACACCGATGCGGCGTTGAAATTTGCCACGTTCAACGAAACCTACCCCGGTAGCCCGATGGCAGCGGCCGCCAATCTGGGCCGGGGTCAGGCGCTGGAAGCCGATGGAGAATTGACCGAGGCGGCGCGCGCCTATCTGGAGGCGTTCAGTCTGGAACCCAACGGCGCGACGGCACCCGAAGCGTTGTTTCACCTGGGTCGTGGGCTGGGCCGGTTGGATCAGACCAACGAGGCCTGTGTGACATTGGGCGAAGTTGGCACGCGCTTTCCGGGTAATCCGGCGGAAGCCAAGGCGCGCGAGGAAATGTCCCGGCTGGGCTGTTCGTGAGTCTTGCCGGGCGCTTTGCCGCCGCATTTGACGATCTGTTACAACAAGACGTGCCACGCAAGCTGGGCGTTGCCGTTTCGGGCGGTGGCGACAGCATGGCGTTGATGACGCTGGTGCATGGCTGGGCCGCGGCGCGAGGGTGTCTGTTGTTCGTAGCGACGGTCGATCATGGGTTGCGTGCGGCAGCGGCAGATGAGGCGGCGATGGTGGGCGATGCGGCCCGTGCGCTTGGTCTCAGGCATGATATTCTGCGCTGGCAGGATTGGGATGGCAGCGGCAATTTGCAGGCCGAGGCGCGCGCGGCTCGATATCATTTGTTGGGAGAATGGGCGGCGCGGCATGATCTTGATGCCGTCGCGCTGGGCCATACGGCGGATGATGTGGCCGAGACGTTCTTGATGCGGCTGGCGCGCGGGTCTGGTGTGGATGGACTGGCGGCGATGCGGGGTACGACCAAGCGCGACGATGTGGTTTGGCTTCGCCCTTTGCTGGAGTTTTCGCGCGAAGACTTGCGCGCGTTCCTGCGCAGCGAGCAGATCGGCTGGGCCGATGATCCGAGTAATGACGATTCGCGGTTTGACCGCGTGAAGGCGCGCCAGCTTTTGGGCGGGCTGGCTGAATTGGGGATAACGCGCGACCGTTTGGGCGGGACGGCGCGGATGATGGGCGAGGCGCGGACGGCGCTTAACTGGGCAGCGGCGCAATTGGCGGACAAGGCGGCGGTACAGCAAGGCGGCGATGTGGTGCTCGACCTTGCGGCTTGCGGCGTGGCGCCGCGCGAAACCCGGTTGCGGCTGATCTCCGGGGCGCTTCGATTTGTGGCTTCGGCGCCGTATCGGCCCCGGCTGAGCCAGCTGGAGGACGCGCTTGCGGCGGTGGCGGCGGGAGAGGTGCGCCAGTTGCATGGCTGTCATCTGATTCCCGAGGCAGGGGTCTTGCGGATTTGTCGCGAGGCGCGCGCCGTGAATGATGAGGTTTGTGGCATTGGCGGGGTGTGGGACGGGCGCTGGCAGGTGATTGGCCCGGATGTGGAAGGCGGCGAGACGCGAAAGCTTGGCGATGGGCTGGGCGCCTGCCCGAAGTGGCGGGAAACCGGCTTGGCGCGCGCAAGTTTGGAGGCCAGCCCGGCGATTTGGTGGGGAGAAACGCTTATTTCGGCGCCATTGGCAGGGTTTGCAGCGGGATATTCCGCTCATTTGGTTCCTGAGCGCACCAATTTCCGAGAATTCCTGATGACGCATTGAACGCGCCGCGATGATCTCTATTTTAGTCCAAGGGCAACTGTGCTAGGCGCAGGGCCAAAGTTTTCATGGGAGACAGTCCTTGGGTAATGCACGCAATATCGCCTTTTGGGTCGTTCTGTTTTTACTGATCCTGGCATTGTTCAACCTGTTTTCAGGTGGCGGCAACACATTGCAAAGCCGCGAGATAAGCTATTCCGAGTTTGTCGCAGCGGTGAATGATGACCGGGTCAGCCAGGTAACGCTGGATGGCGAACAGGTACGGTTCCGTGGCGAAGATGGTAACGATTATGTAGCGATCCGCCCGGATGACGCCAAAGTGACCGATCTTTTGATCGACAAGAACATCCCCGTGAGGGCCGAAAGTCAGGAGCAATCGGGCTTTCAGACCTTCATTTTGAGTCTTCTGCCCTTCCTGTTGCTGATCGGTGTGTGGATTTATTTCATGAACCGGATGCAGGGTGGCGGCAAAGGCGGTGCAATGGGCTTTGGTAAATCCAAGGCCAAGATGCTGACCGAAAAACATGGGCGTGTCACGTTTGACGATGTGGCGGGGATCGACGAAGCCAAGGAAGAGTTGGAAGAAATCGTTGAATTCCTGCGAAACCCGCAGAAATTCTCGCGCCTTGGCGGCAAGATTCCGAAAGGTGCGCTGTTGGTTGGACCTCCGGGCACGGGTAAAACGCTTCTGGCGCGCGCGATTGCGGGTGAAGCCGGTGTGCCGTTCTTCACCATTTCGGGCTCGGATTTCGTGGAAATGTTTGTCGGCGTAGGTGCAAGCCGGGTGCGCGACATGTTCGAGCAGGCCAAGAAGAACGCGCCCTGTATCGTCTTTATCGACGAGATTGACGCCGTGGGCCGCCATCGTGGGGCCGGATATGGCGGCGGCAATGACGAGCGTGAACAGACGCTCAACCAACTGCTGGTCGAGATGGATGGGTTTGAGGCCAATGAAGGGGTGATCATCATCGCGGCGACCAACCGCAAGGATGTTCTGGACCCTGCGCTGCTGCGTCCGGGTCGATTTGACCGCCAGATCACGGTGGACAACCCCGACATCAAGGGCCGCGAGAAGATCCTGGGTGTGCATGCACGCAAGACGCCGTTGGGGCCGGATGTTGACCTGCGCATCATCGCGCGCGGCTCGCCGGGCTTTTCGGGCGCGGATCTGGCCAACCTGGTGAACGAGGCGGCGCTGACCGCGGCAAGGATCGGGCGGCGGTTTGTCACCATGGAAGACTTCGAGTTTGCCAAGGACAAGATCATGATGGGTGCAGAGCGCCGAAGCATGGTGTTGACCAAGGACCAGAAGGAAAAGACTGCCTATCACGAAGCGGGCCACGCGATTGTCGGGCTGAAGCTTGATAAATGCGATCCGGTTTACAAGGCGACGATCATTCCGCGCGGTGGTGCGTTGGGGATGGTGATGAGCCTGCCGGAGATGGACAAGCTTCAGATGTTCAAGGACGAAGCCGAACAGCGCGTGGCCATGACCATGGCGGGCAAGGCGGCGGAGATCATCAAATACGGTCCTGATTCGGTCTCGTCCGGTCCGGTGGGCGATATTCAACAGGCCAGTGCGCTCGCCCGGGCGATGGTGATGCGCTATGGCATGTCCGACAAGGTTGGCAATATCGACTATCAGGAAGCGGCGGCGGGCTATCAACCCAATGGTGGTGCCGGTGGCTTCTCGATTTCGGCCCATACCAAGGAATTGATCGAAGAAGAGGTCAAGCGGATCATCGATGAAGGCTATGAACGCGCCGTGAAGATCATCGATGACAACCGCGAGGAATGGGAACGGCTTGCGGAAGGGCTGTTGGAATACGAGACCCTGACCGGCGAGGAAATCAATCGCGTGATCAAGGGTGAGCCGCCGCACAAGGGTGAGGATGAAGACGACACGCCCGATGCGGGAAGCGCGCCTTCGGTCACGGCAATTCCCAAGACCAAGCCTAAGGCCAAGGCCAAACCTGCGGATGGTGGTATGGAGCCTGAGCCGTCGGCATGAGTTCGAACGGCAGAAAAGACTGGAATCCCGGGGCCTATGCAAGGTTCCGGGATTTGCGTGCGCGCCCGGCGCTTGACCTGATGCTGGCGGTGCGTTCGGTGGGCGGCGGGGATGTTATTGATCTTGGTTGTGGCAATGGCGCGATGGGCGCAAGCCTGAAAGAGCGATTTGCCGGACACAGCCTTATTGGGGTGGATGCGAGCCCGGCGATGCTGTCTCAGGCGCGGCAAGGCGGGGCCTATGACACTCTGATCGAGGCCGATATCGCCGACTGGGAGAGCGAACGCGCGGGGCTTATCTTTTCGAATGCAGCGTTGCACTGGCTGGGGGGGCACGAGGCGCTTTTCCCGCGGCTTGCAGGGATGTTGGCGATGGGTGGCACGCTGGCGGTGCAGATGCCGCATCAAAACAACGCGCCATCGCATCGGGTGTGGAATTCGCTTGTCGAGGAGATGTTTCCCGGCCGGGTGGATATGGCGGCCTCTCCGGCTGTGATGAAGCCGTCGTATTATTTTCATTTGCTGGCTGGTTTGGGCCGTTTTTCGCTGTGGGAGACGGAATATTATCAGGTTCTGGGGGCGGATGAGAGCGGTCATCCGGTACGCCGTTTTACAGAGAGTACCTTTGCGCGGCCAATTCTCGACGTGCTGGAGCCTGTTGAGCAGGCGGATTTGATCAGACGCTATGAGGAGGTCATGGAGAAGGCCTATCCTCGGGGCAAGGATGGGACGGTTTTGTTTCCATTCCGGCGGATGTTTTTCACCCTGACGGTTTGAGAGCCACGCTCGGGCAACTCCCGCCCGCCTCCCCGCTGCCTTCGCGCGGCTCTGTCGAGCAGGGGATGAGAGGGGAGTTTGTGCGGCGGGTATGGCAAATTTGAGTATTTCAGGAAAGATGAAGTGCGACTTAGGGTGCGATTTCAACCGTGGTGATTTTCTGGCTGTGGCTCTGACCGCCGCGCAAAAGGGTGACGCGGCCAGTATAAGTGCCAGCGGGCCAGGCAGCGCCGGCGCGACGCCAGGCCGCGCCGCGCGACAGGATGGCCATATTGCGCGGGACGATGTGTTTGCGGCTATAGTTAAGGCCGTTGGAGCCTGAGATTTCGATCCGCACTTCGTCGCCTGCGCGGGCACCAAAGACGTATCCCCAGAGCAGAAGTTGCGCGCTGTCGGCGGGAAGGGTGGCGTGGGTGCCGCCGCCGCTCTGGATGATTTCGAGTGCGGGCATGCGCGGGGCGAAACCGGCCAGAAGCACGCCGCCGGGGGTGTAGGTTGGAGGGTGGTCCTGCCAGAGTGTGCGCGGCGGAGGCAGGGCGCATGCATCAAGCCCATCGGGGTTGAACGGGTCGACCGGCTTTTGCAGATAGCGCACGGAGAAATGAAGGTGCGGGAATTCGGCCAGCCCGGATTGCCCGACGAGGCCAAGCGGCGTGCCGGTCTCGACCTGTTGGCCGGGCTTTACCAGCAGGCTGCCTTTGCGCAGGTGGCAATATTGCGTCACCCAGCCTTGCCCGTGATCAATCACCAGCCCATTGCCACATTCAATATCCTTGACGCTGTCGGGTTTGGCGAGGAAGGCGCCGTCTTGCATGCCGTCTCGTGTGCCGCGCACACGACCCGGGGCGGCGGCCATGACGGTGACGCCGCGGGCCATGTCGGCCAGTGTGGCGACGGCGAAATCGGTGCCTTTGTGGCCATCATAGCTGTGCGGGTTACAGCGAAAGTCGCGCGCGGCGGGGCCGGGATCAGCATCGAAGTAGTTCTGGATGTAACAGGTTTCGCCAATGGTGCAGCCGACCGGTTGGGCCAGTTGCGGCGGGTTCGATTGCGTGGGCAAGGGGGGCTTGGGCGCAGGAAGGTCGGCGCGGGCGGGGAGGCCGACAAGCATGGTTGCCGCAGCCAGGGCTGTCAGAAGAAAGGCGCGCACCCAGGGGATGCGCGCCAGATTGCCTTGCTGAATGTCGGGCGTCAGGCTCAATTTTGAGCCTCGCTCAATCTGCGGTGAGCAAAGGCGGCTTGTCGCCCTTGATCCGCCGGTTTTGCGGCCCTTCAATGGAAAGCTCGATCTCGCCGCGCTTGACGCCGACCTTGACGAGGCCGCCCTTGGTGAGTTGGCCGAACAGGAGTTCTTCTGCCAGAGGCTTCTTGATGTATTCCTGGATCACGCGGGCCAATGGGCGCGCACCCATCTTGTCGTCATAGCCCTTGTCGGCCAACCACTCGGCGGCCTTGCGCGAGAGTTCGATGGCGACGCCACGGTCGAGCAGTTGAGCTTCGAGTTGAAGCACGAATTTCTCGACCACTTGCAGGATCACCTCTTTGCCGAGCGGTGCAAAGGACACCACGGCATCAAGGCGGTTGCGGAACTCGGGCGTAAAGGCACGTTCGATCGCGGCGGTATCTTCGCCGGTGCGACGGTCACGCCCAAAGCCAATGGCGGCCTTGGCCATTTCCGAGGCGCCCGCGTTCGAGGTCATGATCAGGATGACATTTCGGAAATCGGTGGTGCGCCCGTTGTGATCGGTCAGCTTGCCGTGGTCCATCACCTGCAACAGGATGTTGTAGACATCCGGGTGCGCCTTTTCGATTTCATCAAGCAGCAGCACGCAATGCGGGTTTTGATCGATACTATCGGTGAGCATGCCACCCTGATCAAAACCGACATAGCCCGGAGGCGCGCCGATCAGGCGCGAAACTGCGTGTTTCTCCATGTATTCCGACATGTCAAAGCGGATCAACTCGACCCCGAGTGTGTCGGCCAATTGGCGCGCCACTTCGGTTTTGCCGACACCGGTGGGACCGGTGAAGAGATAGTTGCCGATGGGTTTTTCCGGCTCGCGCAGGCCCGCACGGGCCAGCTTGATGGCCGAAGACAGGTTTTCGATTGCCGCATCTTGCCCGAAAACCACCCGTTTGAGCGATTTTTCGAGATCTTTCAGCACCGCGCTATCATCCTTGGAGACGGTTTTCGGTGGGATGCGGGCGAGTTTTGCCACGATATCTTCGATCTCCTTGACGCCAATGGATTTGCGCCGTTTGGCCTTGGCCACGAGATGTTGCGCGGCACCTGCTTCGTCGATCACGTCAATTGCCTTGTCGGGCAGCTTGCGGTCGTTGATGTAACGCGCCGAAAGCTCGACAGCGGTTTTGATCGCCTCGGCGGTGTATCTGACGCCGTGATGCTCTTCGAAATAGGGCTTGAGGCCCTTGAGGATCTTCACCGTGTCATCGACCGAAGGTTCGTTGACGTCGATCTTCTGAAACCGGCGCGATAGCGCGCGGTCTTTCTCGAAGTGCTGGCGGAATTCCTTGTAGGTGGTCGAGCCCATGCAGCGCAGCTTGCCGCCCTGCAAGGCGGGTTTGAGCAGGTTGGACGCGTCCATCGCGCCGCCCGATGTGGCACCCGCGCCGATCACCGTATGGATTTCGTCGATAAACAGCACTGCATCGGGATGCTCTTCAAGCTCGTTCATCACGGCCTTGAGGCGTTCCTCAAAGTCACCGCGATAACGTGTGCCGGCCAGAAGCGCGCCCATGTCGAGCGAATAGATCGTGGTTTCGGAGAGAACTTCGGGGGTTTCGCCTTTGACGATCTTATAGGCCAACCCTTCTGCGATGGCGGTTTTGCCAACGCCGGGATCACCCACCAGAAGGGGGTTGTTCTTGCGACGGCGACAAAGCACCTGAATGCAACGCTCAACCTCGTGGCTGCGTCCGATCAGCGGATCGACATCGCCCTTGCGCGCCTTGTCGTTGAGATCAACGCAGTATTTGCCAAGCGCGCTGTCCTTGCCATCAGACTCGGGGGGAATCTGGGCCTCTTCCTCGATGTCGGCGCCCTGCACGGGGCGGGATTCGCCAAATTCGGGGTCTTTGGCAACGCCATGAGCGATGAAATTCACCGCGTCATAGCGGGTCATGTCCTGTTCTTGCAGGAAATAGGCGGCGTTTGATTCGCGCTCGGCAAATATGGCGACCAGCACGTTGGCACCGGTCACTTCGGTGCGCCCGGAGGACTGAACATGAATCGCAGCGCGTTGGATCACGCGCTGAAACGCGGCGGTGGGCACCGCTTCGGAGCCGTCTATTTCGGTGACGAGGTTGGACAGATCTTCTTCGATGAACTCTACCAATGTCTGGCGCAACTCGTCGAGATCGACCGAGCAGGCCTGCATCACGCGGATTGCGTCAGGCTCGTCCAGAAGGGCCAGAAGCAAATGCTCCAGCGTTGCGAATTCGTGTCGGCGGGCATTGGCCAGCGCCAGCGCGCCGTGAATTGCCTGCTCAAGCGTTGTCGAGAATGAAGGCATGTTCCCCATGCTCCTTTCTTCTGCTGTGCCATGCGAAAAAGACTCTCCGCACGATCATGGCCCCATTATCTTAAAGTTTGGTCGATTGAGGCCAGTCTTCAAGGTTTTTCTCGGAATTCTAGATCACAATTCCGGAAAGTGAGACCTAATATAGCAAGATCTTGTGATTTTGCCGGGTTTTTCGGGGGTTGGAGGAAAAAAACACGTCAGGGGCGCACAAAGTTCTGGCGCGCGGCAGTGACGGCGGGGCGGATGGCGCAACCGGGAGCATGATCGTTGAACAGGCCCATCGACTGCATGAAGGCAAAGATGGTGGTGGGGCCGACGAATTTCCAGCCCCGTTTCTTCATTTCCTTCGACAAGGCGTGCGAAGCGGGCGAAGTGGTGAGCGATTGTGGCGGGTCGATTTCGCCTTCTGGCGGCTCATAGCTCCAGATGAAGCGGGCGAGAGAGCCGAATTCGGCGATGATTTCTTGCGCGCGGGCGGCGTTGTTGATCACCGCTTCGATCTTGCCACGGTGGCGGATGATGCCCGCATTCTGCAACAGGCGCTCAACGTCGGTTTCGGTGAAATCGGCCATGATGTTGAAATCGAAACCCGCGAAGGCGGTGCGGAAGTTTTCGCGTTTGTCGAGAATGGTGCGCCAGCTGAGGCCGGATTGAAACGATTCGAGGCAGAGCTTTTCGAACAGTCGGATGTCATCGGCGACCGGAAATCCCCATTCGGTATCGTGATAGGGGATGAACGGGTCATAGCCGATGCACCAGGTGCAGCGTGGTTTATTGTCCGGGCCGGGGGCTGTCTGGGTCATCTGTACCTCAGAAATTATCCTTGGCCTTGCGCACGGCGGTGAAGACGGCGACCGGATCGCCACCGGGCAGATCGACCGATTGCTGCACCTCGGGACTATGGCTGCGCAGGAACGGGTTGGTATCGAGTTCGAGTTGCAGCTTGGAAGGCACGGTGAATTTTCCGGCGGCGCGCAGGTTTTCGGTATCCTTGGCGCGTTGTTGCAGGGCGGTGTTGCCCGGCTCGATGGTGAGCGCGAAGTTGGCGTTGGCGGCGGTGTATTCATGGCCCGAGCAAACCACCGTTTGCGGGGCGAGCGCGGCGAGCTTTTGCAGGCTTTCGAACATCTGTTGCGGGGTGCCTTCAAACAGGCGACCACAACCAAGCGCCATCAGGCTATCGCCGGTGAACACCACTTCGCTTTCGGGGAAGTGATAGGCGATATGGCCGACGGTATGGCCCGGTACTTCGAGCACACGCACCCATTCGATGCCGACGGTGATGGTCGCGCCTTCCTTGACCTTGAGATCGAGCGGCGGCAGGCGGCCTGCATCGGCTTCGGCACCGATCACCACGGCGTCGGGCCAGTCTTTTTGAAGGTCTTCAAGGCCTTGGATGTGATCTGGGTGGTGATGAGTCAGCAGCACATGGGTGAGATCCCAGCCACGCTTTTTCAACTCGGCAGCGACGGGGGCGGCGTCGGGCACGTCGATCACGGCGGTATCGCCGGATTCAGCGCAATGCATGAGAAAACAGTAGTTATCTGAGAGGCAGGGCAGGGTGACGAGTTCAAGAGACATGGATTTTTCCCAGGTAGTGTTGTTTATTCGCCCCCAGAGTGACTGATCGGGAGCCGGGCTGCAATGCACTTGGACGTGCAGGACCTTCGTAACTTTTATTACCGCAGCACAATGGGGCGTGCGGCGCAGAAGGTGATCCGCGACGAGATGTTGGCCATGTGGCCCGAAGCGCATGGCCAGACCGTGGTTGGTTTTGGCTTTGCCGTGCCGTTGCTCAGGCCGTATCTTGCCGATGCGCGGCGGGTGATTGCGCTGATGCCGGGGCCGCAGGGGGTGATGCCCTGGCCCGCAGGGGCGCCGAATGTAAGCGTTCTCAGTGATGAGACGATGTGGCCGATCGAGACGGGACGCGTCGACAAGCTGGTCGTGCTGCACGGGCTTGAAACAAGCGAAATGCCGGGTGCGGTTCTGGAGGAGTGCCGCCGGGTGTTGGGGCCGGGCGGCAAAGTGTTGTTTATAGTGCCCAACCGGGCGGGGCTTTGGAGCCGGAACGATGCCACGCCGTTTGGATATGGCCGACCCTATTCGCTTGGCCAGCTTGATGCGCAGCTCAAACAGCACGGATTTCTGACCGAAGAGCAGCGCACGACCTTGTTTCAACCCCCGAGTGCGCGGCGCTTCTGGCGCAAGACGGCGGGGTTCTGGGAGCGCATGGGGCGCACCATTCCGGTGATCGCGACGGGTGGGGTCTTGATGGTGGAGGCCAGCAAACGGGTGCCTGCTCCTACCGGAGGTTTGGGTGTGCGGGTGCGCAAGCCGATCTCGATCCTGTCGCCCAAGCCCAAACCGACCCCGGCGTAAGTGCGGGTCTTGCGCCGACAATGGCATCGTCGGTGTTTTGGCGGTCTGGCTTGAGGGTGGGCTTGCTTGGCCGGAGTCAGCGTTTGATGGCGACCGACCCTGCGATAGATCCGTGAATGGCAAGCTGTGGGTTGCGGTTGATTTGTCCGAAGGGCGTGCGCTGACCGGTGGCGGGGTCGGTCGTATGACCTTCGTTGCCGAGCCAGATCCGGGCGATCGCACGGAACCGGACGCTGCCCAGCCGGTTGACGGCCCATTGACCGAGAAGCGAGGACTTGAGCCGCGGCGTACCCGGCGCGGTCTGGGCCAGAATGATCGAGCGGTGAATGTCGGTGCTGTCGGGGTTGTCCCTGCGGGTTTCGGTAAGGCGGATGGCATAGATCGGGCCGCCGGTTTCTTCGTGCAATGTAACAGATAGTTCGGAAGCCGGGTTTGACAGGTCGAAGAAACGCTCGGACGGGGGGCCGTCAAAATGCCAGTTGTGACCATGCACGAAAGCGAGTTTGCGCGCAGCGCCTTTCTTGGCGGTGCCGAGGGATGTCTCAGGTGGGGAGCGCCTTTGGTCGGTGAGTGTGGCGCCTTTCTTGGGGCGAGGAGGCAGAGTGATGTATCCGGCATCGGAGAGGGACAAGACCGCGATGGCGTCGGGCGAGAGTTGCGTCACGCCGGGCAGTTGCACGCGAAACTTCGCGCCGCTGGCGGTATGCGTCAGTCCGACTTCCAGTGTAGGCTGTGCGCCGGGACGCGCCGCGATGCGACGAAACGACAGCGCGTGATCCAACCCACCGTCGCGGTCTTCGGGCAGGGCAATCACCAGCATGTCTTCGAGCGGGTCGAAGCCGGGGATTTCACACACGGTTTGTTCTGAGACGAGAATATCTGTCATGTATTTGCGGCCATGCCAATTGCGCCTTTTGCTAAAGCGTTCCGAGTTCAGGTTGGATTACAACTCGAATCCGAAACACGCGCAACGCACATTCGTCGAAGGGCAAGAAATAGGCTGCTACTGGTTGATGCGTGACGCCGGGTCCGAGGCCAGGTGAGCCGAATTATGCGCCGTCATGGGGGCTTTTGGCGGGGCCAGCCGGGGGTGTGTCAGTGTGATAGCGTTAACGGTTGACCCCGGGTTGGTGCGCAGGATTCGACAAAAAGCGCGTCGGGAGAGGGCTTTTTTGCAAAAAGGGCGGGCGCAAACGGTCGCACTTGGGCTAAGTTGTTGAAATATAACAATATACATCTTGGGCCTGATTCTTCATAGCAGGTTGCTTGGGCGCTGAGGCTCTGCTACACCCGCCTCGATTTTCGTCGCTTTGTGAATGCAAGGCTGCCTCACGCCCCCGGGCCGTCCCCTCCGGCACAAGCGGTTAACGCTTCTGCGCCGAGAGGGGTTTGCGACCACCCGGGCCAAAAAAATCGAAAGGGTGGACGTGTCCGAACCAGCTTCGATCTCCTCCGGCATTGCTGCGCGCTATGCCACCGCCGTGTTTGACCTGGCCAAGGAAGACAAGATCGTGAAGGCCCTTGAGGCCGATATCGACGCGCTTGACGGCGCCATGGCCGAGAGCGCGGATTTCAACGCTCTGATCCATTCGCCGGTCTATTCGCGAGCCGAACAGGCGACGGCCATCGCGGCCATTGCCAAAAAATTGGCGCTGTCGCCGATGATGGCCAATACTCTGGGCCTTATGGCGAGCAAGCGCCGCCTCTTTGTTCTGCCGCAACTGACCACCGCGCTGCGCGCGGCTGTTGCCGATGACAAGGGCGAGGTGACTGCCGAGGTCGTGAGTGCCAAGGCGCTGACCAAGGCGCAGAGCGACAAGCTTGCCAAATCGCTGAAAGCGAGTATTGGCAAGGATGTGAAAATTAAAGCGACCGTTGATGAAAGCCTCATCGGCGGTCTTGTTGTCAAAGTGGGTTCGAAGATGATCGACACGTCGATCCGTTCGCGCCTCAACTCTCTCCAGAACGCAATGAAAGAGGTCGGATAAATGGGTATCCAAGCAGCAGAAATTTCTGCGATCCTGAAGGACCAGATCAAGAACTTCGGTCAGGACGCCGAAGTCGCCGAAGTGGGCCGCGTGCTCAGCGTCGGGGACGGGATTGCCCGTGTGCATGGCCTCGACAACTGTCAGGCTGGTGAGATGGTCGAGTTCCCCGGCGGTATCCGCGGCATGGCGCTGAACCTCGAAGCCGACAACGTCGGCGTCGTGATCTTCGGCTCTGACCGGGACATCAAGGAAGGCGACACCGTCAAGCGCACCAAGTCCATCGTGGACGTGCCGATCGGTGACGAGCTGCTGGGTCGTGTTGTTGACGGGTTGGGTAACCCGATTGACGGCAAGGGCGCGATCAAAACCAAGAACCGCGGCATTGCCGACGTCAAGGCGCCGGGCATCATCCCGCGTAAATCGGTTCATGAGCCGATGGCGACTGGCCTCAAGGCCGTTGACTCGATGATCCCGATTGGCCGTGGCCAGCGTGAGTTGATCATTGGTGACCGTCAGACCGGTAAAACCGCTGTGGCGCTTGATACTATTCTGAACCAGAAGAATTACAACGACGCGGCGGGCGACGATGAGAGCAAGAAGCTCTATTGTGTCTATGTCGCGATTGGTCAGAAACGTTCGACCGTTGCGCAGTTGGTGAAGAAGCTGGAAGAAAGCGGCGCGATTGAGTATTCGATCGTCGTTGCGGCAACCGCGTCTGACCCGGCGCCGATGCAGTTCCTTGCGCCTTATGCCGCCACCGCGATGGCCGAGCATTTCCGCGACAATGGTCGCCATGCGCTGATCATCTATGATGACCTTTCTAAACAGGCCGTTTCGTATCGCCAGATGTCGCTTCTTCTGCGTCGTCCGCCGGGACGTGAAGCCTATCCGGGTGACGTTTTCTATCTCCACTCGCGCCTGCTGGAACGTTCGGCCAAGCTGAACGAAGACAACGGCTCGGGCTCGCTGACGGCTCTGCCGATCATTGAAACCCAGGGTGGCGACGTTTCGGCGTTTATTCCGACTAACGTGATTTCGATCACCGACGGTCAGATCTTCCTTGAAACCGAATTGTTCTATCAGGGCATCCGTCCTGCTGTGAACACCGGTCTGTCTGTTTCGCGGGTTGGCTCTTCGGCACAAACCAAGGCGATGTCGTCTGTTGCCGGTCCGGTTAAACTGTCGCTGGCTCAGTATCGTGAGATGGCTGCCTTCGCGCAGTTTGGTTCTGACCTTGACGCATCGACCCAGCAGTTGCTGGCGCGTGGTGCCCGTCTGACGGAACTGATGAAGCAGCCGCAGTATTCGCCGCTGACCAATGCCGAGATCGTCTGTGTCATCTATGCCGGCACCAACGGTTATCTCGACAAGCTGCCGGTGCGGGAAGTAAGCCGCTTTGAAGACGGGCTTTTGGCGCATCTGCGCAGCAAGCACAAAGATCTGCTGGACGATATCTCCCAGAACGACCGCAAGGTGAAAGACGAGCTGGCAGACAAGATCAAGGCCGCGCTGGACGAATTCGCCGCTGACTTCGCATAAGGGAGATAGGCAATGCCCAATCTCAAGGACCTTAAGACCAGGATCGAGTCGGTCAAATCGACCCGCAAGATCACCAAGGCCATGCAGATGGTCGCCGCGGCAAAGCTACGCCGCGCTCAGGAGGCGGCTGAGGAAAGCCGCCCCTATACCGAGCGTTTCGCAGCCGTCTTGACGGCTGTGGCCTCAAGCGCGGCCGGGTCGGACGACGCGCCGCTTCTGCTGAAGGGCACGGGGCAAGATCAGACCCACCTTCTGGTGGTGATGACGGCTGAACGTGGCTTGTGCGGTGGCTTCAACTCGTCGATCGTGAAACTGGCGAAAGCCAAGATCGAAGAGTTGCAGGCCAAGGGCAAGACCGTGAAAACTCTCACGGTTGGCAAAAAAGGGCGTGAACAGCTGAAGCGGGACTATTCGCATCTGTCTGTTGGTCATGTCGATCTGAGCGAAGTGAAGCGGCTTGGCTATGCCAACGCCAAGGATATCGCGAACGATCTTCTAGCGCGCTTTGACGTCGGCGAATTCGATGTAGCGACGATATTCTTCTCGCGCTTTGAATCGGTGATCAGCCAAGTGCCGACGGCACAGCAGATCATTCCGACGCCGATCCCGGAAGACGCGGGGGCAGGCACGGTTTATGATTACGAACCCGATCAGGACGAAATTCTGGCCGAGTTGCTTCCTGGAGGTGTCGCCACGGCGATTTTCAGCGGTCTGCTGGAAAACGGGGCAAGCGAGCAGGGTGCGCGGATGTCTGCAATGGACAACGCAACGCGCAACGCGGGTGAGATGATCGACAAGTTGACCATCCAGTACAACCGCTCGCGTCAGGCCGTGATCACCAACGAGCTGATTGAGATTATTTCGGGCGCTGAGGCGCTCTAAGAGACAACCGGAGACGAAACATGGCAAATGCAAAAGGCAAGGTCACACAGGTGATTGGGGCCGTTGTGGACGTTCACTTCGAAGATGAACTTCCTGCGATTCTTAACGCTCTTGAAACCGACAACAATGGCAACCGTCTGGTGCTTGAGGTTGCGCAGCACCTCGGGGAAAACACCGTGCGGACCGTTGCAATGGACGCGACCGAAGGTCTGGTTCGTGGCGCGGAAGTGACCGACATGGGCGAACCGATTTCGGTTCCCGTTGGCACGGCGACATTGGGGCGGATCATGAACGTGATCGGCGAACCTGTGGATGAAAAGGGACCGGTCAAATCCAAGACCCGCCGTTCCATCCACCAGGAAGCGCCGGCCTTTGAAGATCAGGCAACCGAGTCGGTTGTTCTCACCACTGGGATCAAGGTGATCGACCTTCTGGCACCTTATGCCAAGGGCGGTAAAATTGGCCTCTTCGGCGGTGCCGGTGTGGGCAAGACGGTTCTCATCATGGAACTGATCAACAACATCGCCAAGGTGCACTCGGGTGTGTCGGTGTTCGCCGGTGTCGGCGAGCGGACCCGTGAAGGCAATGACCTTTACCACGAGATGATTGAATCCGGCGTTATCGTTCCCGACGATCTGGAGAAATCGAAAATTGCACTGGTTTATGGTCAGATGAACGAGCCTCCGGGTGCGCGTATGCGGGTTGCTTTGTCCGGCCTGACGCTGGCCGAACAGTTCCGCGACGAAACCGGTGCGGACGTTCTGTTCTTCGTCGACAACATCTTCCGCTTTACCCAAGCCGGTTCGGAAGTTTCGGCCCTGCTGGGTCGTATTCCTTCGGCTGTGGGCTATCAGCCGACGCTGGCTACCGATATGGGCGCCATGCAGGAGCGGATCACTTCGACAAAATCGGGCTCGATTACTTCGGTGCAAGCCGTTTATGTGCCTGCGGATGACCTTACCGACCCCGCGCCGGCAACGTCGTTTGCGCACCTTGATGCGACCACGGTTCTTGACCGTGCCATCTCGGAATTGGGCATCTATCCGGCGGTTGATCCGCTGGCTTCGACCTCGCGCCTGCTTGACCCTGCTGTTGTGGGTGAAGAGCACTACAAAGTGGCGTCGGACGTTCAGGAAATCCTTCAGCGTTACAAATCGCTTCAGGATATCATTGCGATCCTCGGCATGGACGAATTGAGCGAAGAAGACAAACTGGCCGTGGCACGTGCCCGGAAAATCCAGCGTTTCCTGAGCCAGCCGTTCGACGTGGCCGAAGTGTTCACCGGTTCGCCGGGTGTGCAGGTTTCGCTGGAAGACACTATCGCTTCGTTCAAGGCGGTTGTTGCCGGTGAGTATGACCACCTGCCTGAAGGCGCGTTCTATATGGTTGGCGGTATTGACGAAGTGCTTGCCAAGGCCGAAAAACTGGCTGCCGCAGCCGCTTGATCTCGGCCTCTTGCCCGCTCTCATGCTTGAGGGCGGGTGCTTAGGCTCTCACAAAGGAGAGAAACATGGCTGATACGATGCAGTTCGATCTGGTGAGCCCAGAGCGGCTTCTTGCCTCGATGCAGGTGGCCGAAGTGCAGATTCCCGGCGCCGATGGCGACTTGACGGCGATGCCCGGCCACGCGCCGGTGATCACCACGTTGCGGCCCGGAATTTTGAAGGTCAACGGGCCGGAAGGCGCGAAGGATTATCTGGTCACCGGCGGTTTCGCGGAAGTGAACGCCGAGGGCACGTCGGTCCTGGCAGAGAAGGCGACGCCTGTGGCAGATGCCAAACGGGCCGATCTGGAACCGATGATCGAAGCGGCGCAGACGGCGGCTTCGGAAGCCACTGGCGCGGCGCGCGACGCGGCTGACAAGCAGCTGGCCGACCTTGAGGCGCTGCGTGAGGTGATCGCCTGAGGGTGATCTTCTGTATGATGGTATAAGAAGGCCCGGGCAGTTTATGCTGTGCGGGCCTTTTTCTTTTGCAATTTCGGGTGATTGCGGGAATTCTGGGGGCCGGACACCGGCACGGATATATATACACGCATGAAGAAATTTTCAGCTCAGACCATCGCGATTGCCCAAGGCAATGACGTGCTTTTCGAGGATTTCGAAGACGGTGGCGAAATGTGGACCGGCACCGGCCATCGGGAATGCCGCAAATGGGTTGCCTTCAAGGAGCCGTTTAGCGACTTGCCCGTGGTGCATTGTTCGATGACGTTGTGGGATGTAGACAGCGCCACCAACGTGCGCGCCGATATCGAGGCCGAGAATATCGGCACGGAAGGGTTTGACCTGGTATTTCGGACTTGGGGTGACACCAAGGTCGCGCGCGTGCGTATCGGCTGGATGGCGATTGGCGAGACAAAGGGCGAGGATGACTGGGAGCTTTATTGAGTCTGCCTCGCGGACCTTTGAGCCCTTCGTTTAACCGATCGGCCCAGTCGCGGCGTTTACGGGTTGAAATGATCTCTCACCGGTGTTTTTGCGAAACGACAGATCAAGTCGGCGTTGCAGTAGCCATGGTCGATGGGCAATGGCGTTCGATGAAACCCGCCAGTTCGCGTCAGAACATGCCCTCATAAATCGGTTCGAGCATTTCGGTATCAAACAGCGACGATACGGACGTGCCGTTCCAGATGTTGAGGATGGCTTGGGCAAACATCGGGGCGGTGGGCACAATTCGGATGTTGGGCGCTGCTTGTGCCGTATCGGTTGGTTTGATTGAATCGGTGATCACCAGTGATTTCATCACCGATTTGGTGATCCGGTCGACCGCAGGCCCCGACAAAACGCCATGGGTGATATAGGAGTGCACCTCTTTGGCGCCGTTTTCCATGATCACTTCGGCGGCCTTGCAGAGCGTGCCGGCGGTATCGCAGATGTCATCGACAATGATACAGCATTTGTCTTTCACGTCGCCGATGATGGTCATTTCGGCAATCTCGCCGGGTTTTTCGCGGCGTTTGTCGACGATGGCAAGCGGCGCGTTGATCCGCTTGGCCAACTCGCGGGCGCGTGCCACGCCGCCGACATCCGGCGAGATGATCATCACGTCGCTCATTTGTTCCTTGAACTGGTTCTTGATGTCGAGCGCAAAGAGGGGCGAAGCGTAGAGGTTATCGACCGGAATGTCGAAGAAGCCTTGAATCTGGGCGGCGTGTAGATCCATTGTCAGCACCCGTTCAATGCCGGAGCCAACGATCATGTTGGCCACCAGTTTGGCAGAAATTGGCGTGCGTGCTTTGGTGCGGCGATCCTGGCGGGCATAGCCGAAATAGGGGATCACGGCGGTGGTGCGGCGGGCCGAAGAGCGGCGCAGCGCATCGGCCATGATCAGAAGTTCCATCAGGTTGTCATTAGCCGGGTTCGATATCGGCTGAATAATGAACATGTCTTCGCCACGGACATTTTCAAAGACTTCGACGAAAATCTCGCCATCATTGAAACGTTCGACACGGGCGTCGACAAGCTGTGTGTTGATTCCGCGGTGAATCGACATGCGGCGCGCGATGGCCTTGGCGAGAGGCATGTTGGCGTTGCCAGAAATCAGCTTTGGTTCATTGGTTTGCGACATGATTTAGCGGGACCCCCGGAGATGTTCCATCATGCGCTGGTATGACAGAATCGTGACGTTGACACCGCTTAACATCTCTCTAGTTTCTGGCAAAGACATCGGGCCAAGGAATGCGCCCAAGGAGGCACTTTTTGCAACGTATTGACTATTATTTCTCGACGCTGAGCCCTTTTGCCTATCTTGCGGGGCAGCGGGCCGAGGAAATCGCGGCGCGCCACGGCGCAGAGCTTCGTTATAAACCTATGGACATAATGGCGCTTTTTGCGCGCACCGGGGGCACGGCGCCGGGTGATCGACACCCTTCGCGCATGGAGTATCGTGCGCAAGAGTTGCGCCGTCAGGCTAAGAACACGGGCCTGCCGCTGAACCCCAAGCCTGCTTTCTGGCCGACCAATCCGGCGCCGTCGTCTTATGCGATCATCGCCGCGCAGGATGCCGGGGGTGGTGATGTGGGCGCATTGGTGCAATCGGTGCTGAGGGCCTGTTTCGTCGAGGAAAAGGATATTGCCGATGAAGCGGTGGTGCAGGAATGCCTGCGCGCGGCGGGGTTTGATCCCGGTCTGACCATGAGCGGGATGCTGTCTGGGGCCGAAACCTATGCGCGCAATACCGATGCGGCTGTGGAGGCGGGGGTTTTTGGCTCGCCGTTCTATGTTTGCGAAGATGGCGAGAAGTTCTGGGGGCAGGACCGACTTGGCGATCTGGATGCGCATCTTGGCGGAGATACTGCCTGATATGCCCAAGGATTTGCGGGGTGGACACCCGACTTATTGGACCACGTTTGGCAACGGGGCGCGCAAGGCATTGCTGATCCATTGCTCGCTGGCACATTCCGGGGCGTGGAATGGTGTGGCGCGGCTGTTGGAAGAGCGCTTGCAAATGCGCGCGTTCGATTTGCCGGGACATGGACGAAGTGATGACTGGTCTGGCGAACGCGACATTCAGGAACAGTCGATGCAGATGGCTGTGGATGTGATTGGCGAAGACGGGCCAATGGACATTATAGGTCATTCCTTTGGTGCGACGGTGGCGCTTAGGCTGGCGGTTGAACATCCTGAGTTGGTGCGCAGCCTGGTAATGATTGAAAGCGTGTTCGTGGCGGCGGCACTGGCCGACCATCCCGAATTGCTGGAAGGACAACCGCCTTTGATGGGGGACTATCAGGACGCTGTGCGCCGGGACGACCATGCGGGGGCGGCAAAGGCGTTTATGAGCGAATGGGGAGACGGGCAGCCCTGGGACAGTTTGCCCGTCGAACAGCGCGCCTTTCTGACCGAGCGGATTCATCTGATCGAGGCCAATGATGCAACGGTCTTCAAGGACGAACCGGGTCTTTTGAAAAATCACATGATCGAGAAGGTCGCGGTGCCTGCACTATTGATCCGGGGGTCAGAGACATCATCCTTGGTTGAGCCGATCCATGCGGCCATTGCACGGCGGATGAAGAACGCGCGCAGTGTTGCGATTGAGGGGGCTGGGCATATGGCACCGATCAGCCACCCCAAGGTAGTGGCGACGCAGGTCAAGGCGTTCCTAGACGAGGTGCCGGAATAGGTTTTCCGGCGCGGGTTGAAGTGGGTGAGGACGGGAACGAGGGGCCAGCCCCTCGCGCTCCCCGGAATATTTCAGGCAAGATGAAGGGGTTGGGAGCGAAAGGTTCAGCCTTTGGCGAGTTTGATGAAGTGGTCGATATCATGCTCGCTGATCGACCAATCCGTGACCAGGCGGGCGGGCAGGGGCGCGTCTGGGGCGCCGTTTTCCATGTCCCCGGCCAGCACGTAATAGACGGCGCCACCGGCGTGCAGCCTTTGATGCATGGCGCGTGGCATGTGCAGGAAAATGATATTGGCCTGGGGTTCAAAATCAAACGTGACGCCGGGCAGGTCGCGAAGGCCCTCGGCAAGGCGGATGCAGGACGCGTTGGCGCGGCGTGCGTTGTCGAGCCAGAGATCCTCTGAGAGATAAGCCTCGACCTGGGTCGCGAGGAAGCGGTTTTTCGAGAAGAGATGTCCGCCGCGTTTGCGGCGCAACTCAAACTCCCAAGCGTGGGCAGGATCGAAGAATATCACCGCTTCGACCCCGAGGCAGCCATTCTTGGTGCCCCCGAACGAGAGTGCGTCAATGCCGAGTTTCCAGGTCATTTCGGCAGGCGTGCAGCCAAGTTCGACGAGGGCATTGGCAAAGCGCGCACCATCGAGATGGCATTTGAGGCCGAATTCATGGGCGGCGGTGGTGAGGGCAGAAAGCTCATCCAGGGTGTAGATTTGGCCGCGTTCGGTAACCTGGGTGATGGATACCGGGCCACGCTGGGGGCCGTGTAAGCCACGGGTTTCTTCGGCGGATATCGTGGCGCGCAGGGTTTCGGCGGTCATCTTGTCGTCGCGCCCGACGAGGGTGAGCTTGGCGCCGCCGGTGTAGAATTCGGGGGCGTTGCATTCATCTTCGTGGATATGCGCGGTGGGGGTGCAGAAGATCGTCTCCCACGGTTGCGTCAGCGTGGCCAACGCAAGCGAGTTGGCGGCGGTGCCAGTGGCGACGAGAAAGACCTCGGCCTGGGGGGCCTCGAAAAGCTGGCGCAGTTGGGTGCGCACGCGCTCCATGATCGGGTCGGCGCCATATCCCATGGCATAGCCCTCGTTGGCTTTGCTCAATGCTTCGATCACCCGGGGGTGGGCGGGGCCGGCGTTGTCGGACGCAAGATACATGGTAGGGGCCTTTCTGTCAGAAGGGGCGTGCGGGTCGGGCCATCTGGTTGGCGACGTTCAAATCGGTTCCTCGATGATGTGGTCTTCCCAGTCGTCTTCGTCGATGTCGAATTCCGAAACGGTGCGGTTCTGCATGGATACGCCTGCGTCGTGCACCGATTGGGCGCTGCCGGTGATCAGCGGGTGCCAATCGGGTAGGGGTTCGTTGGCCCAGAGGCGGCGATAGGCGCAGGTCTGGGGCAGCCAATAGGCGTGTTTGGCAATGGTCGTCGGATCGAGCGTGATACATTCGGGGACGAACTTGTGGCGGATCTCGTACTGTGCGCAACGACAGGTTTCATCGTTGAACAGACGACAGGCGACGCGGGTGAGGGCGACTTCGCCGCTGTCTTCCTCCTCAAGCTTGTTGAGGCAGCATTTGCCGCAACCGTCGCAGAGCGCCTCCCATTCCTTGCGCGTCATCCGGTCGAGCGGCTTGGTCTCCCAGAAACGCGGCGCGAGGCCGGATCTGTCGATCGGATCGCTCATAGTGCCGAGAGGATTTCGCGCGCGCGAGCGCAGTCGGCGTCCATCTGGACGATCAGGTCAT
The DNA here is from genome assembly GCA_021555075.1 of Rhodobacteraceae bacterium LMO-JJ12. Taxonomy (NCBI): domain Bacteria; kingdom Pseudomonadati; phylum Pseudomonadota; class Alphaproteobacteria; order Rhodobacterales; family Paracoccaceae; species Rhodobacteraceae bacterium LMO-JJ12. The sequence goes on from JAKGBX010000003.1 coordinate 103,346, forward strand.
CCAGGCTATCGAATTTCTCTTCCGGGCGCAGGTAGGCGACCAATCCCACGGACATTGCCGTGCCGTAAAGATCGCCGGAGAAATCAAACAGGTACGTTTCGAGGTTGGGCTTGTTTTCGCCAAACATCGGTCGCACGCCCATCGAGGCGGCGCCGTGATAGCTGCCCTTGTGGGGGCCTTCCAACACGTCGGCCAACACGGCGTAGACGCCGAATTTCGGCGGGTGCAACCCGTCGATGCTCATGTTGGCGGTGGGAAAGCCGAGCACGCGTCCGCGCTGATCGCCGCCAATCACGGAGGATTCGATGCGGTGCCAATGACCCAGCATTGCGGCAGCGTCACGCGGGCGCCCCTCGGTGAGGGCGTTGCGGATGGCGGTAGAGGAGACCTGGCCCTGAGCGCCGCTCAGCAATTCGGCGATGGAGACGCCGAAGCCCATTTCGGCACCAAAGTCTTGCAGATCGGCGGCGGACCCGGCGCGGCCCTTGCCAAAGCAGAAATCGGACCCGATGACGACATGGCGCAGACCAAGCCCATCGACAATGACATTGCGAGCAAATTCACGGGGTGTGAGGCCGGATAGCGCAGCGTTGAAGTTCAACTCGTAGAGACGCTCGACGCCGAGTTTTTCCAGCCGGTGCGCGCGCGCCTTTGCGCTCATCAGGCGAAATGGCGGGGCGGTGGGGGCGAAATACTGACGCGGGTGCGGCTCGAACGTCATGATTCCGAGGGGGGCGCCGATGCGCGCGCCTTCGCGACGCGCGATGTCGATGACCGACTGGTGGCCGAGATGCACACCGTCGAAATTACCGATGGCCGCAGCGGCGCCACGGTCTTCATCGTTCACGAAATGATAGTCGCGGATGATTTGCATTTCGCAGGGTTAACGCCCGATGCACGCGGGTGCAAGCCGTGACGTGGCACATGAGAGCTGCACTTTTTGCGCAGCGCGCGCGCTAGTCGAACTTGCCCGAAGGCGCCAGAACGGTGGCTTCGCCCACCAGCACCTTCTTGCCATCCACCATGCAGCGGCAGTCAAGCTGAACACGGCGCTTGGCGTGTTCGATGCCGATTACCTCGACCTCGGCCACCACGGTATCGCCGGGGCGCACGGGGGCGAGGAATTTGAGCGACTGTCCCATGTAGATCGTGCCGTGGCCGGGAAGTTGTTCGCCGATCACCGCGGAAATCAAGCCGGCGGTCAACATGCCATGGGCGATGCGACCCTCGAAGATGGTGTCGCGGGCATAATCATCATCAAGATGGACCGGGTTGTGGTCGGTGGACACCTTCGCGAACATCTCGATATCTTCGTCGGTGATCACTTTGCGCAGGTGGCGCACCATGCCCATCTCGATCTCTTCAATTGTGATGGTTCCGCGCGGCAGATTGTCCAACATTTCGCCCTCCTCGGGCAGTCATCAGGTAACTATCGGGCGTAAAATGGCCGTCATTCGCAACTTTATTACTTCGCAAGTGCAGAAAATCAAGCCCTAATTTATCTCAGCGCAACTGTCCGATGGCATAGGTGGGATTGATCATTTCCTTTTGAAGATAGGTGTTTAGCGCCGTTTCGTCAGGTTGCTGTGCGGTTTTGGTAATGCCGCGCGCAAGGCCGCCGGTGATGTAGAGGGAATCGATATCTTCGCCCTGTGCGCCCTGGATGTCGGTATGCAGGCCGTCGCCTATGGCCAGGATGCGCGAATCTGCGGGCAGCAGGCCAAGTTCGGACAGGCGGCGGCGGGCGAGATCGTAGATCGGCGGGTGGGGCTTGCCGAAATAGAGGCTTTCACCGCCCATTTCGGTATAAAGCCGGGCCAGAGCGCCGGCGCACCATTCGCGCACGTCGCCCCGATCGACCACGATATCGGGATTGGCGCAGAGCAGTTTCAGCCCCTTTTGCTTGGCATAAAGGAAGGCGGGGCGGTTCATCTCCGGGTCGGCTTGGGGGTCATCGGGGCCACAGCAAACGATGCCCTCGGCTTGATCCAGGGGCACGATTTCAATGCTGACGGGGTTTTCAACGACATGGATCGGTTCAAAGAACCCCTCGTCGCGTTCCCATTCGCCCATGAAATGCACCTTTTGCCCGACCACTCCACGAAACATAGCGGCGCGCGCGCTATCGCCCGAGGAGGCAATCGTGTCCCAACTGTCGCGGGCGACGCCGAAGCTGTCGAGCTGTGTCGCCACCCCGGCGCGGGGTTTGGGCGAGTTGGTGACCAACACCACCTTGCCGCCATTGGCGCGGTAGGTCTGCAATGCCGTGACCGCTTCAGGGAGCGCACGCACTCCGTCGTGCACACAGCCCCAGAGATCGATAAAAAGTGCGTCGTATTTGGTGGCGACTTCGGCGAGGTTTTCGATGATGCGGGTCATTTTCGCGCTCCTGCAGGTGATCTTTAGGATATGGCAGGGGGTGTTAAGAATTGCCAGAGTGAACGTGCGGGCGGGTTTTCGTCGCGCTGCGGCAGGCCTTAGAATTCGGCGGCGAGTAAATCGGCCCATTGGGCATAAGCGGCCTCGGACGGATGAAAGCCGTCCTCTGCGACGAAATGCGGCTCGTAGGGCAGGTTTAGGGGCAGGTGGCGGGTGTTGGGTTCGCAGGTGCAGAGTTTGGCCAGCGCAGCATCAAAACGGGCGGCGGTGCGGCCCAAAGTCCAGCGTAGGGGTTGCGGCAAGAGAGGGAAGTGGCGCATCGGAGGAACGCCCGAGGCGATGATGCGGGTGACGCCGAGTTTTTCGCGCAGATGGGTGTGGATCGCACGCCGGTCGGTGAGCCATCGCGAGAGTGGTGCCATGCCGGTAACATCGTTGACGCCGAGGACGACGATGGCTGCATCGAAAGACTGAACTTTCATATTTTCAAGGTGTTTTCGAGTGCTTGCCGAGGTGGCGCCGGTGCGTGCCTCGAGTTGCCAGTGGAGCGAAAAGCGCGGCGCGAGGGCGCGGACGAGTTGCCCTGAGATGGCGCGGGATTGGTGGGTGGCGCCGACGCCGGCGGCGGAACTGTCGCCAAGGATCAGAAGGCGCAGGGGGCGGCCGTTGCCGGTTTCGCCAGAGCGGGGGCCGGGCGGTTCGGGCAGGATCAGGGCTTTGCGTCGCACATGCAAAGCCTGCGCCAGAAGCAGGGGCGCAAGGGCGATCTTGGCAGAGGAGTCGAGCGAAATGGCCATCGGGGCAGAGTGCTGTTTTGGCAGGTGGGGTAAAGGGGTGACGTGGCTTTACCCGGCGTATCAAGATTGAAAAAAGGGCGCCCGAATGCGGGGCGCCCTTTGGGGTTTTCGAGAGCGTTCGAACGCTTAGACGGTGAGGTTCGGAATGATCTGTTTCTTGCGCGACATGATGCCCGGAAGAACGACGGTATCGCCCGTTGCATCGGCGTCAAAGCTCTTTTTTGCAAGGGTTTTGACGAGATCGTTTGGCACCAGAAGGGTGGCTTCCTCGTTGAGGATATCGACCACGAACAAGAGCACCTGATCAACACCATCTTCGGCGGCGACGGTGCTCATGGTGTCCATGATGCTGGCCTTGCGATCGAGGATGATTGCGGGGGCGGTTGTTTCCAGAACCGAAACGCGGAATTTGGTGGCGCCGACGGCGTATTCCTTGGAGTCCATGCGCAGCAGTTCGGCATCGGAAAAGGCCGACACATCGGATTTGGCGGCGAACATCTCGGCGGCGAATTCAGGGATCGAGATTTCCAGGTCGGCGGCCAGCATTTCGGCCACTTCGCGGTCGTGGTCGGTGGTGGTGGGCGAGCGGAATTCAAGCGTATCCGAGAGGATGCAGGTCAGCGCAGCGCCTTTGATGGCGTCGGGCATCTTGTTGAAATCACTTCCGATTTTATCAATCATGATGGTCGCGGTGCACGCCAGGGGGCGAATGGTGATGTCGATCGGGCCAGCGGTCTCCAAGCCGCCCACCAGCTTGTGGTGGTCGATGATTTCGATCACGTTTGCGGCGTTGATATTGGCCGGGAGCTCGGCGGGATTGTTGGTATCAACGACAACGCAGTCCTGACCGTCGGCCAGCTCGGAAATGATTTCGGGCTTGTCCAGCGCCCAGCGGGTGAGCATGAAGGCGGCCTCGGTATTGGGTTCTCCGAGGAGGACGGGTTTGGCTTCTATACCTTTGATTTCGTTGAGATACCAGGCCCAGATGATGGGTGAGCCGGTGCTGTCGGTATCGGGTGATTTGTGGCCGAAGACAAGGCAGGTCATGAGAGGTTTAATCCTTCGAAAAAATGGCGTTTGCGCGCCTTATAGGCGCGTAGAAACGGCTTGTCACGCGGCGGAAACTACAAAATTGCCGCAGCGCAGCATCTGTGTCCTTAACTCAACGGTAAGACAGATGAAGGCCTCTGTGGGGTGCAAAATCGGGGGGTGACTCGCGGCTGTTTTGTGTCTGCCGGGCGGCTGCCGTCTGACTCAGGCTGACTTGGCGCGAAAATGGTTAACGCTGCGGTCGGGGATGCGCCCGACAAGGGTTTTCGCAGCGCCAAATCCGGGTAGAGTGCGGCCATGAGCCGTATGAGCGAAACTGATCTCTATCCGCCGGTGAAAGCCTGGCTTGAAACGCTGGGCTATGTCGTCAAGGGCGAGGTCGGCGCAGCGGATGTTGTAGCGCTGCGCGGTGACGAAGAGCCGTTGATTGTCGAGTTGAAAACCGGCTTTTCGCTAACCCTGTTGCAGCAGGCGGTGGCGCGCCAAGCGGTGAGCGATACCGTCTATGTCGCCGTGCCGCGTTGGAAGGGCAAGTCGGGTTGGCGTGCTTTCAAGGGCAACGTGGGCCTGTGCAAGCGGCTTGGGGTTGGCGTTCTTTCGGTGCAGATGAAAACCGGGGAAGTGAAGGCGCATTGCGATCCGCTGCCGTTTCAGCCGCGCAAATCAAAGCGGCGCAAGGCGGCGTTGCTCAAGGAGTTCGCGGGCCGCGAGGGCGATCCGAACCTGGGCGGGATGAAGCGTGAAACGATTGTGACGGCGTATCGACAGGGCGCGCTGCGCTGTGCCGTGTATCTGGCCGAGCATGGCGCAAGCCGGGGCGCGGCGGTGGCCAAGGCGACGGGGGTGGCGCGGGCCACGACGATGATGCGCGACAATCACTATGGCTGGTTCGAGAAGGTGGAGAAGGGTGTTTACGCCCTGAGCCCGGCAGGGCGAGAGGCGGTTTGACGCGTCTTTGAAGCGGGTGGTTGAAACTTGCCATGAAGGTGCTATTTCTCAGGGCAAGTGAGGACGACCTCCCCCGATACGGGCCATGCATGCGGGACGACCCGACGATTTACAGGGGGCCGTCATGCGCACCAGAAAAGACCGAATTCGCCACGCCATTTCGTTTGAGATCATCGGGTTGATCATCATCATGCCCCTGGGCGCGTGGGTGTTTGAGACACCGATTGAGCATCTAGGGGTGGTGGCCATTGGCAGCGCGACGCTGGCAACTTTGTGGAATTATGCGTTCAACGTCTTGTTTGATCGCGCGATGCTGCGCTGGCGCGGGAGTGTGCGAAAGACGCTGGTGTTGCGGGTATTTCATGCGGCGTTGTTTGAGATCGGGCTGTTGCTTGTTCTGATGCCGTTCATCGCCTGGTATCTTCAGATTACGTGGTTTGCAGCCTTCGTGATGGATGTGTCCTTCGCGGTATTCTATTTCGTTTATGCGTTTGTCTATAACTGGGCGTATGACATGGTTTTCCCCGTGCCGACGCAGGCACGCGCCGAAGATGGCGCGCGCAGCGAAGGGCAGATGGGTTAACGCAGATGGGTTAACTCTGGCGGCGGATGAAATCGCTGACCAGCGAGATGATCTCGGGCGCGAGAAGCGGCGTGATGATGTGCCCCATGCCCTTGATCGCGTGATATTCGGAACCGGGGATATGGGCGGCGATTTCGGCGCCGTGTTCCTCGGGGATCAATGCGTCATCGACGCCGTGGATCACGAGGCAGGGGGTGGTGACGGCCCCGAGATCGGGGCGTCGGTCAGGCGACGCCATGGTGGCCAGAAGCTGTCGGTTGACGCCCGCCACATCCGAGCCGCGCGACCAGACGAGACGGGCAAGGCCACGGATATCTTTCTCGGGCATGGGGTAGGCGGGCGAGCCAAAAGCGGCATATTCCCCGACGAGGTTGTCTTGCGCCTGCTCCAGAGTTGCGGGGTAGGCGAGAAGGCTGGGCAGGAAGGCGGCGCGGTTGGCGCGCGCGATGAGCGGGCGGCAGGCGGTCATCACGATGGTGTCGGTAAGCAGGCGGTCGCCATGGTGGATGGCGAGGATCTGGGCGATGGCGCCGCCCATGGAAATGCCAAAGATATGGGCGCGCACGATCTCAAGCGCGTCCAGCAGGCCGATCACGTCATTCGCCATATCTTCGAGCGTATAGGCGGGGGCGATGTCTTGGCCGGACTCGATGCGGGTTTTGATCGCATCGGGGTCGTCGGGCACATCGGGTGCCGGGCAACGCTGGCTGAGGCCGACATCACGGTTATCAAAGGTGATGACGCGCAGCCCGGATTTGACGAGCCCCTGAATCAGGGTGCCGGGCCAGTGCACCAATTGCGTACCGAGGCCGCGGATCAGGATCAGCGCGGGATCGTCTGGATTGCCGTGGTCTTGAACTTCGAGGGTGATGCCGTTGGCCTGAATTTGCATGAGATTACCTTTTGGGGAGACGCCGCGATGGCGGGCAGGCCATCGGGAATATCGGGAAAACTGTGGAGGGGTCGAGGGACGCGACAACGGATTGCCATGCGCCTTGACCTTTTGGGGTCAATTGAGCGTAAGCCGCTGGATTGTAAAGCCATGCTCGGCCAGAAGATTCAAGAGGCCGTTATGTCCAGGCAGATGCCCGGCGCCGACGGCGATGAAGGCATGTGTGCCGGTCATTTCGGTGGTGACCGTTTCGACCCAGTTGCGGTTGCGACCGGTGAGCAGGGCTTGCTCAAAACGGTCGAAATCGCTTTCGGCCGATGGCCCGCCATGTTCGAGCGAAAGCATGCGGCCATATTCCCAAAGGAGCGCGACCTTGCCCTCTTGGTAGAGGGCGAGCAACGTGGCTTGGAGATCATCCGGGTCTTGCGGCAGATCAAGCGAGAGTTTGATCATTGCCACCTGCTCTGCTGGGCTGAAGCTGTCGAGCAATGTCATCAGGGTGGTGGCGTCTTCGATCGAGCGGGTATCGAGCCCTTCGGCATCGAGCAGGCGGGCGAGTTTTGCGTCGATGCCTTTGTCGCCCAATGCCTGGGCGCGCATCTGACAGGGGCTGGAGCCGAGCATCATGGCGAGGAAGATCGGTTTAAACTTGGCCGCCATGAAGGAGGGAATGCCAAGCGCAGCCGCGCGGGTAAGCAGGCGTTGCCAATCGGCCTCGTCCATTATTTCGGGGATCGTCGGGCCATCGGTGATGAACATGAGCGAGGGATCGCTCGTGCCGAGTTTCTCAAAGCGGTTGAGATCATCATGGTTCATTTCGAACCAGACGGTATCGGCGGCGCGGGCAAAGGGCAGCAGCGCGGCGATCTGCTGGTCGGTTTGGGCGTGTCGGAAATGGTAGGTGCCAAAGATGGTAAGCTCGGTTTCGCCCTTGGTGGCGCGCCAGAAGATGCCGGTGTGAAACGGGGTGTTTTCGGCCTTTTGTTCAAGCGCGCGGAGTTTGGTCGGCTCTAACGTGGTTAGCAGGTTGGTGCCGCCGCACTCAAACGCGTGCAGCGGAGCGGCCAGCAGGAGAAGAAGAAGCGTAAGGAAGCGCAAGGGCAGGTCTTTCGAATGAACGGTGTTGACGTATAGGTAGTGAGTTTCACGGGGCGGGCCAACGGATTTGTTGGCATGGCGCGTGGCGGGTGCGCTTTCGTGTCGCGGAAGAGGACGGAAGGTGACGTTTGCCCGGGTTTTGTCGTGCCTGAGCGGGCTATGTCAGGCAAATCCAGGGCCGTTCGTGCCGTGGCCGCGAAGTGCAGGAGCGAGGATTGTCCGGCAAGGACGAAAAACTTGCTGCACGACGCTTGACTCGCTCTGGTGTGGTCCTTAACTACACGCCGTTAGCACTCGTGACTGCTGAGTGCTAATGGCCGTGCCCGTGCTTTCAGGCGGGCAGGTCTTGGGAGAAACGATAGTCTCAGAGGAGCCATAAAAATGGCATTTACACCGCTTCATGACCGCGTGCTTATCCGCCGCGTGGAAGGCGACGAAAAAACCAAGGGTGGGCTGATCATTCCCGACAGCGCCAAGGAAAAACCCGCGGAAGGCGAAGTTATTGCTGTGGGCGCAGGCGCACGCGACGATGACGGCGACCGGGTAAAAATGGACGTCAAAGCTGGCGACCGGATTCTGTTCGGCAGATGGTCGGGCACGGAGATCACGATCGACGGCGAAGAGCTGCTGATCATGAAAGAATCCGACATCATGGGCATTATTGCCTGAGCTGCTGTGACGGTGGGCAAATCGCCCATCTTACGCATCTGAAATTTCAAGTTAGGAGCAAGAAAAATGGCTGCTAAGGACGTCAAATTCGACACCGATGCCCGCAACCGTATGCTGAAAGGCGTGAACATTCTCGCCGACGCGGTTAAAGTCACGCTGGGCCCCAAAGGCCGCAACGTGGTGATCGACAAATCCTTCGGTGCCCCGCGCATCACAAAAGACGGTGTTACTGTCGCCAAAGAGATCGAGCTTGAAGACAAGTTCGAGAACATGGGCGCACAAATGGTGAAAGAAGTCGCCAGCCGTACCAATGACGAAGCCGGCGACGGCACCACCACAGCAACCGTTCTGGCCCAGGCCATCGTGCGTGAAGGCCTCAAAGCCGTTGCTGCAGGCATGAACCCGATGGATCTCAAGCGTGGAATCGATCTGGCCACTTCGAAAGTTGTGGAAGGTATCAAAGCCGCCGCACGCGATGTGACCGACAGCGCCGAAGTTGCGCAGGTTGGCACCATCTCGGCCAACGGCGAAGCCGAAATCGGTCAGCAAATCGCAGACGCGATGCAAAAAGTTGGCAACGAAGGCGTGATCACCGTCGAAGAGAACAAGGGTCTGGAAACAGAAACCACTGTTGTCGAGGGCATGCAATTTGATCGCGGCTACCTGAGCCCGTATTTCGTCACCAACCCGGACAAGATGATTGCCGAGCTGGAAGACTGCATGGTGCTGCTGCACGAGAAGAAACTCTCGTCGCTGCAAGCCATGGTTCCGCTGCTTGAGTCGGTGATCCAGTCGCAAAAGCCGCTGCTGATCATTGCTGAAGACGTGGAAGGCGAAGCGCTTGCCACTCTCGTGGTTAACAAACTGCGTGGCGGTCTGAAAATCGCGGCTGTTAAAGCACCGGGCTTTGGCGATCGTCGTAAAGCCATGCTGCAAGATATCGCCATTTTGACCGGTGGTCAGGTGATCTCCGAAGACTTGGGCATGAAGCTTGAAAACGTGACCATGGACATGCTTGGCACTGCCAAGAAAATCCAGATCACCAAAGACGAAACCACAATCGTTGATGGCGCTGGCGAGAAGGCCGAGATCGAAGCACGTGTTGCCCAGATCCGCACCCAGATCGAAGAAACCACCTCCGATTACGACCGTGAGAAACTGCAAGAGCGCGTGGCCAAACTGGCCGGTGGTGTTGCTGTTATCAAGGTTGGCGGCATGACCGAAGTTGAAGTGAAAGAGCGCAAGGATCGTGTTGACGATGCTCTGAACGCGACTCGCGCTGCTGTTCAAGAAGGTGTTGTCGTCGGTGGTGGTGTTGCGCTGGTTCAGGCTGGCAAAGCTCTGAATGGTATGGAAGGTGCAAATTCCGACCAGACCAATGGTATCTCCATTGTTCGCAAGGCACTTGAAGCGCCGCTGCGTCAGATCGCCGAAAACGCCGGTGTTGATGGTGCTGTTGTTGCGGGCAAAGTCCGTGAGAGCGACGATGTGACCTTCGGCTTCAACGCGCAGACCGAAGAATATGGCGACATGTTCAAATTCGGCGTGATTGACCCTGCCAAAGTGGTTCGTACCGCTCTGGAAGATGCCGCTTCGATTGCTGGTCTGTTGATCACCACCGAAGCCATGGTTGCCGACAAGCCCGCCAAAGAAGGCGCAGGCGCAGGCGGCGGCATGCCCGACATGGGCGGCATGGGCGGCATGGGCGGCATGATGTAAGTCGAATTCGCTCTTGCGAATTCTGGCTTCCCGACCGGCGATTTTCTGAAAGAAAACCTGCCGAGAGGGATCACCGTCAGACAATAGAAGGGCGCTCCGGATTGGGGCGCCCTTTTTCTTTGGGGGTGTCCGCAAACCGTGTTGGCGTGTTTCTGGATTCCAGGAAAGAGCCAATATCCTCTTCTCTGACGCAGGGGACGCGGCACATGCAACATCGAGACTTCTCCCGGTTCTTGGCAAGACTGAGCGATCTGAGCCCAGTTCAGATTGAGGGCGCGCAGGCCAAGCTTATGGCTCTGCGACGACAGACGGCAGCGATCTCAGAGATCGAAGCGCGCACGACGAATGACGAGACATGCCCGTTCTGCGGCGGTGTCGATCGCCAGAGATGGGGTCGAACGCGGACCAAGGTCCAGCGCTATCGCTGCAAGGGATGTTTGAAAACCTATTCAGGGCGGACGGGATCAGTTATCGGCCGCATTCACCGCCCGGATCTCTTCATGGTCGTTCTTCAGGACATGCTTGGTAGCTCCGTGCCGCTGTCCGTGCGCAAGCTCGCACGTCGACTGGGGATCAATAAATATACGGTCTGGCGCTGGCGGATGTTGGTGTTCTCCATCATTCGCAGCAGCTCGCCCATGAGCTTCGCCGGCATTATCGAGGCCGACGAGACCTACCAGCGGGAGTCTCGGAAGGGATCGCGCGAATGGGTCCGCCACATCGCCGATCCCAAGAAAACTCCGCCCCCGCCGCGCCCGCGGTGGGAGGATTTCACAACGAAGGGACTGAAGATGATGCGGGGTCTCTCGAGGTGGCAGCTCCCCATTCTCACCGTAGTTGATCGTGGCGGATCTCATCTATTTCAGAGGCTGCCGGATCGTCGAGCCGCGACCATACAACTCGCGATGGCGCCTTTGATGCCGAGCGACGCAGTGCTCTGCTCGGACCGCGGCAATGGCTACGAGGACCTCGCCGCAGCGCACGGACTCGAGCATGTCGTAGTCGGCAGCAAGCCTGGAACGCGCGTGGCCTCGGGCTGCTATCACATTCAGAACGTGAATTCGCTCCACGCCTGCTACAAAAGGTTTATCAAGCCCTTCTGCGGGCCGGCCACGAAGAACCTCGACGGTTACATACGGTGGTTGGAAGTGCGAATAACGGGGGTGCAACCGGCGGAGCTTGTCCGCGCATCGTAAGCCTTCGATCCGAGCAATGTCTACTTCCGAGCCCAAAGTTGCTTTGGTAGCCTCATTGTGGGAAGCTCACTGCATGACGCTACTCAAGATCTACGCTCAATTGAATTGCACTGACATCCGGTCGAGTTCTGATTGGTATCAGGAGCTATTTGGTCGACGCAACGACGTCGACCCCATGGACGGCCTCAAGGAATGGCATCACGGACAGGATGCTGGCTTTCAGCTCGTTTCCAACCCTGATGAGGCAGGTCACGGTTCGATGACATTGATAGTGAGCGACCTTGCCGCCGAGCACGAGCGGCTGGTGAGAGCTGGTCTGAAAGTGGGTCAGATTGTTGTCGGTGATTTTGCGTTGTTCGCGCAATTGAGCGATCCGGACGGCAATACGGTGGTGTTGGCAGAGCTAAAGTAATAGCCAAATCAGGAAAGCCCGAATTTCGAGCCAACACGGTATGCGGACACCCCCTTTTCTTTATGTGAGATGTGTCGGGGTGGCGCTCTTACTTTACTTCGCATGGCTTGCCGGTTTGAAATGGCGCAGTGTCGCGTTGAGAGACACGGCCCAAAAGGAAAAACACAATGGATTTCATGCGCGAGATGCAACGCGGCGAGGAGGCGGCAGTCGAGGCTGTGCTGTGTGCCGCGTTTCCCGACGATAGCGAGGCGCGGTTGGTGCGCGCCCTTCGCAAGGCCGGGGACATCGCCGGGGAAAGCGTTGTTGCGCAGGATGGCGAGATCGTCGGCTACGTTGCGCTGTCGGCGTTTCAAAAGCCCAAGGGGTGGCTTTGTCTGGCGCCGGTGGCGGTGCATCCCGATCATCACGGGCGCGGAATCGGGCGCAGGATGTGTGGCATGGTGAGCGAATGGGCGCGCATTGCCGGGCAGCGCGTGGTCGTGTTGGGCGAGGTGGCGTTTTATGAGCGCGCCGGGTTTTCGCAGGCAAGGGCGGCGCGGCTGACCTCGCCTTATCCGGTCGAACATACGCTGTTGGCGGGGCCGGGCGAGGATGCGCCGGAGGGGGCGTTGATCTATCCGAAGGCATTTTCTGCGCTTTGATGCGCAGGATACGCGCGCCGGTGGGGGAGGACAGGGCGTGCGCCGGGGCTTATCTTGGGGCGGCAAAGGAGGTGCGATATGCAGAAACTTCAAGTTCAGGGCGTGCATCACATTACGCTGACCGGGGCAGACCGACAGACGTCGATTGATTTCTGGGAAGGTGTTTTGGGGATGCCGTTTGTTTTTGAACAGCCAAATCTGGACAATCCGGGCGAAGGGCATTTGTATTTCGATCCCGGCGACGGGCGGTTGATCACCGTCTTTACCGATGAGACACGCAAGGCGGACAAGCGACGCACGCCGACCGAGCCGGGCTGTGTGCATCATCTGGCGTTCAATGTGAGCCGGGCCGTGTTCTTGCAGGCGATTGAACGGTTGGAGGCGCGCGGGATCGGCCATTCGGGCGTGAAGGATCGCGGTTTTATGGATTCGATCTATTTCAAGGATCCATTAGGGTTGCTTATTGAATTGGCCTGCTACCGGTTTGAGCCACCTGCGGGGTGCAGCCACGCCGATGTATTGATGGCGGCGCATAAACTGCGCGAGGCGCGGGGTGACGAGGCAATTGATGCCGTGCATTTGGCCGATGCGATTGAAGCGTTGGTGGCGCGCACGCAAGCGAGCTTGTCGAATGACCGCAGCGCGAAAGACCCATATTAAATCATGCGAATGTTTTTGCTGGCCACGCTGACCATGGTGGCATTTGCGGCCAATTCGGTGCTCAATCGCTGGGCACTGGAAGGGGGCGAGACTGGTCCTGCGAGTTTTGCAGCCATTCGGCTGATCGCTGGTGCGCTTGTCTTGACGCTTTTGGTGGTGCGGCGAGGTGAAGGCCGTGTCTGGCGCTGGCCGGGATGGGGCGGGCCGGTGACGCTGGCGCTCTATATGCTGGGGTTTTCATTTGCTTATGTCAGTATTGCGGCCGGGGTTGGGGCGCTGATCCTGTTTGGTGGTGTGCAGGTGACGATGTTTGCAGGCGCAGTGATTGCGCGCGAGGTGATCCCGCCGAGGCGCTGGGTCGGTGCGGGGGTCAGCTTTGCCGGTTTGTGTTATCTCATGTGGCCGGTGGGCGAAGTAACGGTGAACCTTGGCGGGTCGGCTTTGATGCTGGTGGCGGCGCTGGGGTGGGGGATTTATTCGCTGATCGGTCGGCGCGCAGCAGACCCGTTGGGCACGACGGCGGGAAATTTCCTTTTTGCGGCGCCTGTGGGCGTTTTTGTGTGGCTGATTTTGCCTGACGGGGCGGATGTGATGGGGGTGTTCTTGGCGATTGTGTCGGGGGCGGTGACATCGGGCTTAGGCTATGCGCTTTGGTATGGGGTGCTGCCGACGCTGGGTGCGTCGCGCGCGGCAGTGATACAATTGAGCGTGCCGGTGATCGCAGTGGTGGGTGGCGTCGTATTCTTGGGCGAAGACGTGAGCCTGCGGCTGATCCTTGCCTCAATGCTGGTCTTGGGGGGTGTTGCTGTGTCACTCAGCCAAGGGCGGCGCTCAGGGCTTGGTGATTAATTCGAGCGGATCATAGCCCATGCCACGGGTGAAGGCGGCATCTGGCAGGCTGTCGGGTTTGAAGCGGATCTCTGCCATCTGGTCGCGGGTGAACCAGCGGCGGCGGGTGACGATGTTTTCGGGGTCGCACCAATCGTCGGTCAGGGTGCCTGCTGTGACGGTGCAGCGAAAGAAGATTTCGACCTGATGAAACCCGTCGGCGGGGCTGTGAAACTCGTTGATCAGGGCGGGCGGGCCGACGCGGATCGTCAGGCCGGTTTCTTCATGCACTTCGCGGGCCAGGTTCTCGGGGAGCGATTGGCCGGGTTCGACGCCGCCGCCGGGCGCGCACCAAAGCGTCGCCTGTGGGCCGGGGAAGGCATTGACCAGAAGGAGTTTGCCCTGATCGACGATCAGGGCGCGGGTGGCGAGGCGGATGGGGCGGTGCGGTGACATAACGCCTTTTCTATGCCGTGGTTTGCGCCTATCTCAAGCCTCATGCGGATATTGATCCTTCTTCTTGTGTTCTTGCCTGCGCTGGCGCGGGCCGACTGTGTGGTTTTGCTGCATGGGTTGGCGCGCACCGAAAGCTCGTTTGCCGTGATGGAGGAGGTGTTGGAGCGCGAGGGGTATCAGGTTGTGCGACCGGGATATCCATCGACCGAGGAATCCATTCTGACGCTGATCGTGATGACATTGCCGCGCGCGGTGGATCAATGCGGCGCGCAGAGGGTGCATTTTGTTACCCATTCGATGGGGGGCATTCTGGTGCGCACGTGGCTGGAGACGCATACACCGCGCAATCTGGGCAAGGTGGTGATGCTGGCGCCGCCCAACCATGGCTCGGAACTTGTTGACAAGTTTGGCGATTGGGAGGTGTTTGGTTGGGTCAATGGCCCGGCTGGGTTGCAGCTTGGAACGGGGCCTGATGCGCTGCCTCAGCGACTGGGACCGGTGAAGTTCGAGTTGGGAGTGATCGCCGGGAACCGTTCGCTCAGCCCGATTTACTCGATGATCCTCAAGGGGCCGGATGACGGCAAGGTGTCGGTTGCTTCGACCAAGGTGGCAGGAATGAAGGATCATCTGGTGTTGCCAGTGACGCATACCTTTCTGATGAACAACCCGCTGGTGATTGCGCAGGTTCTGGAATTCCTGGCGAAGGGCCAATTCGACCACGAGCTTGAGATGAGCGACGTCTTGCTGGGGCATGAGTGATGAGCCTTGAGATGCATCTTGTCGGGGCGGAAATTCTTTGGCCAACCGGTATGGGGCAGGGCACGCTTGGCCTGAGGGATGGGCGGATTTGTGAGGACCGCTGCGGGCGCGCGGTGGATCTGAGCGGGTATCTGGTTCTGCCCGGGATCGTGGATATGCATGGCGACGGGTTCGAGCGCCATCTTGCGCCGCGACGGGGCGCGATGAAGGACATGGAAGGCGGGCTGATCGCCGCCGAAGCCGAATTGGCCGGCAATGGGATAACCACCGCCGTTCTGGCGCAGTTCTATAGCTGGGAGGGGGGACTGCGCGGTGCGGATTTTGGCGAGGCGATGCTGGTGGCGTTGGCGGGTGCGCAGGAGCGGGTTGTCAGCGACCTGCACGCGCAACTGCGGTTTGAGATCCTGATGCTTGACGATTACGGCGCGTTTGAAGAGATGGTGGCGCGCCACGGTGTCGAATATGTGGTGTTCAACGATCATGTCCCGCATGAGCGGTTGGCGGCGGGCAAGATGCCCAAGCGGTTGACCGGGACGGCGCTGAAATCCGGTCGCAGCCCCGAGGCTCTGCTAAAGCTGATGCACGAGCTGCATGGGCGGCGTGACGAAATGCCGGAGGCGATGGACGGGTTGGCGGCGCGATTGCGCGCGCGCGGCGTGCGCATGGGCAGCCATGATGACCGCAGCGCAGAGGAGCGCAGGACATGGGCGGCGCGTGGCGTGAAAATCGCCGAATTCCCCGAGACACGCGAGGCGGCAGAGGCGGCGCGGGCGGGCGGCGACGGCATTGTGATGGGCGCGCCCAACGTGATGCGGGGCAGCTCGCATAACGGCAATGTTGCGGCGCATGAATTGGTTGCGATGGGGCTGTGTGATGCGCTGGCCTCGGATTATCACTATCCTTCGTTGCGACGCGCGGCGCTGTTTCTGGTGAGTGCCGGGGTATGTGATCTGGCCACGGCCTGGGGTTTGATTTCGGCCGGGCCGGCGCGGCTTTTGGGGCTGGAAGATCGCGGTGTTCTGGCGCCGGGCAAGAGGGCCGATTTCGTAGTTCTGGACGCCGGGACGATGCAGATTGCGGCGACGGTCTGTAACGGGCGGTTCAGCTATCTGAGCGGCGACGTGGGCGCGCGTTTTTTCTGAGCAGCAGTCAAGCGGATGGATACGACATGCGTGCCGGGTGGAACAAACCCGGCGCCCGCGAGTTACCCTTGCAGAGCGCACTAAACGCGAAAGGAAAAACCGATGTTTGAGATAACCGGTCTGGGGAGCCTGCTGGTTCTGGTTCTGGATATTTGGGCGATCGTTTCGATTGTCGGATCAAGCGCCAGCACGGGTTCGAAAGTGCTGTGGAGCCTGTTGGTGATTCTGCTGCCTGTTGTTGGCTTTGTTCTCTGGCTGATCTTTGGGCCGCGAGCCACAAAAGGTATGGCCTGAACAGAACAGCGCCCTTAGCGCAAGAAATGGAATGGCGAACGCCCGGAGATTTGATCTTCGGGCGTTTTTTTGTGTTGGTCAGACCATTTCATGGGGAATTCCGGGCACCCAACGGCCAAATTTGCGCGCCCGCTCTAGCGGGAAGGGCATCAGGAATCCGGTGCGCTTGTCCGGGGCAACACCGGCGTTGCGAGCCGCGAGGGCGCGCCAGATTCCTGCGGCTGTTTCGATCTCGGTGCTGGCGGCTTCGGCGGAGTCGGGTAGCCAGTGGCGCATAAGCCGGGTGCGGATGTCGGCGACCGTTTCGGGGTGGGTCATCGCCACGGCCACTTCGGTATCCCAGTTCAGGCTGCGCCCGTTGAGGTTGGCTGAACCGATGATCGCACAGCTGTTGTCGAAGGTTGCGACTTTGGCGTGAACATAGACCAGCGGGGCGCCGCCGAGATCGAAATCACAAGGATCGTCATGGGCCGATTCCGGTTTGGCCGGTGCGATCAGCACCGCGCGATCCTTGAACGTCTGTTTGATCATCGTCACGCAGCGGGCCTGAAGATATTCGCCAAAACGGGCGTCGAGACCTGTGCTTCCCTCGAACACGACATCATCGGGCGCAGCGGGCAGGATGGTGATCAGTTGAAGTGTCGGGCAGGCGCGGGCGCGGGTGCAAAGGGCGCGCGCGATTGAGAGATCACGCAAGAATTGTGTTTCGAGATAGATCAGCCGTTCGGCGCAGGCGATTTCATCGAGCAATCGCGTGCGGATTTCGCGTGTGACCGGCTGTGGGCCGATACGCGGCAGGCCGCGCGGCACGGCGGCGGAAATTGTGCGCAAGAGGCCGGGGCGCGGCGCGGGCGCGCGCAGACCGGCGGTTTCGGCCTCGAACGCCAGAAGGTGGTCTTCGGCAGTGGCGGCAATCGGGCCAGTCAGGCTGAGTTGGACATCGTGCCAGGTCTGATCCGAGGCGCGATCATGCGCGGGGCCGTCAAAGCGTCGGTCGTTGAGATCAAGCCCGCCGACATAGAGACGGGAGCGATCAAACACCGCGAGCTTTTGGTGATGGCTGCCGGGAATGAGCAGCGGCAGGCAGGTGTTGCGCGCGCTGACCGGGTGCGCGGATTGGGCGTTGGTAAGCAGATCGGCCAGCAGCGGCGCGTTTTGCAGCCACGCAACGCGTTCATCGGCAGGCAGCGCATTGAGTGATTGGCAATGCGCGGCGAGTTTACGGCGCAGGCCGGGATAAAACAGCAGCCGGTGCCAGAGGCTTGAGCGCGCGGGATGGGTGATGGCTTTTGCATCGAGAAGCTGGGGCGCGCCGGAGGCCTGAGCCGCCTCGTTGAGTTGTCGCACGCAGCGGTGGGTACGGTGGTGCATGTCGGCGCGGTTGACCGGGTCGAAATCGGCCAGCCTGATGCGGATGCGCACACCACGTTTCAGCACGGCAACGATCAGGTCGAACCACGTTTCGCCAAAGGCGCGGGCGGCGTCGGAATGCAGCCGGGTTTCGGGATCAAAGACGCGAAAGCCCGCGGTGATCTGTTCGCGCGCGCCCAGAAAAAGGCTTTCAAAGTGGGGGAAGGCTTCGGCGGCGGTGAGCAGCACGCGCAGGTCATCGGGCGCGACGTGTTCGATTTCGTCGCTGGTCGGGTTGGGAAAAGGGCTGTCAGGGGACAAGACGACGGCTCCTTTCTTGCGCGTCCGGGAAGACGAAACGGCGCGGGGGGTTGCTATGTACATTGTTCAGAATGCTCCGGAGGAAGGCAAGGAGGCTTTGATACGAAACTGATGATAAGCAGGTTGGTTCCGGTGGGCACGTGGGGGTGGGCCTGTGCGGGGGATAAGAAAGTTTTCCATGGAACAGAAAGCGGTCTGGCGCATTGATAGGGTAACAGAAATCAATACGAGGAAGATACTCATGGCCAGAGATGCGAAAGCAACGTCGAGCGAAGACGTCACCGAACAACTGGAAACCCTGCGCGCGGATATCGCGGCGCTGAGCCAGACGATGTCGGATTTTGCAAAGCAGCGCGCCGGTGATTTTGCCGAACGTTCGCGCGAAGAATTTACCCATCGCACCCAGGCGGCGGCCAAGAGTGCGGCTGACCTGTCGCGCCAGGCCGAAGACGCGGTGCGCGCGCAACCGATGACCGCGACCGCGATTGCGGCCGGGATCGGCTTTGTTCTGGGTTACATCAGCCATCGCCGATAACGCGATGCTGGAAGGTATTCAAAGCAAGGTCCGGCGCGGTGCGCGTCGGGCCGTTTTCTCGGTTCTGGTCTGGGTCTGTGCTGCCGTTGGTGCGGGCTTTGCCAGTTTCGCCGGGTTTGCCGGGCTGCGTGAGGCGGGGCTTTCGCCTGCGTTGGCCGGGTTGATACTGGCCTCAGTGTGGTTCGGCTTCGCCGGTCTCTGTCTGATCGCGCGCGAGGTAATCGCGGATGCGGGGCAGGTCGGGCAAAAGGCGCATGGGGGTGCAGACCCGGAAATGCATCGCAATGCCCAGACGCCCCCTTTGGCGGAAGCGTTCAGCGCAGGGTTGGCTGAAGGATCGGCATTTGCGTCGCGTCATAAAGCGAAATGAGAGCGGTGATGATGTGATCGCTGGTGAAGGGGAGCGGCACGGATTGGATGTAGGTGCCTGCAAGCAAAGGTGTCGCGGGTTCGAGCAGGATCAGCGGCGTTTGCGCGCTGTTCAGACGATCGAGCAGGCAACAGAGCGACGTGTCTTCACGCCTTGCGCGCACGATTGCGAGCGCAGGTAGGGTATCGCCGCAGTCGAGTGCTTCGCGTGAGGAATTGAAGACTTTCGGGATTAAATGAGCAAATTGTTGTTGGAGGATTTCGACAATATCCAATGAGATGATGGGATCCGGATCAATGATCCATGAATTGAACATGACGGTTTTCCAAGGGGTTGCAGCCTGACGCAGAGGTTTTGTTTCGCCAACGCGCAGGCTTTTTCATATTGAGTCGAAACATCCATACGCTAAACAGAGGAGCAGCGCTTTAAACTGTGACATATGGAATGAAGAAACTTTCGATGTTGAAATGCCGCGATTGCCCGCTGCACGAGCATGCGGCGCTGGCTGCGTTTTCGCCGGAGGATTTCGAGGTAACGCAGGCGCTCAAGGCGGGCGAGATGCAGATCGAGGCGGGCACGCCGCTTCTGGCTGTAGGCGCGAAGGTGCCCCAGCTTTTCACTGTGCGCGAGGGTCTGGGCATACGTTACAAGACATTGCCGGAAGGCGAGCGGCAGGTGATCAATTTCGTGTTTCCGGGCGATTTTCTGGGACTTCAGGCGGCGGTGATGGGCGAAGTTCAGTATTCTGTCGAGGCGAGTACCGACATGAAGCTTTGTGTGTTCGACCGCGCCAGCCTCTGGAAGCTGTTTCGCAACTCGCCGGGGCGGAGTTATGATTTGACATGGATGGCGGCGGTTGACGAATACATGGTGGCCGAGGCGTTGACGTCGGTGGGTCAGCAGGACGCGATGGGGCGGATCACCTGGGGGTTGTTGCGCCTATATAATCGGGCGGCGGCTGTGGATTTGTTGCGGGCGGATGATGGCGCGGCCCCGCTGCCGTTTCGCCAGCAGGATCTGGCCGATGCGTTGGGCCTGTCATTGGTGCATACCAACAAGACCCTGACGCGGCTTCGCGAGAAAGACATTGTCGATTGGTCGAAAGGTTGGCTTCGGGTGATTGATCGCGAGGCGATGATCGCGTTGGCGGGGTCGGATGCGTCTCTGCCAGAGAGTCGGCCCTTCATATAGCGCCGGCCTGTGGTGCGGGCGGGGCGGGGGTATCTTTTTCTATCAGTTTGTTTTTGGGCCGAGTTCTGTCGTTGGCGGGAACAAAACCGCCATGGGCGGGTTGATCTTGCGAAGACAATAACCGACCCGAAACTTTCAAAGGAGAACCATCATGCTTGGTTGGGCACTTACATTCCTCGTCGTCGCGTTGATTGCGGCCCTGTTTGGCTTTGGCGGCATTGCCAGCGCCTCGGCCGGTATCGCGCAGATACTGTTCTTTGTATTCATCGTTCTGTTTGTCATCGCGATGGTGGCACGGGCGCTGCGCGGCAAGACGCCCTGAGTTGGGCGCATGGTCGTGCGAACAAACGTCGGGATGTCGAACGCCTTAGCCACCTCGTAGGCGCGCAGATATCCTGTCGAAGGAAGGCCCGCCCGGCGTGATGCCTGGGCGGGTCTTTTTTTCGCGCTACACTACTGATGGCCGCTTGTTGTGGTTCAGCGTGTGAGGGTTTCGGTCGAGGCGAAGAACATTGCCTGGCTGACGGCCGAGACAACTTGTTCGGGCTCGTAAGGTTTGGCGATCAGGAAGGCCGGTTCGGGGCGTTCGCCGGTGAGTAGGCGCTCGGGGAAAGCGGTGATGAAGATCACCGGGATATCACCGAGATCGGGCAGCAGATCGTTGATTGCGTCGATACCGCTGGAATTATCGGCCAGTTGGATGTCAGCGAGGATCAGATCGGGGCGGTCATTGAGACCCATCTCGACCGCCGCGGCGCGGGTGCGCGCGATGCCGGTAACGTGATGCCCCATGATCGAGACGATGCCTTCGAGGTCCATCGCGATGATCGCTTCGTCTTCGATGATCATCACCCGGCCCTGCACCGCTTTCTGCATCTCTTCGCGGGCGATCTCGATCAACTCCTGGGCCTCGCTGGTGTCGATGCGCATGATGTCGGCAATGGATTCGACCGCGAAGCTTTCGACGGTGTTGAGCAGCAATGCCTCGCGGGTGTTGGGGGTGAGGCTGGAGAGATGCGAGTGCGCGCGGGCGTGCAAAACATCACCATCGCTATCGCCGGCGGGTTGGCCCGAGCTGATCCAGAGATCATGGAACACCCGAAAGAGCGCGGCCCGCGAACCAGATTTGGAAGCGTCAAAGGCGCTGGGATCTGTCAGGATAGCTTCTAGAGTGGCCGCTGCGTAACGGTCGCCGCTGTCTTGAGCGCCGGTCAGGGCACGCGCGTAGCGGCGCAGATAGGGCAGCTCGGGTGCAATCAGATCGGAGAGAGACAGGGAAGGGCGTGAGGGTTTGGTCACTTTTTTCTCCAGTTTTGAGATATTCTTTGGAACAAACGCAGGGGGTATCGCGTTTGTTCCAAAGAATATGTATTTTTTCCGCCCAATGACAGGCAGGATGGCCATGCCATATCGACACGAGCAAGAGGTGAACTGTGCCTAATCGACCGAATAAAGCAAAGATAAACGCGCAGATTGATGAGAACCTGCGGCGGGTGTTCGAGGAAGATGCGGCCTCGGAGCTGCCGCCGCAGCTGTTGCAGTTGCTCAATAAACTTGACGAAATCGAGGTGCCGATAGCGAATGCGCCACCCGATCACGGTATGGGCGATGACGGGGCCGATGAAGGGGCCGACAAATGAAACGGCGCGATGCCAAGGCTGAGTTGGTCAGCCACATGAAGGCACTGCGCGCGTTTGCGATGAGCCTGTCGCGCAATGATGCGCAGGCGGATGATCTTGTGCAGGACACTGTGCTGAAGGCGTGGACGAACTTTGACAAGTTTCAGGAAGGCACCAACATGCGTGCCTGGCTGTTCACCATTCTGCGCAATACCTTTTATTCGCAGCGCCGCAAGGCCGCCCGCGAGGTCGAGGACAGCGATGGCGCCATGGTTGAGAGGCTGTCGGTGAAGCCAGACCATGACGGGCGGTTGCAGATGGCTGATTTTCGCACCGCTCTTGATACCCTGCCAGCCGAACAGCGCGAGGTTCTGATTCTGGTGGGGGCGTTGCAATACTCCTATGAGGAGGCGGCGGAGGTTTGCGGCGTGAAGGTTGGCACGGTCAAGAGCCGTCTCAACCGGGGGCGTGAAGCGTTGAGCATGGCGATGGGTCTGAACGACGATGAGACGCTGGAGATGACCGATGCGGGCACGCGGGCGGTTGTCGGGACGTCGAGGACGCCTGCGGCATGACGCGCAACTGGCGTCGTAGCCTGTCGCTCAGGCTGGCCTTCATGCTGACGTTGGCGCTTTTGCCGCTGGGGCTGATTGCGGTGGATCAAACCGTGCAGCTTCAGCGTGAGTTGAAGAATATCAACAGTCTCAACATGACCCGATTGACCGCCGAATTCGCCCAGCGCGAACGCATGGCGGTCGAGGCGGCGTTTGGCACGGCCAATGGGCTTATTGCGGCGATGCCTTCGTTGCTTGAGGCGCCGGACATTTGCACGAAGGAATTGAGCCGCGTTGTGGAGCGTTCGGGCGGGCAACTCGTCTTTGCGGGTTTCCTGCCGCCTGACGGGGTGATGACCTGTACGTCGAGCGGGCGCAGGCTCGATTTTTCGGCTGAACCATCGGTGCGTGACATGATGCTCAACCCGCGGCGCGTGATTGAGATGGCGCCGACGGCGCGGTCTTCGGGGATACCCGTCATCCAGGTCAATGTGCCGTTCACAGACGACGATGGCGCGTTGGCGGGTTATCTGAGCGTGTCGATCCCGCATCGCGGGCTGAAAGAGCATTATGACGCCGTGATCGGGGAGCGCCCGATGGAGCTTTTGACGCTCAATTCCAATGGATCGGTGTTGAGCGCGTCGGGGTCGCTGGAGAGTGCCGCAAACCGTCTGCCTGCGGATCGCCCTGTGTCTGATCTTGTCGGATCGGGGGCGCAATCGTTCGTGGCGCGCAACAAATATGGCCAGATGCGGGTCTATTATGTTGTGCCGGTGGTGGAAGGAGAGGTCTATGCCGTGGGCGCCTGGGAAAACACCGCCCGGGTTTTGAGCGGGAGCACGAACAGCAAGCGCTGGTGGACTTTGCCGGGGTTGTTTCCGATCATCATGTGGGTTGTTTGTCTGGTCATGGTGATTGTCGCGATCGAGCTTCAGGTGGTGCGCCCGGTGCGGCGTCTGGCCTTCAAGATGCGGCGTTTCGGGCGGCAGCGTGAATTGCCCGAACCGACGCCGGGCCTGGCCCAGGAACTCAGCGTGATTGACGATGAGTTTCAGGAGATGGCAAACTCTCTGGTGCGTGACGAAGCAGGGCTTCTGAACGCGATGCATGAGAAGGATGTGTTGCTGAAAGAGGTGCACCATCGGGTGAAGAACAACCTGCAACTGATCTCGTCGATCGTGAACATGCAGGCGCGTAGATCACGCGATTCCGGGGTCAAGCGGGCTCTGAATGATGTCAACCAGCGGGTCAATTCCATGGCCACAGTGCACCGGCGGCTCTATCAGGCCGAGGATTTGGGGCAGATCAGGGCTGATGAATTGCTGCGCGATGTGATCGGACCGCTGAGCAAGCTGGTGCCTGAAGGCGCGACAAAGCCCGAGATTGATTTACAGCTCGATCCGGTTTCGCTCTATCCCGATCAGGCGGTGCCGATGGCGCTTTTGTGTGTTGAGGCGATGACCAATGCGTTGAAATATGCCGGACCTGATGCCTCGGGACGCGCCTGGATTTCTGTGAGGCTTGAGCAGATGGAGGACAATCGCGTGACGCTGCGGATCGAAAACTCGACCGCGCCTGTAGATGAGAAAAAGCAGGCAGATAAGGATGAGGACGTCTTTCCACCACCGGGAATGTCGCTGGGAGTGCAGTTGATCCAGGCTTTTGCTCGCCAGCTTGATGGGCGCGCCGATAGCCGCCAGAGCGCGGATCGGTTTGCCCTGTCATTGAATTTCAAGGCGCAGGATTTTGTCACTGAAGCGGAGATGGCGGGGGCCGGGCCAGACGGCGCGTCGGGTTGAGCGGGGGCGTCGGCAGGCGTGTGGAGTCAGGGGGCCGGTCTTTAGGGTGACGGGCTCAGGAGGGGGCGTCATCGACCTCGGCTGTGAGGGAGGTGTCATGTGCGGCGTTGGAGGCGCGCAGCCCGGCCAGCGTGAGACCCCAGACAAGAACCGGCAAGGCCACGATTCCGCCTGCAGGCCCCCAGAGCCAGAGAAACCCCGCCAATGTCATGAACAGCAGGAACGGGTTGATCGCCATACGTTTGCCGACCAGCGCGGGGGTGACGAACTGTCCTTCTGTCATATTGAGCGCGAAGTAGATGGCGGCGGGTACGATGGTCTGTATCCCGTCGAACGACACGAGCCCGGCCAGCAAGAGCGTCAGCCCGAGCATGATCGGCCCGAGATAGAGGATGTAGTTCAAGGCAAATGCCAGCACGCCCCAGAGGATTGGCGCGGGCATGTCGAGCACATACATCACCGACATCACCACAATCCCGAAACCCATGTTTATCAGGGTGATGGCAAAGAGATAGCGCGAAACTCTCTGTTCGGCGGCGATGAAACGTTCGGCGCTGTCGAGGCGAAAGGCGCGGCAAGCCAGATCATAGATTTCATCGCGGCTGAGCAGAAAGAAAAACAGCGTGCCGACAAAGATCAGGATCTGACCGCCCATCGAGGGCACCCAGGCCAGTGCGGTGGAGATGTCGGGCAATGCGGCGGCGGCAGCGTTGGCGGCATTCTTGGAGGTTTCACCGGGGGGTTTCCTGGCGGCTTCGGGGTCGATCGCGGCGGCGACTTCTTCGGTTACGTTGTCGACGTCGGCGAGAATCCCTTGCATGGCTTCGGCGCTTGATTTCAACTCATGGAGCAGGACGGGCGCCTTGGCGATTGCCGCGCTGATGTGGGGTTCGAGAAACAGGATGAAGAGCACCGCAACGGCCAGTGTCAGACCAAGACCGAAGGCCGCTGCGACCGGGGCAGGAAGGCCGCGATGGATGGCACGCGATGTTATCGGGGCCAACAGAATACCCACCATCAACGCCAGCAGGATCGGCGCGAGCAGGGTTTGCGCGGCTTTCATGGTGAACCCTGTGGCAACGATTGCCAGGATGAGAAGCGCAGCGGATTGAATTTTCATTGATGGCCCTTTGGTGGTTTAACGCGCCAGCGCGCTAAAGGTTCCCTGCCAAGGTGCTGTGTGATTGCCGGGAGTGCTGGCCGGATTTGATCTGGAGTCTTTGCTGCAACAGGGCAGGGCAGTTTTGGTCGCTGTGCTTGAATGGCGCTTTGGGGCCGTCTAGACAAGAAAAAAAGGCGTCGGGCAGATCGCGATTAGATGAGAGAACAGGTGATCCTTCAATCGGTGGCGCCGTTTTTCGAGGAAATCGAAAAACTCGGCTACGAGGTGCATGCGACCAGCGATTTCGATGAGATCGAGCGGCTTGTGGCGCAGACCGGTCGCGCGAACCAGACACCGATGATGTCGATCTCGCGGTTGGATTTCACCCGCAGCCAGGCGTTCTGGGCCTTTCTGATGAAAGATGGCGAGGCGATTGGCGGTTCAGGGGTCAAATACATCGACCTTGAGGGCGAGGATTTCACCGCCTATCTGCAACGCACCTCACGGGCGCAATATGGTCGCGAGAGCGATCCGATAGCCGAATTTGCACGACCCTTGGCGGATACGTTGCGGGGGCGATTGATCTATATTGGGGAGTTGGAATTACGAGCACAGTGCCGCGGTAGCCTGAGGCTGGTTGCTGCGTTCGGCAAGGTGCTTCAGGGTCTCGCGGCGCTGAAATGGGCCAGTTTCGATTGGATGTATGCCATCGTGCCGGAGGCGCATTTGAAATTTGATCACCTTTACGGGTTTTCCCTGACCATTCCCGATGCGTTGACCTGGGCCGAGCCGGTGCCCGAAGGGCGGCTGAATTCACATGCGTTTCTGGCCGTGGAGGGGCGCCATATCGAGCATCTCTTCAAGGTCGCTGCAAGGCGTTTGAAAGATCGGAGTTTTCAAGGATCTTCGCAAAAACCAGCGTAAGTTTCTTGCCGTCAAGCGTTTCGACCGGGGCGACGATGCGGCGGTAATTCCCATTGATGAACTCGCCGTCGATCTTGACGGAAATCGAGACATCCTCAATGTCGTAGCGTTTTTTTTGGCGCACACGCCAGTGCGACGCCAGCGAGTTTTCAATTATGGACCTGTCGAATTTTCGAACTTTGCTGAGGTATTCAGAGGTGTCATGGATATTGAAGAATCGTGCGGCGAGGCTGAGCTGTCCAATTTTGTTCGGCTCCATGATGCTGGTGTCGGCGGTGGGCACTTCGAACAGATCGACACGTTCGCGCAGGGCGTCGAAATCGGTCAGACGCCCGTTGTTGCGATGCAGCCAGTTGAGCACATCGTCACAGATGATGTCGCCACCTGTCAGGCGCATTTCGGATTGCACATCGCGCAGGGCCTGGGAATAGGCGGCGGCGGCGCGGCGGTGCAGGGCGTCGGACATCTCGGGCGCGGCCAGCCCGATGGTGGTGCGGGGCTTGCGAAAGACTTCGAGTGAAACGCCGGCAGCATCACAGAGCCGCTCAATAGTGGAAAAAGGAATCTCGCGTTCGAGCGATATCTGTGCATGCAGGGTGGAATACTTCAGATTTGCCGCGGTGCAGGCGGATTTCAGCCCGCCGAATTGTCGGTCGCAAAAATTGGCTACTGTTTTCCCAAGCTCATTCATGTCGTTATGGTGTGAAACACAAACATGTATTGTCAATCCATTTTTGTGGATTCATGCGAATTGAATGAATACAATTCTAAGCAATTGGCCGAAAACGAAACGCCCGCCGCGTGGGAGCGTGTCAGATGTTTCGACTTGCCTGCGGGCTGCCTTGCTGATTGCCTTGGGTCGAACAGGAGGGTGAGATATGGCAAAAGTGACATATGAAAAGGACGGACGGATTGCGCGGATCACGCTGAATCGGCCCGAGGTGATGAACGCGATCGATGATGATCTGCCGCGCGAGTTGGCCGAGGCCGTGGCACGCGCCGAAGCCGACGATGGCGTGCATGTGATGTTGCTTTCGGGCGCCGGGGCGGCGTTTTGTGCGGGCTATGATCTGGCCTATTACGCCGAGGCGAATGGCGCCAACAACGTGACGCAAGAGATGCCTTGGGATCCGATCAAGGATTACCGCTTCATGTGGGCCAATACCCAGCATTTCATGTCGCTTTTCCGGGCGATGAAACCGGTGGTGACCAAGGTGCACGGATTTGCCGTGGCCGGGGGGTCGGATATCGCGCTGTGCAGCGACATGGTGATCATGGGCGAAAACGCGCAGATCGGCTATATGCCCACGCGGGTCTGGGGCTGTCCGACGACGGCAATGTGGGTCTATCGGCTGGGGCCGGAAAAGGCCAAACGGATGCTGTTCACCGGCGACAAGATCAGCGGGCGCGAGGCGGCGGAAATGGGGCTTGTTCTCAAGGCGGTGCCGGAGGCGCAGCTTGACGATGAGGTCGAGACGCTGGTGGCGCGGATGGCATCGGTGCCGATCAATCAACTGGCGATGCAGAAGATGGTGATCAATCAGCCGATGGAAGCCTCGATCAACGCCACCCAGCGCCTGGCGACGGTGTTTGACGGCATCACGCGGCATTCGCCCGAGGGGCTGAACTTCAAGGCGCGTTCGGAAGAAGCGGGCTGGAAGCAGGCGGTGGAGGATCGCGATCAAGGCACTTGGGACTGGACCACGAACGAGCCTTTGCCGAAATCGAACCGCTAGGGGGTCAGCCCGGCCTGCGCGCGACGATGAAGCGGCTGGGCGGGTTGGCGGGTTGATTGGCGGTTTCGACGATTTCAAAACCTGCGCGGGTGATGGTGTCCTGGAGCGTGGCAATCGAGAGTTTCGCCACGCGTGGGGCTTTGCCCAGCATCTGCATTACCGGCAGCGCCAGCCAGAGCATTGCGCGCAGTTTCAG
Source organism: Rhodobacteraceae bacterium LMO-JJ12 (assembly GCA_021555075.1). NCBI lineage: Bacteria > Pseudomonadati > Pseudomonadota > Alphaproteobacteria > Rhodobacterales > Paracoccaceae > Rhodobacteraceae bacterium LMO-JJ12. Next base: position 131,569 of record JAKGBX010000003.1, read on the forward strand.
ACTTAGCCCCGGATCGGCAAGACAAACGGTCTTCGAGATGAACGTCCCGCCGGGGCGGGTCTTGGCGGCGATTGCGGCGAGGGTGGTGTCGAGGTCGGGAACCAGGTGCAGCAGGTTGAAGGCGCAGATTACATCGAACGGCCCGTCGGGCAGGCCGTCGCCCGACGCGTCGGCCAGCACGAAAGTGACATTCTCGATGGCTTGCTCGGCGGCCTTGCGCCGGGCGATGGCGATCATGTTTTCGGCATAGTCGCTGGCGGTGATATTACCCGCCGTTGCGGCCAGCAGCAAAGCGGTGGAGCCGGTGCCGCAGCCCAGTTCGAGCATCTGCGCATCCGGCGAGAGATAACTGCGGGTGCGTTCGAGGGTTTGTTCATAGCTGTCGTTATTGCGGATCGGCATTTTGGCATAGCGTTCGGCCATGCGGTTCCAGAAGGACGCGTCTTTCATCGGGAGCACCTTTCGCGGGCGGCAGGGATGCGCCGGATGTAGCCGATATGGGAGATGGGGGAAATCATGGAATGTGGACGGGGCGGTTTCATCGGGAGGCTTTGGTCAATAGCGCCGGTTCACGCGGCGCGTGGCGAGGGGGCGGTTTTTCTGCCGTTCGCGCAGGAAGACGAAGAGACCCGAGCCGACGATCAGCACGATCCCGGCGAACACCCATGGGCCGGGAAGTTCGGCCCAGATCAGCCAGCCCCAGAAGATCGCCAGCGGCAGGCCGACATATTCAAACGGGGCCACGGTGGCGGCGCTGGCCATGCGGTAGGCCTGGCTGAGGCAGTAGCCAATGATTGCGGCATTGAGCCCGAGACCGAGAAAGAGCCAGCGGTCAAAGCCTTGGGGCATGACCCATTCGCGGGCGAGGAAGATCAGGCTTGGGTTGTCGGTCATCGCGGCGTATTTGCCATCGCCCGCCACCAGCCAGACCAGAAGCGACACGAAGATGAACATCACCTGAATATAGACCGACATGGCCGAGGCGCGCGAGGTCACGCCGAGCTTGCGCGTGAGTACCTGATTGAGCGCATAGGTCAGGGCGGCAAGGATCGGCAAGGAGAAGATCCAGCGGCTCACACCGCCGGGGGCGGTGCTGGCCCAGGGCTGCATCATCAGGATGACGCCGCAAAAACCGACCACCACGGCGCCCAGCCGCATTGGCCCGACCTTTTCACCAAGGATCGGGATCGAGAGCAGCGTGATCAACAGGGGCGCGACGAAGAAGAGCGCCGTGGCATCGGCCAGCGGGATCACGGCGAGGGCGGCGAAAAAGGTGAGGTTTGAAATCACGATGACCAAACCGCGCAAGGCGTGCAGGCCCGGTGTGCGGGTTTTCAGAATGTGCCAGCCGCCTTCGACCTGCACCAGCATGAGCGAGAACATGAGGCCGACCGAGGAGCGGATCAACACGATCTCGTGCAGCGGGTAGCCACCCGAGAGCCGTTTGACCAACATGTCGTTGATCGAAATCGCCACCATGCCCGCGAGAATGAAGGCGATGCCGATGGCGGGGCGATTGATGGCGCTTGGGGCGGTCATGGTCGGGCTGGTCATGGGATTCCTCTCGGCTTGTGCGCTAACATGGGGCGCGCGTGCGGTGATAGCGCGTTTGCGACATCATGGCGGTGGGCGGCGCTTTGCGACGTGGCGTCGTGGCTCTGCCCCTTGCGGCGCGGCGCAAAGCGACTAGGGTGCGCGGCGCGAACAAGGAGATTTCCATGCCGGCGATCGTCGAAATCAGCGGGTTGAGCAAAACCTATGTTGGCGGGTTCACCGCATTGGAGCCGCTGGACCTGAACATCGAGGAGGGCGAGATTCTGGCCCTGCTCGGCCCCAACGGTGCGGGCAAGACGACCCTGATTTCAATGCTTTGCGGGCTGGTTTCGCCAAGTGGTGGACAGGCGCGCGTTGCCGGGTATGACATCATCACGCAGTATCGCGCTGCACGCCAGAAAATCGGGCTGGTGCCGCAGGAAATCCATCTGGAGCCGTTTCAGAAGGTTTGGGATTCGCTGCGCTTTACGCGCGGGTTGTTTGGTTTGAAGCGCGATGATGCGGGGCTGGAGCAGATTTTGCGCCGCCTTTCGCTGTGGGACAAGCGCGATGCGCGGATCACCGAACTGTCGGGCGGGATGAAGCGGCGGGTGCTGATCGCCAAGGCGCTGAGCCATGACCCAAAGGTTCTGTTTCTGGATGAGCCGACCGCCGGGGTTGATGTCGAGCTGCGCCGCGACATGTGGGAGATCGTGGCCGATCTGAAGCAGAGCGGCGTGACCATCATTCTGACCACGCATTACATTGAGGAAGCCGAGGCGATTGCGGACCGTGTAGGGGTCATCCACAAGGGGCGGTTGCTTTTGGTCGAGGAAAAGCAGGCTTTGATGGCACGCATGGGGCGCAAGGAGTTGCGCATTAGTCTGCGCGAACCGGCGGAGGCGGTGCCCGCGGAGCTGGCCGAATACGATCTGAAGCTGGCCGATGAGGGGCAGACGCTGATTTATGGCTATGACACCACGGCGCAGAGCACCGGCATCACACGATTGCTGCAGCGGCTGGCCGAGGCCGGGTTACAGCTGGCTGATATCGAGACGCGGCAATCGAGCCTTGAGGAGATTTTTGTCGGACTGGTGGCGGATGAAGACCATAAGGCAGAAGGAGCGCAGGCATGATCTGGCAAGGTGTTTGGGCCATATATGCCCATGAAATGAAGCGGTTCTTCCGCACATTCGTGCAAAGTCTGGTTTCGCCGGTCTTGTCGACATCGCTCTATTTCGTGGTGTTCGGCACGGCGATTGGAAGCCGTATTCAAGAGGTCGAGGGGGTTTCCTATGCGGCGTTCATCGTGCCGGGGCTGATCATGCTTTCGGTGATGACGCAGGGGCTTACGAATGCAAGCTTCGGGATATATTTCCCCAAGTTTACAGGCACGATCTTTGAGATCTTGTCGGCACCTGTGAGTTTTTGGGAGATCGTGCTGGGATATGTCGGGGCGGCGGCGAGCAAGGCGATGTTCATCGGAATGGTGATTTTGGCGACGGCGTGGTTCTTTGTCGATCTCAAGATCGCGCATCCGTTCGCAATGCTGGCTTTCATGATTCTGACCTGCACCAGCTTTGCGCTGTTCGGGTTCATCATCGGGATATGGGCGAAGAATTTCGAGCAATTGCAGTTGATTCCGCTGTTGGTGGTGACGCCACTGGTGTTTCTGGGGGGTGCGTTCTATTCGATTTCGATGCTGCCGCCGATCTGGCAGAATATCTCGTATTTCAACCCGGTGGTTTATTTGATCTCGGGCTTTCGCTGGGCGTTCTTTGAGACATCGGATGTGCCGGTGGGGGTGTCTCTGGCGGCGATTGCGGGGTTCACGATCTTGTGTCTCGCAATCATCGGGTGGATTTTCAAAACCGGTTTTCGGCTCAAGCCCTGAAGGTGTGGCGTTGGGACATGCCAAGTGACTTTTATGCCTCCGGCGGGGATATTTTTCGCAAGATGAAGCGCGTGAGCAGGGTGCCTGTCTTGTCTCTGGCGGGTGCGGTCTCTAGATGGGTTTAATGAAAAGATACATCCCATTTATGAAAACGCCGCCACGCGTCGCGGTGATCCGCCTGCAGGGCGCTATCGGAACCGGGCGCATGCCGCTCAATGATGAGGCGCTGGCGCCGGTGATCGAGCGGGCGTTTCGCCGAGGCAAGCCCAAGGCGGTCGCGCTGTTGATCAATTCGCCCGGTGGTAGCCCGGTTCAGAGCGACAGGATTGCTGCGCGCATTCGTCGGCTGGCCGATGAAAAGAAGCTTCCGGTGCATGCGTTCGTTGAGGATGTGGCGGCGTCGGGCGGGTATTGGCTGGCCTGTGCGGCGGACGATATATATGCCAATGCGGCGTCGATCGTGGGCTCGATCGGGGTGATCTCGGGCGGGTTTGGTGCGCATGAGTTTATTGCCAAACACGGGATTGAGCGGCGCATCTATACCGCCGGAAAATCGAAATCTCAGCTGGATATGTTTCAGCCGGAAAAGCCTGCGGATGTGAAACGGTTGAAGGGCATTCTTGATGATATGCACCAAGTGTTCATCGACCATGTGACGCGCGGACGGGGCGACAGGCTGGCCGATGATCCGTCTATTTTCACCGGCGAGTTCTGGCTGGCGGGGCGGGCGCAGGAATTGGGCGTGATCGACGGGATTGCGCAGATGGAAAGCAAGCTGAAAGAGCTTTATGGTGAGGATGTGAAGTTGCTCAACTATGGGCGCAAGCGGCCTTTCATGCAGCGATTTGGTGCAGAGATGGCGGGCGATGCGATGGCCGCTTTGGAAGAACGGGCGCAATTTGCCCGGTTTGGGCTGTAGGCGATGATTGCCAAGATTGTTGTTCTCTTTTTGGTGTTCATCGGCGTGATGGGCATGTTTGGAAAAATGAGAATGCCCGGCGCCAAGCGGCTGGATTCACGCCGTTGCCAGAAATGCGGCAAGTTTCGTCTTGGGCGTGGCCCATGTGATTGCAGCAGGGGATAAGCCGCGATGAGTTGGGTCTATGCCTCCTTGGGTCTTGTGATCCTGCTTCTGGCGGGTGACAGCCTTGTGCGCGGAGCGGTGAATCTGAGCTTGCGGGTCGGGATTCCGGCGCTGATCGTGTCGTTGACCATCGTTGCGTTCGGGACATCTGCGCCGGAACTGCTGATTTCGATCAGCGCGGTACGTGAGGGTGTGCCGGGGATCGCAATGGGCAACGTCGTGGGCTCAAACACTGCCAATATCTTGCTGGTGCTGGGGATTCCGGCGCTGATGGCGACGATGCACACTTCGCAATGTGCCACCCGCAAGAGCTATCTTTTCATGATTGGTGCTTCGGTGCTTTTCATCGCGCTGGCCTTTCGTGGGGTGTTTGACTGGAAATCCGGCATCATTTTGCTGGCTATGCTGGCCTATGTGCTGATCGACCAGTTTCTCGCTGCTCAACGCCATCGCCGCGAGATGGCGGGGCTGGCTCTGTTGAAGGCCGAGGACGACGAAGAGGTCGAGGGCGCCGACCCGGACATGCCCTGGTGGAAGATCATCGTCTTTCTTGTGTTGGGGCTGATCGGGCTGCCGTTGGGTGCGGATCTTCTGGTTGACAGTTCAACGCATATTGCGCGGATGTTTGGTATCTCGGAAGTTGTGATCGGGCTGACCCTGGTGGCGGTTGGGACATCTCTGCCCGAGCTTGCGACCACCGTGATGGCGGCGCTGCGCAATCAGGCCGATGTGGCACTGGGCAATGTGATCGGCTCGAACATGTTCAACCTGTTGGCGATTATCGGCATTACCACGTTTATCGGGCCGGTGCCGGTGGACCCGGAATTCTTGCGGTTTGATCTTTGGGTGATGCTGCTGGCGTCGGTTCTGTTGATCCCGTTTGTCTTCTTCAAGCGAGACATAAACCGGCTCTGGGGTGTCGTTCTGACGGCGCTCTATGTGGTTTACCTTGCGTTGGTGCTGATATGAGCGGGGGTGCGGCGCTGATTACTGGCGGGGCCGATCGGCTGGGCGCGGTGATGGCGCGGTATCTGGCGGCGCGGGGTATGGATGTGGCCGTGCACTACCATTCCAGCGCGGCGAAGGCCGAAGCGCTGGTGGAGGAGCTTGGCGAGACCGGTGTGCGGGCTGTGGCGCTCGGGGCGGATCTGCTGGAGGAGCGGCAGGTCGAGACGCTTGTGGCGCGGGCGCGCGAGGGTTTGGGGCGCAGGCTAAGTCTGTTGGTCAACAATGCGTCGATCTTTGAGTATGATACGATTGAGAGTGGCACGCGCGAGAGTTGGGACCGGCATATCGAGTCGAATCTGCGCGCGCCATTCGTACTGACCCAAGCGTTTGCCGCGCAGGCGGAGGCGGCAGAGACCGACGCCAACGGCGAACCGCGCGCACGGGCATTGGTGGTGAACATGGTGGATCAGCGGGTGCGCAAGCTAACGCCTGAATTTGCCTCTTACACGATTGCCAAGATGGGGCTTTGGGCGTTGACGCAGACCGCCGCGCAAGGGCTTGCTCCGGACGTGAGGGTGAATGCGATCGGCCCCGGCCCGACGATGGTCGGCGCGCGACAGAGCCCGGAGCATTTTGCAAGACAGCGGGCGAACACTGTGCTGAAACGCGGCTCGAACCCGGAGGATATTTCTGCGGCGCTGGGGTATCTTCTGGATGCGCCGGGGGTCACGGGACAGCTGCTTTGTGTCGATGGCGGCCAGCATCTGGGATGGAAGACGCCGGACATTCTGGGGCCAGAGTAGTCAGCATTTCGGGGGTGACAATGGTGCACCTGAAAAAGTTTTGCACTGGGTCGCAACACGTTACAGAAGTGTTTCAAAAATACTAATGTTTTCAAGGCATTGCCGCGGACGCTAGAAAGAATGTAACAATTATAAGGACTTAGGGAACTGCCTAAAAAATAGGCAAATCGACGAAGCCAGCCAAAATCAAGGAAGAATCCGAATTCGGTGGAAGATACACCCAGGTTTATCCACAAGATCGGTGGATGCCTTTCATCTTGCCCCGAGCGCGGTAACATTGCAGCGAGCGACGAGAATCAGACCCGGTGAATGATGGCGCAGGATGCAGACGATAAGGTGACCCAAGGGAAGCTTGGCCACGAGGTGATCGCGGGCTATCTCAAGACGCTTGACGCGTCGCCCGGGGTTTACCGGATGCTGGATGCGAAGAACGCGGTTCTTTATGTTGGCAAGGCGCGCAACCTGCGCGCGCGGGTTTCAAACTATGCCAGGCCCACGGGACATTCGGGGCGGATTGCCCGGATGATCCGCGAAACCGCTTCGATGATGTTTCTGACCACGCGGACGGAAACCGAGGCGCTTTTGCTGGAGCAGAACCTGATCAAGCAGTTGAAGCCGCGCTATAATGTGTTGTTGCGCGACGACAAGAGCTTTCCAAATATCCTGGTCACGGATCACGCGTTTCCGATGATCAAGAAACATCGCGGCGCCAAGAAGGAGAAGGGCAGCTATTACGGCCCCTTTGCCAGCGCGGGTGCGGTCAACCGGGCGTTGGCCCAGCTTCAGCGGGTGTTCTTGCTGCGAAACTGTTCGGACGCGATGTTTGAGAGCCGCACCCGTCCTTGCCTGCAATATCAGATCAAGCGTTGCACGGCGCCCTGTGTGGGCAAGATTTCCGAGGCCGAATACGGCGAGTCGGTGCGCGATGCCGAGCGGTATCTGTCGGGGCGCTCGACTGAGATACAGGCGAAACTGGCGCAGGATATGGCACGGGCGTCTGAGGCGTTGGAATTCGAAAAAGCCGCCGCGCTGCGCGACCGGATCAAGGCATTGACCCAAGTGCAGACGGCGCAAGGCATTAACCCGCGCAACACGGCCGAGGCGGATGTGATCGCGCTGCATCTGGAAAAGGGGCAAGCCTGTGTGCAGGTGTTCTTTATCCGGGCCAATCAGAATTGGGGCAATCGCGATTTCTATCCGCGTGTGGGCGAAGGGATCGAAGCGGCGGAAGTTCTGGAGGCGTTTATCGGCCAGTTTTACGATGGCAAGGAGCCGCCCAGGCTTTTGTTGTTGTCGAACCCGATCGACAACGCCGACCTGATGGCGGACGCATTGAGCCAGAAGGCAGGGCGCAAGGTCGAATTGATGGTGCCGCAGCGGGGTGAGAAGGCCGAGTTGGTGGAATCGGCAGCGCGCAATGCACGTGAGAGCCTGGCGCGCAAGATGGCCGAGACGGCAACGCAGGCAAAGCTGCTCAGAGGGGTGGCAGACGCGTTTGGGCTGGATGCGGCGCCGCGGCGGATCGAGGTTTACGACAACAGCCACATTCAGGGCGCGCATGCGGTTGGCGCGATGATCGTGGCGGGGCCGGAAGGGTTTGCCAAGAACCAGTATCGCAAGTTCAACATTCGCGGCGATGACCTGACGCCGGGTGATGATTTCGGGATGATGAAAGAGGTCTTGAAGCGCCGGTTCAAGCGGTTGTTGAAGGAAGATCCGAACCGTGAGGAGGGGCATTGGCCCGATCTGTTGCTGATTGACGGCGGCGCGGGGCAGGTTTCGGCAGTGCGCGCGATCATGGATGAGATGGGGGTTACGGATATTGCCATGGTGGGCGTGGCCAAGGGGGTGGACCGCGACGCGGGCAAGGAGGAGTTCCATCGCTCGGGGCAGCGCCCGTTTGCGTTGAGACACAATGACCCGGTGCTCTATTTCATTCAGCGATTGCGCGACGAGGCGCATCGCTTTGCAATCGGGACACACCGCGCCAAGCGCGCGAAAGCGGTGGGGGCGACGCCGCTTGATGATGTGCCGGGTGTCGGGGCGACGCGCAAGCGCGCGCTGCTGGCGCACTTTGGCAGTGCAAAAGCGGTGGGACGCGCGGCGTTGGCGGACTTGAAGGCGGTTGAAGGGATTTCCGGGGCTTTGGCCGAGACGATTTACGACTTTTTCCATGAGAACGGATAACTTGAGGCTGGGGATTCTGGTGATGAGTGATGTTGGCGTGCGCGGCGGGGTAGCGAGCCTCCGGCGGGAGTATTTTGAGAAAGATGAAGCGCAAGGGCGCGTTGATTCCCGGCCGGGTGTGGCATTGCGCAGCAACCTTCTTTCCCGCACGTTCAAAGCAGGTTAGATATTGCGGTATGAGATGGACGATCCCCAATATCCTGACCGCTCTGCGGCTTCTGGCGGCGCCGATGGTACCGGTGATGTTTTTGTATTTTACCCGGCCCTATGCGGATTGGTTTGCGCTTTTGCTGTTCGTGAGCGCGTCGGTCACCGATTGGTTTGATGGGTATCTCGCGCGGGCGTGGAAGCAGGAGACCAAGCTGGGAACGATGCTTGATCCGATTGCGGACAAGGTGATGGTTCTGATCGCGCTTCTGGTGATCTGTGGCTATTCCAACACCGCCTGGACGCCTTGGCTTGTGCTGCCCGCGACGATCATCATTTTTCGCGAAGTGTTCGTTTCGGGTTTGCGCGAATTCCTTGGGGATACGGCGGGAACATTGAAGGTCACCAATCTGGCCAAGTGGAAGACGACATTGCAGATGGTGGCAATTGCGGTGCTATTTGCCCATGGCATGTTCGAACACTATTATGGAATGTCGACGTTTGGCATGGATGATTTGACGCTTGATGCGGTTCTGAGCGGCGTTGAAGAGGATGTGCTGGGGTTGCGCTGGAAGCTTTCTGCCTGGATCTGGTCGGGCAACCTGGGCGTGGTGTTGCTTTGGTTTGCGGCGTTGCTGACGCTGGTGAGCGGGTTTGATTACCTGCGCAAGGCGGCACCTTATCTCAAGGAGGATGGGTGATGGAGGTGCTCTATTTCGCTTGGGTGCGTGAGCGTATCGGCGTGCCGCGCGAGACGGTGAAAACCGGAGCGGCGACAGTGGCCGAATTGATTGACGAGTTACGCGGGCGCGAGGCGCGTTACGAGGCAGCATTTGCCGATCTGGGGGCGTTGCGCGTGGCGCTGGATCAGGAATTGGCGGATTTCAACGCACCGCTGGAAGGCGTGCGCGAAGTGGCGTTTTTTCCGCCGATGACGGGGGGCTGAGGTGGTGGACATTCGGGTGCAAGAGGCACCGTTTGATTTCGGGGCCGAGGCCGAAGGATTTGCCCAGGGCCACACGGAATCGGGCGCGGTTGTGACCTTTACCGGGATCGTGCGCGATCTGGTGGGCGGGGGGTTGGACCGGATGGAAATTGAACATTATCCGGGAATGACCGAAGGTGCGCTGATGGCGCAGGCTCAGGAGGCCAAGGCACGTTTTGGGTTGGGCGATGTTCTGGTGATTCATCGCTATGGTGTGCTGCGCCCTGGCGAGATGATCATGATGGTGGCCACGGCTGCGCGGCATCGCGGCGATGCGTTTCACGCAGCAGAATTTCTGATGGATTACCTGAAATCCCGCGCTCCGTTCTGGAAGAAGGAATTCACCGCCGAAGGCGGCGAATGGGTGGCGGCAAAGGACGAGGACGAGGATGCGTTGGCGCGTTGGTAGTGGCGTGCGGTCTTGACGCCAAGGCAGGCTTGCGCGGGGACAGCGCAGACGGCAGTTGGTTTCGCGAACCTCTGGGAGAGTGCGAGATGGTAACTGTCATGGACGAATTTCTGGCCGCGTTGCAGCCGCGGGTGCACGGTGTGCTGAAGGGCAGTGCGAAGCTGGTGATCACCGGGGTCGGCAGCGTGATGATGGATGAGACCGGCGCGCGCGAAGGTGATGGTGCGGTGGATGTGACGCTAAGCGCCAGCGAGGGTGTGTTTCGTGCCATCATGGATGGCTCGCAAAATCCGGTGATGGCGGTGATGTCGGGCAAGCTTAAGGTTGATGGCAGCGCGACGCGGGCTTTGAAAATCGGGCAGATCCTGACCGGCGCTTAAGACGCAGGTTCTGGGTTTCCACTGGCCGGGCGCTTGCGATAGCGTGGCGTGATGAGATGCGGAGCCCGAACATGACGCCCCTAAGGATTTCCAACCGCGCGGCGCGGTGGCTTTGGCTGTCGGCGCAGGGGTTGGCCAGTGCGCCGACGGGCAAGATTGATCTTGGCCAGATGATCCACGATCTGGGCTTTGTGCAGCTTGATACGATCCGGGTGATCGCGCGTGCGCATCACCATATCCTGTGGTCGCGCAATCAGAACTATCGCGAACCGATGCTGGGCAAGCATTTGAGGCAGCGCCATGTTTTCGAACACTTCACCCATGATGCCAGCGTGTTGCCGATGGAATTCCTTCCGATGTGGCAACGGCAGTTCGACCGTAGGGCCGCGCGGATCATCAAAGCCGGTTGGTGGAAGGGGATGCCCGACGCCGAGGGACGTGCAGAGATCAAGGCGCGGATTGAGCGGGAGGGGCCGCTTTCGACCCATGCGTTTGATACCAAGGTGGACGGCAAGCGCGAGATGTGGTCGCGCCCGCCACACAAACTGGCGCTGGATTACATGTGGTATGCGGGCGAATTGGCCACCTGCCACCGGGAGAATTTCACCAAGTTCTATGATCTGGGCGAACGGGTGTTCCCCAAGGCATTGCGCGAGGTGGCGATGGCAGAGGAAGCGCAGATTGATTGGCTCTGCCGCGCCGCATTGACGCGGATGGGGTTTGGCAGCGCGGGTGAGATTCAGCGGTTTTGGGACGCGATGTCGGCACGCGAGGTCAAGGGGTGGCTGGAACGTGCGTCGGGTGGGCTGGTGGCGGTGGAGATCGAGAACGCCGATGGCAGCGTAAGCAGTGGCTGGGCGGTGCCGGATATCGAGGCGCGGCTGGCGGCGTTGGAAAAGCCGACCGCACGAATGCGCATTCTCAACCCGTTTGATCCGGTGATCCGGGATCGCAACCGGCTGGCGCGGCTGTTTGGATTTGAGTATCGCGTTGAGATGTTCGTGCCAGCGGCCAAGCGCAAATGGGGGTATTACGTTTACCCGCTGCTTGAGGGGGATCGGTTTGTAGGGCGCATCGAGGCCAAGGCGGATCGGGCCACGGGCGTTTTGCAACACATGCAGACATGGGTCGAACCGGGGGTGAAATGGAGCAATGCGCGTCAAACCCGGCTTGAGGCCGAATTAGGGCGGTTGGCGCGGCTGGCAGGGGTGTCGGAGTTGGTGATTAGCCCGGCGCAATAGGTCTTTTCTGGCCCTGTCTATAGGGGTGCTATACCGGGCGCGGCAGGCTGATCGTTGTTGTTAGGCGCCTCTGGCCCGTTCAAGTTCGCCGCGCAGTTCTTCGGCCTCGTAGCGGGCATCGCGCAAGCCTTCCATGGCTGCTCCAAGCTCGGCTTCGGTCTGGCTTAGCTGGTTGGTCAATTCAGCCTCGCGTTGTTGCAGATAGGTAATGGCCTGATCGCGGGTCTCTTCGGCTTCGTGCAGTTCTTGTGCCATGCGGTCGAGTTCTTCGACGTCGGAACGCGCCACGCGGGTGAAGCGGTGGATCAGCCAATTGGCGAACCAGCCGGTACAAAAGGCGACGAACAGGATGATCGCGGTAGCAATGATGAACTCAGTTCGTGTCATCGGGAACTCCTTCGTCTGATGCGTCACCCGGATCGCCCGGTTCACCGTGCGCGTCCTCTTCGCCCTGCTCTGGCGTTTCGGGCAATTGTTCTGCACTTTCCAGCGTGGTTTTCACTTCTTCGATCGGCTCGGGGCGGACCAGGTCGAATTCGATCCGGCGGTTTTCCTCGCGGCCTTCCTCGGTCTTGTTATCGGCAATCGGCTGCGTCTCGCCATGGCCGACGGCATTGTATGACGAGGTAAGAACACGGCGCGCGCGCAATCCGTTGAGGACCGCCTGGGCGCGGGCCTGGCTAAGTTGTTGGTTCATCTCTTCGCGGCCCTGGCTATCGGTATGGCCGCTGATCACAAGCTGAATCGGGCCGCATTTTTTCAGAACTTCGGCAATCGCATCGACGGTCTTGCGCGAGGCGCCGTCAATTGTGTCGGAGCCCGGTTCAAACGAGATCTTGCGCTCGGCCTGAATTGCCTTGATTTCGGCGATGCATTCATCGGGTGTCGGCAAGCCAGCTACCGGGTCGAGCTTTTCCTGATAGGTGATGTTGATGTCGAAGCTTTCGGCGTCACCCAGCTTTTCCGACAACATGCGCGAGATTTCGGCATTTGCCTCGGGGTTGCCGGTATTGCCCAGCACCTGCATGTTGTCGGGAGTGATGGTGACGGCGCCGTTGGAGAGATACGCGAGCGCGTTGAGCCCGGTAAGCACCCGAACCGGCCAGTCGCGCGACAGTGTTTCGTCGACCCGCGCCGAGCTGTGCACCGAGTCGGATCCAAAGCGCGCTTTGGCAAAGCTGATGGTGGATTCGCGGGCCAATTCATCGCTTACCCGGCCACGTAGGTGCAACAAGCCCTCGGGTGAGAGCGTGGCGACAAATTCGGGGGGGCCGCTGCTGTTGGCTTCGGGCGTTTCAGGCAATACAGCATGCAGGCTGAAGACATCGGGCAGGTTATTCTCCAGCTCACCGACCACTTGGTCGAAGAGGGCGGGATCAGTGCCTTCTATCGCGAGCAGCGAAATGTCGGCGTCGGCGAATGTCACCGTGCCCTGGCCCAGTTTGGCCACCGAAGCGATGGCCATTTCGGTAGCAATGGCCCAGTTCGGCGAGGGCACGCCAAGCCCGATGGTGCAAACCGCCTTGTCATCCTCAAGCCCGGCGGCGCGGGCGGCGTTCAGGATGCGGCTCTGGGACTGGGCTGAGTCGGCTGAACAGCTATCGAAGCGGGCGCCGTTTTCATCGATCAGGAAGCGCAGCGAAAACGGGGTAATCACCGGGCGAGGGGCCGAGATGTTGAGCGTCACGGCGACACCATCGGGCGCGCGCCGGGTCAGTTCGGATTGCAGCTTGCGTTTGGCATCTGCGCTGTCGGACATGGCTGTGATATGAACGCTGTTGGCGTCGATCGAAATTTTTGAGCGCGGCAGTGATTTGAGCGAACGCAGACCGAAATCGAGCGCCTTTTCCCAACCGTTGGGCACGGGGTAGTCGGCCACGTCGAGCAGGTCGGCCACCTGATCTTCGCCGAAACTGTCCTTGAGATCTTCGAGCATCTGTTCGTTGTCGGTCGCGGCCGGGATCAGACCGATCAGCGAGATGCCGGAATCATTGCGCAGAATTTCAATTGAGAAGCGAGGCGGGGTCAGATCCTTGGCCGCGGCCATTTCCAGCTTGTCGATCACCCGCGCCGCATCGACAATCTCTCCGGCTGTGGAGAGGGCGAGGAATCTGTTGGCTTCGCTCGGGGCGGTGCCGGTAATGAAGACCTGAAGCCCGTCGGCATGGACCTCGGCCCAGGTCAATCCGCGCCGATCCAACGCTTCGCGTACACCAAACTCCGACGTTTCTTCAATCAGAGTCACAGCAAAGCTGGCTGCGAACAGGCTTGCTAGGGCGGCCGCGACGAAGGTAGCGGCAATGGTGAACATGGCGGAAAGGCGCATTGAACCTGCAACGTCGGTGGTGTTGGTCTGTTGTCTAGTGCGTGGCGCTGCGGGTTGCAATCACAGGAATAGGGCGCAGGCGAAAAACAGCAAAGGGATCAAACCTGTATCGCGATTTGAGCGAAACAGCATGATCAGACGGTCATTGTCGTCAAGCTTGAGGACTCGCAACTGCCAGACCATGTGCCACCCCATTGCGCAGGCTCCGGCCAGAGCTAGAAGAAGCGCCAGCGGATTATCGTTGAATCCGACCATGGCGGTGATGATCGCCAGCCCAAGGAGCGAGACCGTGGCCACCATGAAGCGGCGCAGCCATGTTGGCGACTCGTCCCCGAAAAGCCGCGCGGTGGATTTCACTCCGATCAAGGCGTCGTCCTCGGTGTCTTGATGGGCATAGATTGTGTCATAAAACAGCGTCCATGCGATGCCTGCGACATAGAGGATCAGCGCCGGAGTTTCGAGCGTTCCGGTATGGGCCGTCCAAGCTAAGAGCGCGCCCCAGTTGAAGGCGAGACCGAGGAAGACTTGCGGCCACCATGTAAAGCGTTTGGCGAATGGATAGATCGCCACGGGGAGCAGCGACAGGAAGCCAAGCATGATAGCATTTTTGTTGAATGTCAGAAGGATAGCGAAGGCGACAAGGGCTTGCAGGAGCATCCAGCCGGTGGCTTGCTTGGTGCTGACCTGACCCGAGGGGATGGGGCGCGAACGCGTGCGTTCGACGCGCCCGTCGATGTCGCGGTCGGTGATATCATTCCAGGTGCAGCCCGCGCCGCGCATGAGGAACGCCCCGGCGCCGCAGGATAGAAATATCCACAGATCAAACCAGCGTGCCTGTCCGTCATGCAGCATGGCGAGCGTCAGACCCCACCAGCATGGCAGTAGCAAAAGCCAGGTGCCGATTGGCCGGTCTGCGCGTGACAGGCGAAGATAGGGGCGTGACCAGACGGGGGCGAAACGGTCAACCCAGTTGCCTTTCACGGCATCGGCAACCTGACCTTCCGGCTCTGGTGTCTGATTTGAAGTGCTCATATGCTCGGCCCATGAAAATGGCAAAAATCAGATTGTATGTAGAGCACCCGCTTGGGGCAGGGCAATCGGTTCCTTTGGACCGCGATCAGGCGCATTATCTTTTCGGGGTGATGCGATTGAGCGTTGGCGATGCGGTTGCGTTGTTCAATGGGCGCGATGGTGAGTGGCAGGCCGAAGTTGTCCATGCGGGCAAGCGGAACGGGATATTGGAGTGCCGCGCGCAATCGGCGGAGCAGCGCAATCCGCCCGACCTGTGGTTGATGTTTGCCCCGATCAAGAAGGCGCGCACCGATTTCATCGTTGAGAAGGCCGCCGAGATGGGGGCGTCAAAAATATGCCCGGTGCAGACCGATTTCACCAATTCCGAGCGTATTCGGCAGGATCGCCTGCAAGCCCATGCGGTTGAGGCGGCAGAGCAATGCGGTGGCGTTTTTGTGCCGGAAGTCGAGGGTTTGGCCCGGTTGGAGAGGAAGTTGGCGGATTGGCCTGAGGGGCGGCAATTGATGTTTTGCGATGAGGCACTGGCGGGTGGATCTTTTGCGCTTCCGAGCGATCTTGCAGGGCAGCCATGGGCGATCTTGATCGGGCCTGAGGGAGGGTTTTCAGAGGCTGAGCGGGCACGGCTTTCGGCGCTTGAGTTTGCCCATCCGGTGGCTTTGGGGCCGCGCATCTTGCGTGCTGATACGGCGGCGGTGGCGGCGATGACCTTGTGGCAGACTCAATTGGGGGACTGGCGGTGAACTTTATCCGGCCCGAAGTGCGCGCGGCGTTGTGGCGTTGGCGCGAGGTGTTGCTCGGGGCTGTTATCACGGCGCTGGGGGCGAATTGGGCGTTTGGGTCGTTTGGGGTCATGGGCTGGCTTGGCTGGGTAGTTTTGGTTGTTGGGCTGTCGTTATTGATTGCCGGGTTGCAGCGCGCGCGGGTCAGGCCGCGCAGCGGCGGGCCGGGGGTTGTTGAGCTGGACGAAGGCCAGTTGAGCTATCTGCACCCTGAGAATGGCGCGATTGTGACACTTCCGGCGGTGATCCGGATTGAGATCGAAACCACCGGTGGGGGGCCGGTTGAGGATGATCTGTTCTGGCGCTTTTTTCAGAACAACGGATATGGCGCGCGTATTCCGGCATCTGCCGTGGGGGGCGAGAGATTGTTTGATTCGCTGGCCGGTTTTCCCGGTGCAGATTACCAAAAGGTTATCGAGGCGTCCGGGTCTACAGAGCCACACGTCTTTGTCATTTGGCAGAAAGAAGCGGGGCGGTTGCATTGACACTTTGATGCGCAGACCGCAGAGATTTCCCTCAAACGCGAACAGAGCGGAGTTAACCAAATGTCCATTCCCCAGTCCGGTGGCGGCCCGATCGAGCGGCACGAGCAGATGGCCGAATTTCTCGAAAAGGGCTGTAAACCCAAGAAAGACTGGCGGATCGGCACCGAACACGAGAAGTTCGGCTATTGTAAGGATACGCTGTTGCCGATCCCTTATGCCGGCGAGCGTTCGGTGTTGGCGGTGTTGGAAGGATTGCGCGACGGCTATGGCTGGGAGCCGGTGCTGGAAGGCGAAAATCTTATTGGATTACAAAAGGATGGGGCGAATGTCAGCCTTGAGCCAGGAGGGCAGTTGGAGCTTTCCGGTGCCCCTTTGGAGAGCATCCACCAGACCTGCGACGAGGTTAACACTCATTTAGTTGCGGTTAAGGATGTTGCCGACAAGGTGGGCGTTGGCTTTATCGGGCTTGGTGCGGCACCAGAATGGACCCACGAACAGATGCCGTTGATGCCCAAGGGCCGTTACAAGCTGATGGACGCCTACATGCAAAAAGTCGGCACCATGGGTCGGGTTATGATGCGCCGGACCTGCACCGTGCAGGTGAACCTTGATTTCGGCACCGAAGCCGACATGGTGCAGAAAATGCGGGTGGCGATTGCGCTTCAGCCGGTGGCCACCGCGCTGTTCGCCAATTCGCCGTTTCTGGAGGGCAAGCCCAACGGTCACAAGAGCTGGCGGAGCCGGGTCTGGCGCGATCTCGACGCGTCGCGCACGGGGATGATTCCGTTCGTTTTCGACGAGGGGTTCGGCTTTGAATCCTGGGTGCAATATGTGCTCGATGTGCCAATGTATTTTGTCTATCGCGATGGTAAATATGTCGATGCGCTGGGCCAGAGTTTCCGTGATTTTCTTGAAGGAAAGCTGCCCGCGCTGCCCGGCGAGAAGCCGACGTTGAGCGATTGGGCCGACCATCTGACGACGGTCTTCCCTGAGGCGCGCCTGAAGCAATATATCGAGATGCGCGGAGCCGATGGCGGCCCGTGGCGGCGGCTTTGTGCGCTGCCGGCCCTTTGGGTTGGGTTGATGTATGACCAGACCGCACTTGATGCCGCCTGGGATATGGCCAAGGGCTGGGATGCTGAGACCCGCGAGGCGCTGCGCGTGGCGGCGAGCGTGGACGGGTTGCAGGCCCAAGTCGGCAAGATCAAGATGCGCGATCTGGCGCGTGATGTGCTGGAAATCGCCCGCGAAGGGCTGCGCGCGCGCGCCATGCCGGGGGCCGGTGGGATGATCCCGGATGAGCGCCATTTCCTGCATGCGCTGGAGGATTCGGTGACCGATGACAAGGTGCCTGCCGATGAGTTGCTGGAGAAGTATCACGGCGAATGGGATGGTGATCTGAGCCGGATTTACAGCGAGTTCAGCTACTGATCCGTTAACCTTTGCCGGGGCGGATTAACCGGAGTTAATCGAGAATATGGGTGAAAACCGGGGGGTGACTCTCGGCTGACATCCGGCTGACTCGCGGCTGCCGGGTGAAATGCGCCAGCGGACAACGCGAAAAGATTAATTTCGGGCGTTCGGTCGGGTTACGAAGGCGGAATGGCGGCGCGACGTGATTTTCGAGTGAAGAAATTGTAGAGCAAGCCGAAAAGACCACCCCAGAGCATCGAGAACATCGCACCATAGGTGAAGTAGACCGAAGCGATCGAGCGCAGGTCTTTGGTGCCGATAAAAAGCGCGGCCAGAAGAATCGGAATGCAGGCAAGAGTGTTGACGACGAGTGCGGCAGTGGCTGTTTGCCAAGCGCTGCGTGGTTCGCGTGACAGCATCCAATAGAGTGTTGGTCCGCCGAGAAGCAGGTAAAACGGCCCACCCATGTAAAGCGCAACGTAGGGGATCAGCAGTGGGAAGCCGAGTAGCGCAGGAATCAGCGGCGCGAGGATCAGGGCGGCAAAGAAGGCCGGAAGACGGACCGCGTGGCGCAGAGTTTTGTGCTTGGGCGGAGTTCCGGTCATATTGGCAAGCTCCGGATAACTGCGATGAAGGGCGGCGCGCGGGTTAGCTTTTCTGCCCGATCTTGGGTTCGGTTCCGGCGCGCAGGCGCGAAATATTGGCGCGGTGGCGCCAATAGATCAGGCAGGTGAGGATCACGCCGAGGAAGAAGGCTGTTCCATTGTCCAAGAGCAGCATCCACGCGGTTGAGCTGCCCGCAGCTATGAGCGCGGCCATTGACGACGTGCGGCTGATTGCGGCGGCGGCCAGCCATGTGGCACAAACCGCCAGACCGACAGGCCAGGCGAGGGCCAGCATGATGCCGATGAAGGTGGCCACGCCTTTGCCGCCCTTGAAGCCGAGCCAGACGGGGTAGCAATGACCAAGAAAGCTCGCCAGTGCGGCGATCTGTGCGGCGTCTTCGCCGACAAAGGCACGGGCCAGAAGTACGGCCACGGCGCCTTTGCCGCCATCAAGCAACAAGGTGAGTGCGGCGGCCTTTTTCGAGCCGGTGCGCAGCACGTTGGTTGCGCCGATATTGCCCGAGCCGATGGTGCGCAGATTGCCGAGACCCATGGCGCGCGACACGATCACCCCAAAGGGGACCGAGCCCAGAAGGTAGCCCAGAACGACCCAGAGGGCGAGGGTTGGATAGCTCGCTTCAATCAGGGGCATCAGCCATAAACCTTTTCTCCGCCGACATAAGTGGTGCGCACTTTACCTTGCATGCGCGCGCCGTCAAACGGGGTGTTCTTGGATTTTGAATGCAGGGTGAAACGGTCGAGCACGAAGGGCGCGTCAGCGTCAAAAACCACCAGATCGGCGGGCGCACCGGTGGCAAGCCGCCCGCACGAGAGGCCGAGACGGCGGGCGGGTTTGAGCGCCATGGCGCGAAAGAGTTGTGGCAGGGTGAGATCGCCCGAATGATAGAGGCGCAGGGCGGCGGGCAGGAAGGTTTCAAGCGCGACGGCGCCCGAGGCGGCCTCTTCAAAGGGCAGGCGTTTGGATTCTTCGTCTTGCGGCGTGTGCATCGAGGAAATGATGTCGATCAGGCCGGAGGCGACGGCTCCGACCACGGCGAGGCGGTCATCTTCGGATCTGAGCGGGGGTTTGACCTTGAAGAAGGTGCGGTAGTTGGCGACGTCAAATTCATTGAGGGTGAGGTGATGAATCGAGGTGCCTGCGGTGATGTCGAGGCCGTTGTTTTTGGCGCGCTCAAGCGCGGGGAGGGCGCGGGCGGTGGTGATCTGATCGGCGTGATAGCGGGTTTGGGTCATCTCCAAAAGTGCGATGTCACGGTCGAGCGCCATGCGTTCGGCCATGGGGGAGACGGCCGCGAGACCTCTGAGAGAGGCGAATTTTCCCGAGGTGGCGGCGGCACCGTCCGAGAGGGTGGGTTCCTGCACGTGGGCGATGACCAGCGCGCCAAGGGAGCGGGCGTAGGTGAGGGCGCGGGCATAGACCTTGGTGTTGCGCACAACATGGTCGCAATCGGTGAAGGCGACGGCGCCCGCATCCATCAGCAAGCCGATCTCGGTCATCTCGTGGCCTTCGCGCCCTTTGGTGAGGGCGGCCATGGGCAGAACGTTCACCGGGGCGGCCTCGTTGGCGCGTCGGCGCACAAATTCGAGGGTTTCCGGCGTGTCGGTGGCGGGCAAGGTATCGGGGCGAGTGACGATGGTGGTGACACCGCCAGCGGCGGCGGCGAGGCCGGCGGAGCGATAGCTTTCCTTGTGGCGCTCACCGGGTTCGCAGACCTTGACGCCGATATCGACGATGCCAGGGGCAAGGCATTTGCCATTGCAATCAACCGTTTGATCCGCCTGATCGGTGGGCGCTGGGGTGCTGGCCTCGCCCGTTGCGGCGATGTTGGCGCCGTCTATCAGCAGCCAGCCGAGGGTATCTGTTCCGGTTTCGGGGTTGATCAGGCGGGCGTTGGTAAGGAGGGTTTTCATGACATTTGCCTCTTTCGGATCTCGTGCATCTGGGCAAGCACGGAGCGGGCGTCGGGGATGCGGATGAAGCCGACGGGTTTGCGGGCCGTGCCGCGCCGGGTTTCATAGGCGAAGATCAATGTGCCGGGATCGCGACCATCAAACTCGATATCGGTTTCGGGGACGATATCATAGGATTTAAGCGTGCGCCCGCGCATCGGCACATTGGTGGCGATGAAGGCGCGCCGGTTGGTAAGGGTATACCAGGTGTGGCGACGCACGAAGGCCGCCCAGAGCGCGTCGCCGCCCAGCATTTTGAGTCCGACCAGCACGAAGGGGATGCCGAACAGCGGAAAGAGCCGGACGAAGCCGGGAAGTCCATCTTGGCCGGTGATCCAGGACGCCTGAACGATCCAGAACAGCGCGAAACCGGTGAAGAATACGCCCATGATCATCTGCATCGGCGCGCGCCCGGCAAAGCTGATGCGCGCGTCGGGGCGGTCCTGCCAGACGATCTTTTCGCCGGGGTCGAGGATGCCGTCCCATCCGGGGGCCGTGGTAGGGGCGGCGGTATTCATGGTCGGCCCCCGCCACAAATGCGCTCGATCAGGACTTTGGTGGCGTTGCTGTCGGGTTGATACTTGATCAGGTGTTTGCCGCCCGTGAGCGTGACAACCTGCACCACCGAAAGCAGCGCATTGACCTTCTGGATATCGCCGAGACGCAGGGCGCGCCCACCGGGGCCGAGAAGGCGGCGGTTGGTCAGATCCCAGCGCTGGGCCAATTCATCCGAGGCGACATACCAGCCGCGCAGGGCTATCGCTGCCAGACCGCCAATGGCGCCGGTCCAGACATGCGGATTGCCCAGAGCCCAGAGGATCGCCATGCCGAGCGCCATGGCTATTGCCGCCATAACGGCATGATCGCGCAGATAGGTGGCGCGGTCGGGGGTGAGGCTGACCAGAAGTTCTTCGCCTTCCGCCAGGGGGGAATCGGGGGTGTTGGAATAATGCAGTTCGGGCGCTTTAGTCATTCTTACCATCCTCGAAACCCGCCTTGGCATTCAGGATGCGAGTGCGGATGTCACGCGGGCGGGGGACGAATTGCATTGTCGTGGAGGTGCCTGCGGAAAAACCGATACGCAGCGCCCACCACGCCCAAGGGCGCAGCCAAGCCAGTTGATCCAAGGAAATGGCGGCATTTTCTTCGGGCGCTTGGAGGCGTTCATAGATCAGGCGGCGGTCGGTCAGGAACCAGCGGTCGTTGCGGTGGCGAAACCATGTTGTGAGATCATCAAAGATCACCACAAAAATCACCGTAGAGACCGGTACTGCGATGAGCCATTGGATGAGCGTCAGATAGCCGAGACTGGCCAGCGCCAGCGCGGTCACAAAGCTAAGGAGGGCTGCGCGGTGGGCAAATAGCTGAAGCTGGGGTTGCCAGCTGGCCAGTAGCCGCTCGCCCGAAAGCAGGGGCGTGACGGGCGGGGCGGGCGTGCTCATCCCGCGACCCAGACCATGAGCGCGGCGATGGCGAAGAGCACGAGGAGCGCCACGGTTGCGACGCGGCCACTCATTTTCGGGTCTTTGGGATCTTCGCTCATTTCACGCACGCCTTGGTTATTTAAGCAGGGCGATGCCCGCCCAGAGCAATAGGGCGGCGGCAATCACCGCCGTCAGGATCAATGCGCCGCTCGGGGCCGAGCGGCCTTGGGGTGGGGGGGCTGATTGGGGGGGCGTGAGCGTTCCGCGACCGGTGTCTGAGGTCAGCCGCTTCATCGAAATCTCGGCCTGCGGGGTGTCAAATGTGGCGATCAGGGTAAGGGCAGGTTCCGGGGCAAGCGGGCCGGGGGCGGGCAGCGCCTCGGAGAGCAGCAAGAGAATGTAGCCGTCGAGCGCGTTGAGCTTGCTGCGCAGCGGTGCGATCTGCTCATCAGTGATATCATAGGCGGTGGCAAGATAGCCGGGTAGGCCCAGCCCGGCGAGATCGGCCACGTCAAAGAGTTCGACCTGGGGGAGATCAAGCGCGGGTTGGTTGAGCAGCGTGGGCGCGGCGGCAACGAAGGGGCGCTCGGGGTCGGCGGGAAGATCGGGGTTGATGCGATCACGCAGGGCGGCGTCATCAAGGCTGACGGTGAACAGACGCAAGCGCCCGCGTTCGCCGGGTTCGATTTCTATCGGTGCGCTCATGCCATCACCGATGTTGGCGGGCGCGTCAGGTTGCGCGCCAAAAGGTCCATCGCGGCCATGCGCACGGCGACGCCCATTTCGACCTGTTCCTGAATGACCGAGCGGGTGATGTCATCGGCGATTTCGCCGTCAATCTCGACGCCGCGATTCATCGGGCCGGGGTGCATGACGATGGCGTCGGGCTTGGCAAGCGCAAGCTTTTCGGCATCAAGCCCGTATCGGTAAAAATATTCGCGCTCGGACGGGATAAAGCCGCCATCCATACGCTCGCGTTGAAGGCGCAGCATCATCACCACATCGACGTCTTTTAGGCCTTCGCGCATGTCGTCAAAGACCTCGACGCCGAATTCGCCAATCTGGCTGGGCATCAAGGTGGTGGGGCCGACAAGGCGCACGCGGTTTTCCATCTTGCCCAAGAGCAGGATGTTGGAGCGGGCAACCCGGGAATGGGCGATGTCGCCGCAGATCGCAATCGAAAGGCGGTGCAGGCGGCCTTTGGCGCGCCGGATGGTCAGGGCATCGAGCAGCGCCTGTGTGGGGTGTTCGTGACGCCCGTCACCGGCGTTGAGCACGGCGCAATTGACCTTCTGGGACAAGAGATCGACGGCGCCGGAGTGGGGATGGCGCACGATCAAAAGATCGGGGTGCATGGCGTTGAGGGTGAGGGCGGTGTCGATCAGGGTTTCGCCCTTTTTGATCGAACTGGCCTGCATCGCCATGTTCATCACGTCGGCGCCAAGCCGCTTGCCTGCCAGCTCAAAACTGGCCAGGGTGCGGGTCGAATTCTCGAAGAACATGTTGATCTGGGTGAGTCCGGCAAGGGCATCGGAATGCTTGTGCGCGGAGCGGTTGAGCGTGACATATTGCTCGGCCAGATCGAGAATGGTGGTGATGTCGACGGGCGAGAGCGCCTCGATCCCCAGAAGATGTCGGTGCACAAAGCTCATAACATGTCTCTTCGTCGATTTCGGTGGGTTATAGGAAGGGCATGGGGCGGAGTCTAGCGGTTCTGGGTGGAATCGCGGATGATCTGCGGGCAGGGGGCCAGGATTGCGGCGGTGGGTCTGGGTGTTCTGGCGCGGATTTTGGATATTTGTAGCAAGATGAAGGGCGAAGGCCCCGTCGCAGCGCCGCTGGTGGCGCAAAACATTGGGTGATGCCGAGGGTGATATCGGTGGTTCAGGCCGCTCGCGTGATCGGTTAGACTTGGGCGCATGGAATCGGGTCTGGGATATTACGAGGCGAAAGCCGCTCTGGAATGGCAGATGGAACTGGGCGCCGATGAAGCCATCGGGGAAGCGCCCGTTGATCGCTATGCATTGGCGACGGCGGAGTTGGCGCGCGCGCAGGCACCTGTCGCGGCTTCGGTTGCAGCGGTCGCCCCGGTGGCCAGAGCGCAGCAGGCCGAGGAGCGCGATCCGGTTGGCGAGGCACGCAAAGCGGCGGCGGGGGCGGGCGATCTGGCAGCACTTGCGGCTGCGATGGCGGCCTATGAGCATTGCGAACTCAAGCGCGGCGCGCGCCAGTTGGTGTTTGCCGATGGTTTGCCCGCGGCGCGGCTGATGATTATCGGCGAGGCGCCGGGGCGCGAGGAAGATATCGCAGGAAAGCCCTTTGTCGGTCGGGCCGGGCAATTGCTTGACCGGATGCTCGGGGCCATCGAGATGGGGCGCGACCGCGAGGAGGCGCCAGTCTATATCACCAATGTCATGCCCTGGCGCCCGCCGCAGAACCGCGATCCCAAACCCGAGGAAATCGCGATGATGTTGCCGTTTCTTGAACGCCATGTCGCGCTGATTGATCCCGAAGTGGTTGTTTTGATGGGCAATACCGCCTGTCAGGCCGTTCTTGGAAAGCGCGGCATCATGCGTCTGCGGGGGCAATGGAGCGAAGCCTTTGGACGCCCGGCATTGGCGATGTTTCATCCGGCCTATCTCTTGCGTCAGCCAGCTGCCAAGCGCGAGACCTGGGCGGATTTGTTGAGCGTCAAGGCAAAGCTGGCGGGCGGTGCATGACGCGACCGGCTGTGAGCGTGAGCGCGCCAGAATTTGAGTGCCAGAAGCTTTTTCAGCAACGCGGTGGTGAATTATGCGCCGGTCGGTGTGTCGGGCAAGCCGTTTTTGCAGTGCGGCGCGCGGCGCTGTCGAGGAGCGCTTGCAGACGCGGCGTCAGGCTTATAGGCAAGGGGGCGCGGGGATTTGGCGCCGCGATGATGCCGCCGAACAGGGCCTTGTCGGGAGGACCCGAAATCTGGCGCGCGGTGCCGGATGCAGAGCGAATGACCGGTTTCTCAGCCAAGCGCGAGCGTCGGTGATGGAAC
This sequence comes from Rhodobacteraceae bacterium LMO-JJ12, assembly GCA_021555075.1. Classification (NCBI taxonomy): domain Bacteria; kingdom Pseudomonadati; phylum Pseudomonadota; class Alphaproteobacteria; order Rhodobacterales; family Paracoccaceae; species Rhodobacteraceae bacterium LMO-JJ12. The sequence continues at coordinate 156,240 of JAKGBX010000003.1, forward strand.
TGTCAAATACAAGGTAGCAACATGAGAATACTTGCTTTTTCTGATCTCCATGCGAGCCGCAAGCAGGCCGCAGAGTTGGTTGCGGCCAGCCGGGACGCTGATCTTGTGATCGGTGCCGGGGATTATTGCAACATGGGCGAGGGGCTGGGTGAGGCGCTGGGACTGCTGAGTGGCATTCGTGCGCCGATGGTTCTGGTGCCGGGCAATGCCGAAAGCGCGGAGGCGCTGCGCGCCGAAGTCGAAGAGGGTATCGCCGTGCTGCATGGCGGCGGTATCGCGATTGGTGGGGTGAAGATGTTTGGTCTTGGCTATAGCGTGCCGCCGCCGCCGTTCGGCGAAGGATGGTCATGCAATCTCGATGAAGCCGAAGCCGAGGCGATGCTGGCTGAGTGCAAGGCCGCCGACATCCTGATCAGCCATTCGCCGCCCCGTGGCGTGGCCGACCGCACGTCAGCGGGCCAATCGGTCGGTTCGCTCGCGGTGGCCGAGGCGATCCGGCGGGTTCAGCCGGAGTTGGTGCTGTGCGGTCATATCCATGACAGTTGGGGCGAAGAGGGCCGGATCGGGGCGACACGGATCGTCAACCTGGGGCCGTTTGCCAATTGGTTCGAGATTTGAGGAGCCGGGCATGAGCCGGATCGACGAAAGCAAGGATTTCATCGCGGTGCGCATTGCCGTGTTGACCGTATCGGACACGCGCAGGCCCGAGGAAGATCGTTCGGGCGACACATTGGTGGCGCGGATTGAAAAGGCGGGGCATGTGTTGGCGCATCGCGCTATTGTGCGTGACGAACGCGACCTGATTTCCGCGCAACTGCGCGCGTGGGTGGCGGATGACGATGTGGACGTGATCATTTCGACCGGGGGCACCGGGTTGACCGGGCGCGATGTTACTGTCGAGGCGCATCGCGATGTGTATGAGAAAGAGATTGAGGCGTTTGGCACGGTTTTCACCATCGTGTCGATGAAGAAGATCGGAACCAGCGCGGTGCAGAGCCGGGCCACGGGCGGCGTGGCGGGGGGGACGTATCTGTTCGCATTGCCGGGCAGTCCGGGGGCGTGCAAGGATGCCTGGGACGATATCCTTGAGCCGCAGTTGGACTATCGCCATCAACCGTGCAATTTCGTCGAGATCATGCCGCGCCTGGATGAGCATCTGAGGCGCAAGTGAGCGGGTTTGTCGATATTGGCCCGCTACCCGACAAGGTGATCTGGCGGGGGGCGGCGGTGCTTGCGCGCGACCGCGAAGGCCGGGTTCTGATGCAGCTTAGAGACAGCTATGAGGGCATTGCGGCGCCGGGGCTGTGGGGGTTGTTTGGCGGCGGGGTCGAGCCGGGCGAGGAGCTTGAAGCCGCGGCGCGGCGCGAGTTTCGCGAGGAGACCGGGATTGATCTGAGCGGCGATACGCTCTGTCCGATGGTGCGGTTTGCCAGCCAGGCGATAGCGCAGGGGATTGTGCATGTCTTTGCGCTGGAACGGGTGGTTGGCGCGCAGGAAGTGCAGTTGGGTGAGGGGGCAGGTTTTGCATTTCTGACCCGTGATCAGGTCAAATCGTTTGATCTGATCGGCAACTTTCGCGACGTTTTGTTGACGCTCGACGATTTTTAGAAGTTTTTTAGACGGAATTTGCGGCCTGGGGCGTATCATGCTTGTGGCTTGGAAATTTTGTGTGGTGCACTAGATTATTCAATCTATATCGCAAGAGTTTGCAGCAAGGGCCTGATCGAAATGCGTTTTTTGCGTCAAAGTCTGACCGGCCTATTCCTTTTGTCTCTGACATTGGGGGTGTTGGTCTATGCCGGCGACATGGTGCGCGAGGCGGTGCAAGAGCGGTTGAACCGTGAAGCGCGGGTGCCGCAGGCGCGCGAACGAGAGTTTGCCGTGAACGTGGTGCGGGCGCGGCTGGGCGAAGAGGCTCCGATCCTCACCGCCTATGGCGAGGTGCAAAGTCGGCGCACGCTGGATCTGCGCGCGGCCACGGGTGGTAGTATCGTGATGCTGGCCAGCAATTTCGTGGAAGGCGGGCAGGTGAAGGCCGGGCAGTTATTGGCACGGATCGACCCGTCAGAGGCGCAGGCGGCGCTGGACCGCGCGACTTCGGACAAGCGGGACGCCGAAGCAGAGGTGCGCGATGCGGCCAGTGCGGTGGATCTTGCGCGCGACGAGGTTGCGGCAGCGAGAGAGCAGGCGGCGCTGCGCGAGCGGGCGTTTGAGCGGCAGGTGAATTTGAAGGAACGCGGCGTTGGCACCGATGCGGCGGTGGAGGCGGCGGAGTTGACCGCGTCATCTGCGCGGGCCGTTGTGTTGGGCAAGCGGCAGGCGTTGGCCAATGCCGAAGCGCGGATCAATCAGGCCGCCACGCGGCTGGCGCGGGCCGAGATCGTTCTGAGCGAGGCAATGCGCATGTTGGCGGATACCGAGATCAGGGCCGGGTATTCCGGCACGTTGAGCGAGGTCACCGTGGTTGAGGGCGGGCTGGTATCGCCGGGAGAGCGGCTGGCGCGGCTGGTGGACGGTGATGCGCTTGAGGTGGCGTTTCGCATCTCGACGCAGGCTTATGCGGGGCTTCTGGATGAAAACGGTCGGCTGACGCCGGCGAATATGCGCGCGGCGCTGGACGCGTTCGGGCTTGATCTGGTGGCCAAGGGCCAATTGAGCCGCGATAGCGCGGCGGTTGGCGAAGGACAGACCGGGCGCTTGCTGTTTGCGCGCCTTGATGCGGGGCGGGGATTGAAGCCGGGTGACTTTGTCACGGTCGAGATCGACGAGGCGCCGATGCAGAACGTGATCCGACTGCCTGCTGGGGCGCTGGGGCCTGACGGGACGGTGCTGGCGCTGGATGAGGAAGACCGGCTGATCGAGTTCGAGGTCGAGTTGGTGCGGCGGCAGGGCGATGATGTGATCCTGCGCAATGACGATTTGGATGGTCGTGACGTGGTGACGTCGCGCACGCCGCTGTTGGGGACGGGGATCAAGGTGAAACCATTTCGCATTGATGGCGGTGCGGCGGAGCCTGAGCCAGAGCCGGAGATGCTTGAGCTTTCCATGGAACGGCGCGAGCGGCTGGTCGCCTATATCGAGGCCAACAACCGGATGCCTGACGAGGTCAAGACGCGGATTTTGAGTGCGCTTACCAAGGAGCAGGTGCCTGCGCAGATGGTGCAGCGGCTCGAAGCGCGGATGGGGGGATGAGGATTTGCACATGCAAACCCGGACTGATGCGATGACATGGGCGCGCGAACCTTTGTGCACGATTGCGGTGCGTGATGGCGGCGCGCCGGGTGGTCTGGTGACGCGGCCTGATCGGTGGTCTTGCAAATGTCGGCCGGGCGCATGAACCCCGGCGGTATCCTGTCTTATTTTACCCGTCATGCGACGGCGGCGAACCTGCTTTTGGTGATGTTGCTGGTGGCGGGGCTTGCTGCCTTGCCGAAGATGCGTGCGCAGTTTTTTCCCGATGTGATCATCGACAACGTGCGCGTGAACGTCGATTGGGAAGGCGCGGGGGCCGAAGACCTGGACGGTGCCATCGTGCAGGTTTTGGAGCCTGTGCTTTTGGCGGTGGAAGGTGTGGAAAGTTCTTCAACCGGGTCGTCGGAAGGGCGCGCGCGCATCGCTCTGGAATTTGAGCCGGGATGGGATATGGCGCGGGCCGCCGACGATGTGCAGACGGCGCTTGATGGGGTGACAACCCTGCCCGAGGACGCAGAGGAACCCGAAGTCATCAGGGGCGTATGGCGCGACCGGGTGACCGACGTGGTGATCACCGGGCCGGTGGGCAGTGAACAGTTGGGGCGGTTTGCCGATGAGTTCGTCTCACGGCTGTTTGCCGAAGGGGTGACGCGCACCACGATCCGGGGCGTCGCGGCGCCGCGCACCGTGATCGAGGTGACATCGGCCAATCTGATCGCCCATGACATCAGCTTTGCCCAGATTGCCGCGGCGGTTGCCGCCGAGGTCAATGCCGATCCTGCGGGGGATGTGGAAGGGGCCAATACGCGCGTGCGGACCGGCACGGAGAAGCGGGCGCCGGAACAGTTGGCGCAGGTGGTTTTGCGGGTCAATCCGGGCGGTGCGAAGCTGACTGTGGGAGATGTTGCGCAGATCCGGCGCGAGGGGATGGACCGCAACCGAAGCTATTATGTCGGTGAGAACCCGGCGACGTCGATCCGGGTCGACAGATCGGCGCAGGGCGATGCGATCAAGATCCAGGCGCAGGTCGAAAAGGTGGCCGCCGAGATGCAGGCGACAATGCCTGCCGGTGTGTCCATCGAGCTTATCCGCACGCGGGCCGAGGCGATTACCGACCGGCTTGATATCCTGATCGATAATGGCGCGATGGGGCTGGTTCTGGTTCTGTTGCTGTTGTTCCTGTTTCTCAACGCGCGCACGGCGTTTTGGGTGGCGGCGGGCATTCCGGTGTCGATGCTGACCGCGATTGCGTTGATGTATGCCTTTGGGCTGACGATCAACATGATCTCGCTTTTCGCGCTGATCATCACGCTGGGCATTGTGGTGGATGATGCCATTGTGGTGGGGGAGCACGCCGATGCGCGGGTCAAGCAATTGGGCGAGAAGCCGTTAGAGGCGGCGGAGAACGCGGCGCGGCGTATGTCGTTGCCTGTCTTTGCCTCGACGCTGACCACAATCATCGCGTTTTTCGGGCTGACCGTTATTTCAGGGCGGTTCGGCGATATGATTGCCGATATTCCGTTTACCGTGATCATGGTCTTGGTGGCGAGCCTTGTGGAGTGCTTTCTGATCCTGCCCAATCACATGGCGCATGCTCTGAAACATTCGGCCAAAGAGCATTGGTATGATCTGCCCTCAAGGTTGGTCAATCGCGGCTTTGTGTGGGTGCGTCAGTGGCTGTTTCGCCCGTTTATCGCCGGAGTTGTCTGGGCGCGCTATCCGGTGTTGGCGGGGGCGGTCTTGTTATTGGCAGTGCAAGCGGCGAGTTTCATTCGCGGCGATGTGCAATGGCGGTTTTTCAATTCGCCCGAGCGCGGTTCAGTGACCGGCAATTTCGCCATGGCGCCGGGGGCGATACGTGCGGATTCGATTGCGCAAATGCATTCGCTGCAAGCCGCAGTCGATACGCTGGGTGCGGAATATGAGGAGCGCTATGGGCGCAATCCGATTGATTATGTGATTGCCGAGGTGGGGGGCAATTCGGGGCGTGATTTGCCCGGTGCCGAAACCAAGGATGCCGATTTGTTGGGGGGCATTGCAATCGAGCTGATTGATGCCGATCTGCGGCCTTATTCCAGCTTTGCCTTTGTCGCCGAATTGCAGGATCGCGTGGAACACCATCCGCTGGTTGAGGTACTGAGCTTTCGCGGCTGGCGTTCAGGGCCGGGAGGCGATGCGCTGGACGTGCAGTTTTTTGGTGCGGAGGCCGAGACGCTGAAGGCGGCGTCGGAGGCGTTGAAAACCGCTTTGCTGCGCTATCCCGAAGTGAGTGCGGTTGAGGATAGTCTGCCTTATGACAAGGACGAGTTGATCCTTGAATTGACGGCGCAAGGGCAAGCGTTGGGCTTTACCATTGATGGGTTGGGGCGGGTGCTGCGGCATCGTCTGAACGGGCTTGAGGCGGCGACCTATCCCGACGGGCCACGCAGCGCCGAAATTCGCGTGGAGCTGCCCAAGGGGGAGTTGACGGCGGATTTCATGGAACGCAGCCAGATGCGCACGCCATCGGGCGCATATGTGCCGCTGGCCGATATCGTGAGCGTGCAGCACCGCGCCGGGTTCTCGATGGTGAAGCGGGAGAATGGTATTCGCACCGTGTCGGTCACCGGCGATATTTCCGAAGATGATCCGGCGCGCGCTGCCGAGATCATGCGGGCGTTGGAGCAGGAAATTCTGCCCGATATCGCCGCGCGTCATCAGGTGGAATGGCAGCTTGCCGGGCTTTCTGAGCAGGAGGAGGAATTCCTCGCTGATGCCAAGCTTGGGTTGTTGCTGTGTCTAACGGGTATCTATCTGGTGCTGGCATGGGTGTTTTCGAGTTGGACCAGACCGCTGGTGGTGATGGCGATTATTCCTTTCGGGTTGGTCGGTACGATCTATGGCCATGCAGCGTGGGATGTGCCGCTAAGCATGTTCACGGTGGTGGGGCTGTTGGGGATGATCGGGATTATTATAAATGATTCCATTGTGTTGGTCACAACCATTGACGAATATGCCAGCGAACGTGGGCTGGTGCCGTCAATCATTGATGGCGCAGCGGATCGGTTGCGGCCCGTGTTTCTGACCACGGCGACGACGGTGATCGGCCTTGCACCGTTGCTCTATGAACGCTCGCAGCAGGCGCTATTTCTCAAGCCGACGGTCATCACACTGGTTTACGGCCTTGGCTTTGGCATGGTGCTGGTTCTGATGGTGGTGCCTGCGCTGATGGCGATACAGTCGGATGTTCAGCGTCAGGTTGCTGCGTTTCGCCACGGCATTCGCGCGCGCAAGGGCGCGGGGCTGGTACGGGGGCTGACCGGGGCGGGCGCTGCGCTGGTGTTGATCTGGTTGGCAATGACGATGGGGCATGTGCTTTGGACGGGCGCGCTCTGGTCCGGGCTGGATGCGGTCTTGCCGGGGCTTGGGGCAATGCCTTCGATGCTGGCGGGGCTGATCGCGTTTGTGCTCGGGGTCTTTGCGGTGAGTATCGGGCTGTTTGTGATTGGCGCTTTGGGGCGGCTGACGGCGGCGCGCGGCGCGCGGAGTTAAGCCGAAACCCAGCGTAAAACGCCGGGCTGCTGGACCGGGGGCTGCGGAATCAGATATGGGGGCAGGCGTTGCGCTTGGGGGGATGTCATGCTCAGATCTGTTTCTTTATTCACGGCGCTTGTGGTTTTGTCGGCTTGCGGCGGTGATCCGCTGGCCAATGTCCAGCGGATTGAGGATGTGGATGTGGCGGATGCTTCGCCCGTGGTTGAAGCGGTGGCAGCACCCCAGGAAAGCGATGAGAGCGTCGGTTTGTTTCAACGCTTGATGCGCAAACGGCAGGTGACGCCGGAGGCTGAGGCCGACGTGGCAACTGAGACTGGGAGCGATGACGCTTCCGCTGATGCCGCTCGGGTCGAGACAGTGCAGACGGTTGAAACCGCCGCCCCACGCAAGCGCGGCTGGTTGTTTGGCGGAAGTTCCAAGACCAAAGCTGCGGGGGATGCGCCCGGTGAGGTCGCTGCGGGCGAATCTGCGCAGACGGTCCAACTGGCCTCGCTTGAGGCGGCGCCGAGCGTTGCGCCGACGCGTCAGAGCAATACGCGCCGGGGATTTTTTGGCGGCTCAAAATCGGCCGGGCCTGGGGCGTCTAACCTGCGTGAGGTTCTGGCGGGCGAGGTTCTTCCCTATGGCGAGATCGCGCGCGCCTGCCATGCCAAGGGGTCGAAACTGGGTCAGGTCGTCGCCAAATACCCAGAGCGCGGCACGAAATACCGGGTTTATGACAGCGCGCCGGGGCACGTTGGGCTGCATAGTTTCTTCATCACCGGCTTTGCCGATGGGTGCCCACGCCAGTTTACCGCCGCGTTGGCAGTGTTCGGCTCGCCCGGCATGTATGAGGCGCTGCGCTATGGCCTGCCTGTTAACGAGCGCAGCAGAAAGCCGACCGATATTGCCTATGAAAAGGTGAAATCCAGCAAGTGTGGCGTTAGCCGGACGAAACCTTGCGGTTCCAAGATTTCGCGGCTGGAGAAAGACACTGTGTTCCTGAGCCTTTATAATCGGTTTGAGGGCGCGCAGGGCTGGACCAATCTGTTGCTGAGCGATGGCAAGGTGGTGGCGTTGGACAAGGAAGGCTGAGGCGGATTGCTCCGCCTCTTGCCGGGGATTTTACGCTTGGGTCTGGCGGCGTGCCTGTCGCGACGCGGTGGCTGATTTCGCGCGGTAAGTGCGCCCGGCGCGCTGTGTGACGTTGGCAGGGGGTGTCGCTTTGACAGGGGGGCGGGGCCGCAAAAAGCCAGTCAGCATGCGAAAAAGTGATTTCAGGGCCTCATGATAGCTTTGGGCACGAATTTGGCGAGTGCGGGCAAAGTAATAGGCATAATCAATCGAACCGTCGGCTAGGGTTTTGTAATCGGGTTGCTGTGTCATCTGGTGTTCCTTCCACGTTGATGAGATCAGCATGCCTGCCGATGCGCTGCCCCACTTGAAGAACACCTTTAGAAGCCCTTGAGATTTCCTTGATTTTCGTTGGGTTTCGCCTGATCGTTGCTGCATTCCCAAGGGAAAGCAGAATTTCATGCGCTATCGCTTTGCCAATTGCGTTCTTGATACCGACCGCCGTGGGTTGTTGCGCGATGGTGAGGCAGTGTCGGTCGAGCCGCAGGTGTTTGATCTGTTGGAATTGCTTGCGCAGAACGCCGGGGCGATGGTGAGCAAGGATCAACTGATCGAGGTGGTCTGGGGCGGGCGGATCGTGTCGGAGGCGACGATCAGCGCGCGGATCAATGCGGCGCGCCGTGCTGTAGGGGATACCGGCAAGGCGCAGGCGGTGATCAGAACTGTGCCGCGTCGGGGGTTCGAGATGGTGGCGGCGGTTATTGCCGAAGGGAGCGGTGCGGGACCCGCGCCGCAGGCTGCATCCGACATCCCGCAAACCATCCGCTATACCACGTCAAAGGATGGCACCAGCATCGCCTATGGCGTGTCGGGCAGCGGGCCGCCGTTGATGCGTGCGGGGCATTTTCTGACCCATCTTGAGGTCGATTGGCGGCAATCGGTGTTTCGCCCGTTTCTTCAGACGTTGAGCCGCGCGCATAGGCTCGTGCGCTATGACATGCGCGGAATGGGGCTGTCACAGCCGGATGCTGAGGAACTAACGATTGAGCGCTATATCGAGGATATGTTGGCTGTGGCCGATAAGGCGGGGTTGGAGCGGTTTCCGATCCTGGGGATTTCGCAAGGCGTGCCAATCGCCGTGAAATTTGCCGCTGAATTCCCCGAGCGGGTGAGCCGTTTGGTGCTTTATGGCGGATTTGCCCAAGGGCGTGCGCTGCGCGATGGCGGGATGCGTGTGGAAGAGGCCGAAGCGATGAAGGCGATGATCCGCGCCGGGTGGGGCAAGCCGGGAAGCGCGTTTGTCTCGGCCTTTACGGCGGTGTTTTGCCCGGATGCCACCAAAGCGGAACGCGACAGTCTGGTTGAGACACAACAGGCGTCGGCCACGCCCGAAATGGCGTTGAAGATCAGAACGGCGCTGGATCACTTGGATGTGAGTGACGCGCTTGCCAAGATCGTCGCGCCGACATTGGTGGTTCATGCCAGCAACGATGCGGTCAATCCGATGTCACAGGCGCGTTTTCTGGCGGCGCATATCGCGGGGGCGGAATTGCGGGTGTTGGAGAGCAATAACCATCTGTTTGTGCCGTCCTGCCCGGCGACGGATGAGTTGTTGGCGGTCTGTCTGGAATTTCTGGGGCGCGATTTGGATCAGTAGTGCGGCGGGGGTGGTTCAGAGGCGCCGAACGTATGGCTGCCACTGGCGGCTTCGCGTTCCCCTTCGCGGCGCATCAGCATTTCGACCCGGCGTTTGAGCGTGTCTATGTCCTCGGCCTGCGTGGCGATGATCGTGCTGAGATCATCGACGGTGCGTTCGAGATGGGCGATTTTTTCTTCGAGCCGTTCCATGAGTTTCTTCTGACGTGGAGGGGCGGAGCGGTCAAGGGCCGTTCGGGGGGCTGTGGGCGGCGATTGGCGGGGGCTCTGCCCCCGCGCCCCCGGGATACTTTGGGCAAGATGAAAGAGGGGCGGGTGAATGTGGTGGGGTTCGGCGTCCAACCACCACCTTGCCCCTGCGCGGGCCATCCGGTAGAGGCAAGGCGCAAGTTCAAGGCAAGGAAAAGCCCCTATGGCCAAGCAGAAAAAAGCCCCGCGCCCCAAGGCGATCACGCCCAAGGGCTTTCGCGATTATTTTGGTACGGATGTGACCGAACGCGCCGAGATGCTGCAAAAGATTGCCGGGGTCTATCACGCCTATGGGTTTGACGCGTTGGAAAGCAGCGCGGTTGAGACGGTTGAGGCGCTGGGCAAGTTTCTGCCGGATGTGGACCGCCCGAATGAAGGTGTGTTCGCTTGGCAGGAAGATGATGACGGCGACAAGGGCGATTGGCTGGCTCTGCGCTATGATCTGACAGCACCTTTGGCGCGGGTTTATGCCCAGCACCGCAATGATTTGCCCACACCTTATCGGCGCTATGCCATGGGGCCGGTGTGGCGCAACGAAAAGCCGGGACCGGGGCGGTATCGTCAGTTTTACCAGTGCGATGCGGATACGGTGGGCAGCTCAAACGTGGCGGCGGACGCCGAGATTTGCGCGATGCTGGCCGATTGTCTTGAGAAGGTTGGGATTGAGCGCGGCGATTACATCGTGCGGGTGAACAACCGCAAGGTTTTGAATGGTGTGTTGGAAGTGATGAATGTCGGCGAGGGCGAGGCGCGCGATGCCGTGCTGCGCACCATCGACAAGTTTGACAAGGTCGGCGAAGCTGGTGTTCGTGAGTTGCTGGGCAAGGGGCGTTTGGATGCCTCGGGCGCGTACATCGACGGTGTGGGTTTAAGCGATGCGCAGGCCGAGCCGGTAGTGCGGTTTCTGACCTCAAAGGGTGCGGATAATGGCGCGACATTGGCGAATTTGCGTGAAGCGATTGGCGCAAGCGCGATTGGTGCCGAAGGCGTCGCGGAGTTGGAAGAGATTGCCGCGCTTTTGGCGGCGCAAGGTTATGGTCCCGACCGGATCGTTATCGACCCCTCCGTTGTGCGCGGCCTCGGTTACTACACCGGGCCGGTTTATGAGGCGGAGTTGACCTTTGAAATCCTCGACGAAAAGGGGCGCAAGCGGCAGTTTGGATCGGTTGCGGGTGGTGGGCGCTATGACGATCTGGTCAAGCGGTTTACTGGTCAGGCGGTTCCCGCGACCGGGGTTTCCATCGGCGTGGATCGCTTGTTGGCGGCGCTGCGTGAGAAGGGGCGGATCGTCTCAAAATCGCAGGGACCAGTCGTGGTCACAGTGATGGATCGCGAGAGGATGGCAGACTATCAGGCGATGGTGGGCGAGTTGCGCGCGGCGGGTATTCGCGCCGAAGTGTATCTGGGCAATCCAAAGAATTTTGGCAATCAGCTTAAGTATGCCGATAAGCGCGAAAGCCCGGTGGCGGTGATTGCCGGGAGTGAGGAATTCGAGGCGGGGCGGGTGCAGATCAAGGATTTGATTTTGGGCGCAAAGATTGCCGAAAACGCCACACTGGAAGAATGGAAAGAGCGCCCGAGCCAGTTTGAGGTGAAGCGCACGGAATTGGTGGCCAAGGTGCGTGAAATCCTTGCCGGGCAGGCGGACTGAGATGCCACAAAGAGCGGCGAACCGGGCCGAAGCGGCGCGATTGATGCGGGCGTTTGAGGCGGCGGGGGCAACGGCGATTGAGGCGGCGATATTGCTGCCTGCGGAAACCCTGCTTGACCTTTATGGCGAGGATATTCGCGCGCGCGCCTATGTGACATCGGATGCTTTGCGCGGTGAGCAGATGTTGCGCCCGGATTTCACTGTTCCGGTGGTGCAGATGCATATGGCGCATGGCGCGGAACCGGCGCGCTATACCTATGCAGGCGAGGTGTTTCGTCGTCAGGAAGACGATGCGGAGCGGGCCAATGAATACCTTCAGGTAGGTTATGAGGTGTTTGAACGCGACAATCCGGCGGCGGCGGATGCCGAGGTTTTTGCGCTGATCCAGACTGCGTTGATCGGCCTGCCGGTGCGCGCGGCGACGGGTGATATCGGGATTTTGACGGCGGCTGTCAGCGGGCTGAACACGACGGAGCGGCGCAAGGCGGCCTTGATGCGTCATATCTGGCGGCCGCGCCGGTTTCGCGCGCTGATCGACCGGTATTCGGGGCGCGTGCCTATGCCACCCAGCCGCGAAGCATTGTTGGCGGCGGAGGACGCCTTTGCTGAGGCGGGGCCCGAGATCGGGCTGCGCAGTCGCGCCGAAGTGGAAGCCCGGATTGCGGCGTTGCGCGACGATGCGGAGGCACCGGCGATTGCGGCGGGTGAGGTTGATTTGATGGACGCGCTTTTGGGCGTGCGCGAAACGATGCCTTATGCGTTGGAACGGTTGCGCGACATCGCGGTGGACATGCCCGCGATTGGCGGCGCGGTTGAGCGGCTGGACGCGCGGGGCGAGGCGTTGTCGCAGCGCGGTGTTGATGTGGCGCAGTTGGAATTCGAAGCGACCTATGGGCGCACTCAGATGGAGTATTACGACGGCTTCGTGTTCGGGTTTTATGCCGATGCGCGCCCCGATCTGCCCGCCGTGGCGACGGGTGGGCGCTATGATGCGCTGACCCGGAGATTGGGGCAGGGCAATGGCAAGGCGGCGCGTGAAATACCGGCGGTGGGCGGCGTGGTGCGGCCCGGCCTGATGCTTGGCCTGAGGGAGGGACGGCTATGACGATCAAGCTGGGCGTGCCGTCAAAGGGTCGGTTGATGGAGAAGACATTCCACTGGTTCGGGCAGCGCGGCATCACGTTGATGCGAACCGGGTCAGAGCGGGAATATGCGGCAGCCGTCGGAGGCATCGATGGGGTTGAATTGGTCCTGCTGTCGGCGGGGGAAATTCCGCGCGAGATGGCCGCTGGGCGTATTCATCTTGGTGTGACGGGAACCGATCTGGTGCGCGAAAAGCTGGGCGCTTGGGAGCGGCAGGTCGAGGAGTTGGCGCCGCTGGGCTTTGGCCATGCGGATCTGATCATTGCAGTGCCGTCTTGTTGGGTGGATGTGGATATTCTGGATGATCTGGATGCGGCGGCGGCGGCGTTTCGGGCCAAGCACGGATTTCGCCTGAGGATTGCCACGAAATACCACCGGTTGGTGCGTGACTTCCTGCGAGAGCATGGGGTTGCGGATTATCAGCTGGTTGACAGTCAGGGCGCGACCGAGGGCACGGTAAAGAACGAGACCGCCGAGGCGGTGGCCGATATCACCTCGACGGGCGACACGCTGCGGGCCAATCATTTGAAGATGCTGGATGATGGGCTGATCCTGAAGAGTCAGGCGACGCTTTTCCGGGCGCGAAGTGCCAAATGGAGCAAAGCAGACCTGCAGCTTATGGCCGTCTTGAAGGATAAGCTTGAAATCGACTAAAGCGTTTCTTGCTAAATCTGTGGCAGGGATGAGTAGAAACTCCGCGCAACACTTCAACAGTGTGGGCGTCTCAAGACAAACCCGTTAATCAAGTTTATCTCGAAACGCCTGAATGGGCCGCCGCGCCGGGAGGGGACGCGGCAGCCCGAGTTGGCCAGTCTCGCGACGTGAGTGGTTAGAGCCAGTAGAACGGCGCGCCGTAATGTTCGTGGGTGCGGCGCTCCCATTCGCGATCAGCATGCCAGCGATCTTGGGGCTCGGGGGCACCCTTGACGGTTTCCTCGGTAAGATCGGTTACGAAACCGTTTTGTTCGGGGCTGTAGCGAAGCGCGTGCCACGGCACGGGATAATGCTCTTCGCCGATCCCAAGAAAGCCACCAAAGCCCATAACGGCATAGGCAACTTTGCCAGATGTCTTGTCGATCATCAGATGATCGATTGCGCCGATATTGCTGCCATCGCGGCCATAGACCTCGGTTCCGGTTACGTTTGACGAGGAGACGAGTGTGTTTGTGGTCTCGGTTGTGGTGGTCATGATTTCTGCTCCTGTGTTGCGGTTGCATGTAGGCTCAACGCCGGTTTGCGTTGCTGGTTCCGAGGAGCGTGGGAGGGATGGCGGGAAGTTGCTTATGACGCCGCCCTGAGTGCTGCGCAGATGGCTGTCACGACTTGGTCGTCACAATGATGCGGGTGGAGTGCCGAAGGCAGGTCGCGTCCCGGTCTCGCAAATCGCTGGCATATGATGGATCAAAGCACGCCGATTTCGGCCAGGCGGGCCGAGAGGTCAGGGGGCAGGTCGTCGTCGCTGGCGCGGGACTTGGAGAGATCGGGCGGGGCATCGGCGGGGTCGAGATAGCGCCAGCCCTGAAATGGGCGTTTGAGGGCGGCGGTGGTGTGGTGTAATTCAGGGTCGAGCACCATGGCGCAGCGGCGGATGCCGTCATCGCCGATCATTTCGTCGAGGCGCAAGAACCGCTGGCGGCATTGGATGGCGCCCTTGATGACCCAATAGATCGAGCCGCCGTTGAGCAGTTCTTTCTCGCGCTTGGGCCACATGCGTGTGACATGATAGGGCAGGCCATCCGGGGTCTCGGAGGCACGGATCTTCTGCCAAGCGGCGAGAGTTTCGACGCTTTCGCTTCCGACAGAAAGTTTCACAATATGCACGAAGTTCTTCAATTGTTCCCCCTAGATGTGGTAGGGTAAAAGTCTTCCGCCGATTCTGCCAGTGGGTGTGACTTCACAGTTGCCCGGGAACTGCACCGTTGAGCGAGATTCGGGATGGCCCTTTGTTTAGGTGTTGCCCGTGCCTGTCGCTCTCAGTATGCGTCGGATGCCTTGAGTCCGCCTTGCAACCTACCGACCGGATGACATGATATGAGCCGTTTTGCCGCCCCCATCGCCGAACAGATCTGGGATATGAAATATCGCCTGAAAGAAGCCGACGGCACGCCGGTCGATCTTTCGGTTGAGGACAGCTGGCGGCGGATTGCGCGGGCATTGGCCAAACCCGAGGCCGACGCGGATGCCTGGGAAGAGCGGTTTTACAGCGCGTTGGAAGATTTCAAATTCCTGCCTGCCGGGCGGATCACGGCGGGGGCGGGCACGGCGCGCAAGGTGACGCTGTTCAACTGCTTCGTTATGGGCACCATACCCGACAGTATGGGCGGAATTTTCGAAGGTCTGAAAGAGGCCGCACTGACCATGCAGCAGGGCGGCGGCATCGGTTATGACTTTTCCACCATCCGGCCAAGGGGTGCGGATGTGTTGGGGGTTTCGGCGGATGCAAGCGGCCCGCTCAGCTTTATGGATGTGTGGGACGCGATGTGCCGCACGATCATGAGCGCAGGGTCGCGCCGCGGTGCGATGATGGCGACGATGCGCTGTGATCACCCCGACATCGAGGATTTTATCAGCGCAAAACGCGATTCCGCGCGGCTCCGCATGTTCAATATGTCGGTGCTGATCACCGATGATTTTATGGACGCGGTAAAAGCGGGCGGCACGTGGGAATTGAAATTCGGCGACAAGATTTATCATACTGTCGAGGCGCGTGATCTGTGGAACTTGATCATGCAGGCGACCTATGATTATGCCGAGCCGGGGGTGATTTTCATCGACCGGATCAACCAGATGAACAACCTTAACTACTGTGAGGAGATTGCCGCGACCAACCCGTGTGGTGAGCAACCATTGCCGCCTTATGGAGCTTGTTTGCTTGGCTCGATCAATATGGCGCGTCTGGTAAAGGCACCGTTTGAGAAAGGCGCAGAGATTGATGTGCGCGCCTTGGACGAGCTGGTCGCAACCGCCGTGCGGATGATGGATAACACCGTGGATGCCAGCGGCTTTCCTTTGGAGGCACAGGCACGTGAGGCGCAGGCCAAGCGGCGGATCGGGTTGGGTGTGACCGGTCTGGCGGATGCGCTTTTGATGGTGGGTTTGCGCTATGGTAGCGACGAGGCGGCGGCGCAGACGGAAGTTTGGCTGAAGGCGATTGCGCGGGCGGCCTATCTGGCGTCAGTCGGGCTAGCGCGCGAAAAGGGCGCGTTTCCGCTGTTTGATGCGGAAAAATACCTTGAGAGCGGATCGCTTACCCATATGGACGCCGACGTGCGAGATGCGATTGCCGAGCATGGCATTCGTAACGCGTTGTTGACGTCGATTGCGCCGACGGGGACGATCTCGCTTTATGCCGGGAATGTCTCATCCGGGATCGAGCCGGTGTTTGCCTATGCCTATACCCGCAAGGTTTTGCAAAAAGATGGCTCGCGCACCGAGGAAGAAGTGGTGGATTATGCCGTCGCGCTGTGGCGTGAGAAGTTTGGCGACGCACCCTTGCCCGAGCATTTTGTCGATGCCCAGACGCTGGCACCGCAAGACCATGTGAAGATGCAGGCGGCAGCGCAGAAATGGGTGGATTCAAGCATTTCCAAGACGATCAACGTGCCCGAAGATATCTCGTTTGATGCGTTCAAGGACGTCTACATGCAGGCGTGGGATACCGGCTGCAAAGGCTGCACGACCTATCGCCCAAATGATGTGACGGGGAGTGTTTTGAGTGTTGGGGGGGAGAAGCCTGTCGATATCGCAGCAAGATTAAAAGATCTTATGGCATCGAACAATCTTAAGGCAGCGACGTTGTCAAAAAAGGCTGGTCTAAATGCACGCGCCGTAACTGATATTATTGATGGGAGAAGTCAGAGTCCGCGAACAGATACTGTAGTCGCTCTCGCAAAAGCTCTGGACGTTGATGTGAGCGCATTGATTGGTAAGCATCGGGAGTTGGCCCCCGAACTCATTTCCAACACCGACGCCGAACCGCTGACCCCGCATGGCGATGTGGTCTATATGACCGAACCGCTGGACCGGCCGCAATCGCTGGAAGGCTCGACCTATAAAGTGAAATGGCCCGACAGCGAACATGCGCTTTATATCACCATCAACGATATCATCATCAACGGCCATCGCCGCCCGTTCGAGGTGTTCATCAACTCCAAAAACATGGAGCATTTTGCCTGGACCGTGGCACTGACCCGGATGATTTCGGCGGTGTTTCGGCGCGGTGGCGATGTCTCGTTTGTGGTTGAGGAGTTGAAAGCCGTGTTCGACCCGCGCGGCGGGGCGTGGGTGCAGGGGAAATACATCCCTTCGATTTTGGCGGCGATTGGCGGCGTGATCGAGCGCCATATGATCGCCATTGGCTTTATCGAAGGCGAGGGGATGGGCTTGAAATCCGACCCCCAAGCGCAAGTGGTGAACCTTGACGAACGCCCCAAGGGGCCAGCCTGTCCGAATTGCGGGCAATATGATTTGCGCATGGTGGAAGGCTGCATGACCTGCGGAAGCTGTGGGCATTCGAAATGTTCTTAGGGGCCCGCGGTAGTTCCTATTATGACGACAAGCTAATTTTGGCCATTTTCGGGAAAAAATGGCCATTTTACAACTTAACGGCGGCCATCGAGGAAAATCGCGTTTGCAGCGTGATTTTCACTGCTCTTCGCGATTTCCGCCTAAGGCTGGCTTCCTGAACAGAACATGGGTCCGGGCGTCAGTCAACGGAAACGGAAACTAAAAAAAATTCAAAGAATCTCGCTAAAGGATGAGCGCGGGATCTCCTTTTGGACAGGACGGGTTGCCGGGCGCTTGTCAATGGTTGGGGAGGATGCCGCAAACGTAAAAGGCCGCGGGCAATCCCGCGGCCTTCGAGTGTCTGCGCCTGATGGTCCCGTATCGGGGGGCCGCCATACCCAGCTTGAGGGTTAGCTCTGCGTCAGGCGGCTTTCAGACTGGCGATCTGAAGCTCTGCATCGACGCGGGCGGCGAGAAGGTCGCGCATGGCCAGCACCGTCCTGAAATACGCCAGATGCGCGTCGAGCTCGGTGCCCGCTTCCGACAGGATTGGCACCGATCTGACCCGGCCGACTGCGCCATCTTCCGGGTCATGGACCCCGTCGAAGACGTTCCGGTGGCCCAGAGTTTCGCGTGCAACCGCCTCCTCCAGGATACCGAGCACAGAGCCGATGTGATCGACTGAGGTTGATGCGAGCGGCCCCTCGTGGCGCAGAGCGGCAAGCGCGCGCAACAGAGCATTGAGATTTGTCGCAGAAAGGGGTGTGGAGTCGCACTGGACCGCGTCATGCATGACATCGAGCCCGAGCAAGATGCGTGCCCAGAGGTCTTCGAGCGACAGGTGATCGTGATATTTCATTGCTTCTTCCTTTCATCGCGCAGGGCGCCGATGGGTGGAGTCCATCTCGCCAGCCGGTTGCGGTCGGCGAGCCATTTCAGGCGGCGTCCTGTTTGCGCAAGGTCAGCGCCAAGGCGCCCCGGTGCTCGTCTCGCTCGCCGATTTCGACCAGCAGGTCGAAAAGCCCGTCGGTGAGAAGGCAGATCTGCTCGACTTCAGGGCAGCCAGGATCGAAAAGCACCCAGGACGAAAGGTCCGGCTCAAACCCCTCAAAGACCGGGTCGAGGGACAGTAGCCGGTGCAGATCGACCAGCTTGTGCCGGATCCCGCGATTGAGGCATGTCGCCTCGCGTAGGTCGGACATCAGCCGCAGGACGCGGGCGGTGCCTGCAGCGCCGTTGATTAGCCCGGCAGCATTGCACAATGCGGCCCCGGTTTCGACGAAATGGGAGCGGACGGCAGTAAGCCCTGGGTCTGCGGACAGGGTCTTGGCAAGTATTTTACGCAGCATGGTGGTCCTCCTTTTTGTTGCGCGTCTGCCATTCGTGGCAGCATCAAGCCTGTCTGCAGTCGAGTGTTCGCGGATGCTCTCCTTTGGTCATGTCCGGGCAGCCGAGCTCATATTCTCGTCTCCTATGAAGGACATTGGCTGTTTCCCAGTAAGGCGAAGAAAAAAACTTCGATCCGGAAGAAAATCTCGCAGGATTTTGTCATTAGCCGGCTCCACCACGCCGGGTGATGACAAGATCAGCGGAGAAGGAACCGCCTTCCATGCGCTGGCATACCGGGTTCGGGCCCAGTGTTCGCCCTCACCCGGCGGCGGAAAAAGAAAGGCCCCCGCAGCCGTGGATGACTGCGGGGGCCCAGCTCGAGGGCATGCATGGGGCGCCTACTTGTCGCCAAAACTCCAGGTCTCGGCACCGTCGTCGGCCGTCGGCCCGGAGATACTGCCATCGGGCACCTCCGAAGTTTGTGCGGCCCGGGAGTGCGACGTCGGAAGCTCGAGGCCCAGACCATCGGTCGCGGGAGGCATCTGCGCCTCACGCGGCGTTTCGTCTACCTCGAACCCGACGAGAAGCCTATCCTCAAGCTCAGCCAAGCGCTCCTTGGAGTAGTCATCAACCAGGAGCCTCTGGCGGGCCAGGGCGTTGGCGTTGATCTCCCGAATCCGGGACATCGCCTTGAATATGACCACCTCGTCGATTTTTGTCTGCGCCGCGACCGATGCTCGGATGTCTTGCGCGGCCAGGATCCAGGTCTGGGCGCGCTCGCCCCTATAGCCCTTGAGCACCGAGGGCACTTCGATCCAATGGCCATTCAGTTCCACCGCGATGGCGCCGATATCCTCCGAATAGAAGCGGACCCGGACCTTCTTTGACGTGGTATGCATGAACCAGCGGGCGAGTACCTTCGAATGATATCGAATGCCCAGCACGGTGATTCCCTTCTTCGTGACGGTTTTCTCCAACCGCGTGCCGAGCGCCTTGCGCCGCAGTTTCACGGACGGCATCGGCGCGACACCATACTTCGCAACCAACCTGTTCCAGCAATTCAGCGGGGTTTCGCCATTGAGCCCGGCATGGGGGCGGCGGTGGTAGACATCCACAACCCAGCGGACCAGCGCCTCGCTCAGGTCCTCGATGGTCAGGGCTGCGCGCTCTTCGGCATCGTAATCGCCTTTGACGACCGTGTTGCTGAAGGTGCGCCCGGAGAATCGCCCGATGAAGTTGTTCGCCATCGTGCCGAACATCCGCTCGATCCTGGCCCGAAACTCGGGCATCCCGGCGGGCCCGGCATCGATATTGATCCCGAGGTCGGCTGCACCGACCCGGGTGTCAAAATCGATGAAGGCAGAACCGCAATCGGTAACGATCAGCTCCGGCGTGCCCGACATGTTCCAGGGGGTCAGTGCCCCTACAGCATCAGTCCATTGCCCCTTGTCACGCACGATCATGTCGATGGTCTGCATTGCGCTACGTGCGCTCGGCACTCGCGAGAGCTTCATACCGAGTATGCAGCGGGTGGTAGTGCAGATCGCGGCGGTCAGGTACCAGCGTGTCCTCTTGCCCTCTTCGAGACCAAAGCTGGCTTTCTCCTTGTCGCTGAGGATTGACCAGATTCCGGATGTGGCAAGCAAGGTCATGAGATCGACTTTCCACTCATCCATCTCGACCCGCTCGAGCGGCCGGGTCAGCTCGAGGCCCTTGCCGACAGGCGCGTTGCGCTTGCGCGCCTCGTCCAGCCCGAACCGGGCAATGTCGACTTCGAACGGGTCGAGCTTCTTGATCTCGAGACGGACTGTTTCACGTGATGGCATGACCAAAGGAGATTTGGCTTTCTTCCCTTTTTTGCCTTTCTCCTCTTTCTTGCGAAGTTCTTCGCGCCGAAGGTTTTCGGCGATGAACGCATCGCGCACATCTTCGACCACCTGGGCAATTGAAGGTTGTTCCATGACCAGGTAATTCCGCACAGTCTTCGAAAGAAGCGCAAGCTCTTCAGGACCAATGCGGCGGATGCGTCGGCTATTTGCCCCACGACCGTAAAGTGCCGACATGCCGTCGCGGCTGAAAGCGGCGACGCGCTTTAGAAGCCGGCTCGCGCTGATCTTTGTCGGTACGATCATCTTGTTGCCGCCAGTCTCGATCGTGTCGCCTTCGCTCGGGATCGACAGGTACTTTCCAGCCCGGAACTTTACCTCGCGCAAAGCCGCATTAGCCGATTTCTCAGTGCGTTTGACCTTCCCCTCGGCTTCCATCTCGAGGAATGCGCGCACCAGGGATTCATGGTACTTGGCTTTCTGCTGCTGCTTCAGCGGGAGAGGGGAGAGCTCCTGTGCCGGTGCCCTCAGCCGCCGCTTCGCGCTCTCGGGCAAGAAAGCATCGCGGCGGTGCTGGAGCCCGCCAAGCGTGACACGTTGCGACAGAACCGCATGGGAGAAGGATTCTGCGACGCCGGTGCCATCCGTGCGAGCAAACACGTAACCACCATCACTGCAATCGATGGCGCGGTAGGAGATACCTTCCATGACGATTTCGTCATGTTTTCCGAAGGCAAAGCGCGGCAGGGTCGGGCTGGGCAAAAGATCGAGCATCACGCGGCCCTCCGGATGATGTGGGTGTCGTAATCGATCCGCGCCGGGCGCTGGAGTTCGAGTTCACGGGCGCCGACAAGCCGCGCGATCGAGCGAAAGCCACGGCCGCCAAGGCCGGTATGCTCGACCAGATCGCCGATCTTCGCCGCGCCAACCAGACCCGCAACCGCGTTCCGCATGGCGGCGTCCGCCTCGGGGTCCGGCTTTCGCACGGCATTGAAAAGCGTCGCATTATAAACATCGTCGGGATCGAGATGCTTCTCCGTCATCATTGTCACGCGCTCCGCGAAGTCCGGGGTGACCTGTGCGGCGATACAGCCGATCAAGTCACGAAAAACCTCATCCGCGAGTTTTTTGTCATACTTGACCATTATCGCAACCCGGCTGCCGTCAGCCATCGTTGCCCGAAAATCGAAGAAGTGCCTCTTCTTCGATCCATCCTCGGCTTGCCAGTTGAACAGGACCTGGTTTTCCAGGTTCACGATATCGGGCCGGGCGAGCAATACAAGCGCCACACGCTTCTCCGTGAGGCTTTCCGTGTTCATCACGCAACCGGCACCCGGCCCGTGCACGAAAGCGCAGGCGAAATGCTTCTTTGCGCCGACAGCTGGCGTACGCGCGGTCACAGGGCGCGCTGGCAGCGTGGCCTCTGAGTTCGTGTTGGCAGCAGCGGCGTACGTGAGCGAACTGCCATCGCTTGCTTGGCTCAACTCGAACCCGTTATCGTTATGGGGGTGATCCAATTTCTTGCTCCTTCTTGGTTCTGGCAGGGCACCGATCGCACCCGGCTCAAGGAGAAAATTGGTTGATCCGAAAATTCCCGAAGCGATTAGGAGGCTGAAAACGCAAAAAAGGTTGGAAATTGTCCGTTAAGATGTTGATTTTAAACGTAAGAAAAATTCTCCGGTACGGTGGGTTGGCCAGCACAGGCGGCTGCTCGACTCCTATCCGGCTCGACGATTGCGCTTTACATCATCGATCTGCCAACCATGAACTCATCGTCCAATGTCTGGATCGTGGGGAGTACGGTCCGCAATGACTGGGTTGCACTCGCCCTGCCGCTCAACGCCACCAAACGACATCATTCAAGACGATAGACCACCGGGTTCGAGAGGGTGACTTGCGCTGCGTCATTTCTTGATCAAGCGGACGCTGAACCCGGAGTTTTGACGAGGGTTGTCTTCAATCTTTCCACGGTAGTGCGCCACGACGGGGTCACCGGTTTGCACACCGTATTTTGATTTCCGAACATCCCGACCTCCTGTATCGCTTTATCCTCCGAAACTGTGTGTTCCCACTCGACAGGAACGAAGTATTCAGCCTTTTCTGGATCATCGGCGAATTCGCGGTGATAGTCGGCCTGAAGTACTTCGAGCGAGGGTCTGCCATCGACGACGAAGTCGTTAGCGGCGACCCGGCCCCCTGTAACGCGGCCTACACCGACGAAGCCTTTCCCGGGAATTTTAGCCCAGATACGATCGCCCTCGCTCAGCATGCGGAGCGAGTTGCTATACCAAGTGCCGCCGCCGCCGGAGATGAAGCCATGGCGCATCGCTTCGTCCCAGCTTCGAGACACGCCTGCGCCGAAACTGACGTAATATTCACCATTCCACGGCTCCTTTTCACCCCGCTTTCCGGTACTTGCTGCCTGCACCTGAACGTCTCCAGGGTCAATCAGCCATGCGCGGCTCAAGAGCTGACTTTCGCCGTGATCGAAGACTTGGAAAAATAAAACGTTGATAGCGAGGCCACGATCATTGAGGTAGTTGACGATACGTTCGCTGCTGGCGTCCAAGGTCGCTGCGACGATAACGACCTGATGGGTCTGATTTATCATTTCCTCATCGAGAGGCTGGCCGAACCGCTGTTGGAAATCGTTGGAGAGGCTTTGGCCTTGACGGAAACGGGCGTAGATCCGAACGACATCGTCAGCATCCAGGCTTTCGATCCAAGCGGCGTAATCCAGAGCTTGGGCCACGACCTCACGAGGTGTGCGATCGCGTTTGAGTTCGACCAAGACAAGCGACCCGTCTGGCGCGATGGCCAACAGATCAATGCGACCGCCAAATCCGGTATCGTTCTGTCGGCCGATGAGCATCCATTCGGAAGATAGAATACGCGGCTGATCGATGATCATGTCTTCCGGCAATTGCTCTGATGGCAAAATTCCTTGCCTGATTTCTTGTGGGTTTTTCGAAACGGTCCAGACCGCGTGACTGATAGGCATTGCAATACTACCTCGCGGTTAGGTCTCGGACACTTCAATGCCGCGGACTACATTCAATAGGTGTCGAAACTCAGCGTCATCGGATGCTTGCTTCCAGAAGTTTATAAAACGGCAAACGATCTGTAGATTCCCCCGCTCGTAATGACCGTTGCTGTCAACACGGTCGAGCGACGGCAGCATGTTCTCGTCAGTATGTGTCCCGCGAAATTGAAGGGGCAAGCCGGTGATTGCGCAGTGTTCCTCCTGAACCTCAAGAAGTTCGCGCAGGAGCTGGTCCAGCTCAGCATCAGAGAGCCGGAGTTCTTTATTCTTGACCTTTGCCTCGACCATCTGACCGTTCGAATTGAAGACAGTCTTGCCAACGGAATACTTGATTTCGGCAATTGATTTTTCCCTGGCGCCAAGATATCTCTCGCTCGCTTTTGCACCAGCGGAGAGCTCGCCTTTTGCTTCCATTCGAAGCAGTGTGGAGAATATCCAAAGCAGGGAATGAGCGTCAATCAGTCGAACATTGGACAACCCAGCCACCTTGGCAATGGGCTGTCGTAGAGAAATCAGAATTTCGTTAAACTGATCATAGTTTTCCCAAGTGCAATTCCTCAGTGTCCGGAAATCGAGGCCAATTTCCGCGAAAACACGGTCGAAACCGGTCGGCTGGATCGGCATGAACCGATCCATGTCTTTAAGAAAGAACAGGTAAGCCATGAGGGGGTATTTTGCCCCGGTAGCTTTACTGAGCTCTTCAAAGACTTCGCTGTTCTGTCGATCCCCCCGGTAAAGATCGAAGAGGAGCCTCTCAAGTGACCCCAGTCCGGTCCCGGTCGCGGCGGCTTCGATAAGGGCACGATGGTCGCGATTGGCGTGACCGTAACGGTTCTGCCAGAAGACCATGTTGTTTGTCAGATCACCGTGGGTTGCCTGAATTTCGATGGCGTTGATGGCGTTCCCGATGATCTCGCCAGACCCGATCTGGTCCTGTGTCCAGCTTTCCGCCTGCAACCGCTCCAAGGCGACATCGCGCACCCGCGGTTTGTAGCTCTCCCAAGCAGCGATGAGCCCTTCGTCGAAGCGCGTGAAGGGCTGATCGTACCGCGTGATGAGGTCTTGGAAGCGGGCGAATGCGCTGGAGAAGTCGATGTCGCCCAGCGGGTCGGATCGCATGACCTCGGATGCCGTGGCGTCGTCATACCAGTCGAGAAAACGTTGCAATGCGGTGAGGCTATCGATCTCAACGCGCTGCGTATCTGGACGCCGGAGCGGGGCGAGAGGTCCGTTGATGTTGGAATTTCCGTTGTTCGGTTCATCCAGCAGCGTGACACCATCCAGCCGCGGTGGGGCTGGCGGCTGAAACCAGATGCGGGTTTCTTGAGTGGCGCGGTGGATCGCGAGAACGCGGCCAACCGTGTTGCGGAAGCCGATGATGTAGTCTGTGGCGGCCTTGGCGGGTTCGCCATAGCGGGCAAGGAGCACCCGTTCGGCGTCTTTGGGAGGGATTGTCATTCGGCGGCCTCCAGCGCTTCGGTGGCGGGCTCCAGCGCCTCGTGGAGGAGGGACTCAAAGAGGCGGGTGCGGGTGGTGTCGGTGGTGGTCAGGGCGGCCTCCAGCCGGTCGCAGAGGGCCATGAGGGCGTCCACCTTGGCCACGATGCGGTGTTGTTCGGCGAGAGGCGGGATTGGGATAGGCAATTCCCTAAGGGTTCCAAGATTGAGTCCCTTATATGCGATGCCCCGCAGGTTGCCTTGGATATGGCGCCAGAAAAACGGTGATAGCATCAGATAAACGACATAGCGCCCAAGGATTTGCTCAGATATCGGAATGACCGCGACTTCGCGAGCAATGTTGTACCCCGCCATCATTGCGGGGACTTCAGCGACGCCTCCTAAAGTCCCACGGATGTTGATCAATACCTCTCCACCAACGAGTCTCGTTCGGGTGTATTCGGCTTCGATTTCCTCACGTACTCGTCGAATCGTACGATGCTCGATGTAGCCTGGGCGCACGTCGCTACAACGCAAAGTTGGGATGCCTCCAGATTCAGGCTCATTTCCCAGCTTGATTACGCCATAAGAAATTTCTCGTCCGGGCATCAGCGTATCTTGCACCCTCGCAGTCGCCCAACCAACCGGTAGGGGGAACGGAAGATCGGCGATCCCGCGCTTTATGGAGCGCATCTCTTCTCTGGATTTGCTGATTTTCATCAACAGATGAGACGCCGGCTCATCCGCAGCATCCTGCTCCACCAGCTTCCCGCGGACGGCGAGGTTGAGGATGGTTTGGCGGAGGGTCTTGATCTGGTCGGGGCGGGTGGTGAGGGCCGGGAGGGCTTTGAGCGCGAAGGCGGCGTGGGCGGGGAAGTCCTCTGCTGTCGTATCGGGGGCGGTCAGGCGGGCGAGGCTGGCGGCCGTGAGCTTGTCGCGCGTCTCCTCGCGGATCTTGCGGGCTTCCTCCAGCCGATCACAGAGCGCCATGAGTTCATCGACCTTGGCGACGATCCTGTGCTGCTCGGCAAGGGGGGGGAGCGGAACAGGTATGCGATCCATTCTGTTCTTGGGTAGGCCACCGCGCCCGGCGCCTGTCTGCTCCCCCAAAACGTAAGCCTGAAAGAAAGGAGACATGACCAAGAGGTGCAAGAAATCCTCTGTACTGGCAACAGCAGTCCTGATGATTGCGACATGCTGGCTTACGTTGGCTCCACGGAAATCGTCCGGGATGCGACAGCACCGACCAATTGAACCGCCCGTAATATTCAACAGCAGATCATTTGCTTTCACTTGGGTGCGCTTCATTTTTTCGTTGGTTTCATCATTGATGAATACAACATCATCCAGACGAAGGCCGTCGTTATAGACATTCTGCGAACGAAGGAATGGGGTGCCGGTTGCAGCATATGCAGATTTGCCACCCCTGGGAGTGCTGCCGGAACCCGTCTGCAATGCGATCTCGCCAACACGCGTCCAAACCCAGCCGGTTGGCGCTGGGAAGGGAGTTTCACCACCTCCGATCGGATCGGCCTTGTGTTTGATGCCCTGCTCAACCTTCCGCGCTTTTGCGCGTAGGAGAAGAGCGGAGGCAGGCTCATCCCCAGCATCCTGCTCCACCAGCTTCCCGCGCACTGCCAGATCCAGCACGAACCGCCGTAGCCGCGCGATGGCGTCGGGGGCTTCGCTGATCTGCTCATAGACCTCCAAAAGGCGTTCCGGGTTCATCGCAGCAGCGCCTGTTCCAGAATGCCCTTCAACTCGGCGCACAGGCTCTCGACCGAGGCTTCGGCCTTGGTCAGGTCGTTCAGAAGGGTCTCGGGGTCGCCCCAATCCTCGGCCTCGACGTGGGGGTTCTTGATGTCGAGGTTGAAATTTCGCTCGCGGATTTCGCCGATGGAGACCTTCCAGGCGCGCTCGCTTTCTTCGCGGCCCTCACGCTCCGCGCCACCCCACCAGGCGGCGCAATCGTCCAAATGCTCCAGCCGGATCGGGCGGGTCATGGAATAGGCCTTTTGCGTCTCCGGCACGCGGTGTTCCCAATACCAGATGTCCTGCGTCGGCGTGCCTTTTTCAAAGAACAGCAGGTTGGTGCCGATGGAGGCATAAGGTTTGAAGACAGAATTTGGCAGCCGCACGATGGTGTGCAGGTTGCATTCCTTGAGCAGGTGTTCCTTCAGGCGGGTCTTGATCCCTTCGCCGAAGAGCGAGCCATCGGGCAGCACCACGGCGGCGCGGCCCTTCTTTTTGAGCAACCGGATGATGAGGGCAAGAAAGAGGTCGGCGGTTTCGCGCGTCTTGAACTGCGGGAAGTTGTTCTCGATCCCGTCCTCCTCCTTGCCGCCGAAGGGCGGGTTGGTGAGGATGATGTCGACGCGTTCGTCCTTGGACCAGCTGATGAGGGGGCGGGCGAGCGTGTTGTCGTGCTTGACCCAGGACGGCTCCTCGATGTTGTGCAGCAACATGTTGGTTGTGCAGAGCATGTGGGGGAGTGGCTTCTTCTCGACCGCGCGGAGGGAGGCCTGCATCAATGCCTCATCCTCGGGGCGTTTGACGTAATTGTCGCGCATGTGGCGCATGGCGCAGGTGAGAAAGCCGCCGGTGCCACAGGCCGGATCCATCAGGATTTCGCCGGGGCGCGGGTCGATCTGCCCGACCATGAAGGCGGTGACGGCGCGCGGCGTATAATATTCGCCGGCGTTGCCCGCGTTCTGGAGGTCATTCAGCAGCTGTTCATACATGTCGCCGAAATGCTGGCGTTCGGTCAGGGAATTGAAATCCACCTGCGCGATTTTGTTGATCACCTGCCGCATCAGCTGGCCGGATTTCATGTAATTATGAGCATCCTCGAAGACCGAGCGCACGACGCGGCCGCGCGGCGTGGTGGCGGGGAGCTCCTTCAGCGCCGGGAAAAGATCGTCGTTGACGAAGTCCAAAAGGGCATCGCCGGTGATGCCTTCGGGATCGGCGGCCCATGCGCGCCATTGCAGATGCGCGGGAATGGGCGAGGTGTAATCATCGCGGGTGAATTCCAGCGCCTCGTCCTGATCGTCGATGATCTTGAGGAAGAACATCCAGACCAGCTGCGACAGGCGCTGCGCGTCGCCGTCGACGCCAACATCCTTGCGCATGACGTCCTGGATGGTTTTGACGAGGTTTCTCATGGACATGGGTCAGGCGCTTTCATCGTAAAGGGCGTCCTGCAGCTCATGAATCGCGCGCAGGTAGTCAGGCTTCTTGCCGAAGGCGCGCATAAGTTCAACCGGTGTGCCCATGTGCGAGAAGGGGTTGATCTGCAGGATATTCGTGTCGTCGAGGTTCAGGACACCGTCGTCGGCATATTTGTCGAGGAGCGCTTCGAGCACGGCGCGCGCCTTGTCGCCATGGCGATTGAAGACATCCCGCTTCTTGACGTTGTTTGCGCGCTCCTGCCGCGTCAGGGGCTTGGCACCGAATGCGATGTGGCAGACAAGATCGAAAGGATCGAGGTCCGCGTCGATTTCATTGCCGATCAGCTCCAGGTCGAGACCTTCTGCGGCAAGCTCGTCGATGATGACCTGCTTGCGATCTTCGGCATGCCACCGGCGCAGGAAATCGTTGAGAGAGGCAAACCTTTTGATCAGATGCTTCCGGGTGAAATCCTGCAAGCTCTCGGTGATGAGATTCCCGTTGGCGTCGAGGTATTCTACCCGCTCCTTGACGATCGACGCGCCAATGCCATCGACGTAGATTTTCTTTCGCCGCCCGGTGCCACCTCCGAAATCATCGCCACCTTCGGGATCGTTCGGACTGCCGGGAACCATCGGGTCAACGATCACGGTCATGTCGTCATCCGGATCGTCAGGTGGCTCGCCGCCCGTGTCATCTGGTGGTGCCATGGGGTCATCCGGGCCGGGATGATAGATCTGCACTGGCTCGCCATCGAAGTCCGGATCGGCAAAGTGGCTGGTGGCGCCGCGGAAATCCATCAGGGTGAAGTAGTATTTGCCGGTATCCGCATGGACCCGTGTGCCTCGGCCGACGATCTGCTTGAACTCTGTCATCGAGCCCACTTCCCGATCAAGGGCGATCAGGCGGCAGGTTTGCGCATCGACGCCGGTGCTGAGAAGGCGGGACGTGGTCACAATCACGGGGAAGTCCGATTCTGGGTCGATGAAGTTCGCGAGCTCGTTCATCCCATCCTTGTCATTGCCGGTAATCCGCATGACATAACGGTGATCTTTCGCGACGAGGTCCTCGTTTTCATTGATCAGCGCCTGACGCATCCGGCCAGCATGTTCCTGGTCTATGCAGAAAACGATGGTCTTCTGCATCCGGTCTCCGCTTTCTTTCAGGAAGCGTGTGACGCGTTGCGCAACCAGTTTCGTTCGGTCGTCGATCACCAATGTTCGATCGAAATCCTTCGTGTTGTAGATGCGATCTTCGACCTCAATGCCATCCCGGTCGAGCTGACCTTGTTCGGGTCGATACCCCTCGATGTCGCGATCGATATGGCTTTTGATGACCTTGTAGGGCGCGAGGAATCCATCGCGGATGCCTTCCTTCAGCGAGTAGCTGTAGATCGGTTCTCCGAAATAGTTGATGTTCGAGGCATACTCGGTTTCCTTCGGAGTGGCCGTCATGCCGATCTGCGTCGCTGAGGAAAAGTGCTCGAGTATTTCCCGCCATGCCGAGTCGTCGGCGGCGCTGCCCCGATGACATTCGTCGACGATGATCAGGTCGAAGAAGTCCGGCGAAAGCTCCTTGTAGATTTTCTGCGCCTCGGTCGGGCCGGTGAGGGCCTGATAGAGGCCCAGGTAGATCTCGTAGGCCGTGTTGATGCGGCGCTTCTTGTCGATGGCAACAGTCAACTCTTCGGTGCTGCCATCTGCGCGCTCAATCGTCTTGGAGTGCGTGGAAAGCTTGGCCATTGCTCCCGAAAAGGGTCGGAAGTCATTGACCATGGTTTGATCCACGAGGACATTCCGGTCCGCGAGAAAAAGAATTCGCTTCCTGGCGCCGGATTTCCAGAGGCGCCAGATGATCTGGAATGCCGTGAACGTCTTGCCCGTGCCCGTCGCCATGACAAGAAGCAGCCGGTCCTGCCCTTTGGCGATGGCATCCACAGCCGCATTGATCGCGTTCATCTGGTAATAGCGAGGTGTCTTTCCGATGTCGCGGTAGCCGTGAAGCGCAATCCTGGCCTCGCCAGCATCGAACCCCTTCCATTGTTCGAACGACCTCTGCAAGGCAGTAGGCGAAGGGAACTCGGCGAGGGCAAGATTGGTCTCTACGCTCGGCGACTGGCCGGTTCCATCGTGGAACAGGAAGCCGTCGCCATTGGATGAGAACGCAAAAGGAACCCTGAGCATTTTTGCGTAGGTCAGGGCTTGCTGCATTCCGTCTCCGACGGCGTGAGAGTTGTCTTTCGCCTCAATAACCGCGATGGGGATATTCGGCTTCAGGTACAAAACATAATCGGCGCGCTTTTGCTTTCCGCGAGCGACCAGCTTACCGCGAACAATAATCCGACCATCGGTGAGCGTCTTTTCTTCGGAAATCTGCGTTTGCAAATCCCAGCCGGCGCCCTGCAGGGCGGGCGTAACGAATTTGCTGCAGATGTCGCGTTCGGATAGCTCGGATTTTTTCATTTGAAACCACAGTAACTCTCGGGGCTACTCTAATCGGTAAGGGTAGTAGAGCAACCGGAGATTGCGGTACTGTGCTTCGTGTCAGCGAGTCCTTCGGCGACAGCAGGGGCAATCGAGCCGGGATTTTCCTGCACGATGCTGGCGACAACCTGCCCAGATTATGTGATCTTCAAGTCTGTGGGATGGCTGCCTCCCGGCTGATTGGGATGGAATGCAGTGAGAATTTGGTGCGGATGATTTCCAGTTTCTCAGACGCCGGGTATCTCATTCCTCGAACTCCCCATCCATTACCCGCCAGGCGAATGCGAAGCATTCTGCCGCGAGGGCCCTGTCATGCCTTTTTTGTGCAGACGGTTTTCCAGGGTCAGATCGGCGACGCATTCCTTCAGTGCCGTCGCCTCGGATCGCAGCTCCTTCACCTCGGGTGAGGTTGCCTGGCGGGCTGTATCGCCGGACAAACGGCGCTTCCCAGCCTCGAGAAACTCCTTTGACCAACTGTAATACAGACTCTCGGAGATGCCCTCGCGGCGGCATAGCACCGAGATAGTTTCTTCGCCGCGAAGGCCCGCCAGATCAATGCGGATCTTCTCTTCGGAAGAATAGGTTTGCCGCGTCTTGCGGCGGATGGTTTTGACCAGCTTGTCAGCCGAAGCTTTGCTGGTTCCGGATTTCTTGTTCATCTTATGGAATGGACGCCCCTTGCATCCAAGCCGATAGTTTTCGGCATACGTAGCAAGAAGAAGGAGTTCACAAAATGCAGTTGCTCGCAATCAATTTGGGCAAGCAATCGTTTCACATTCACGGGATTAGCAATGACGGCCAGGTGCTCTCAAGGAAGGTGACCAGATCAAAGCTTGAGGCTACCGTGCAGGAGCTTTCCCCTGGAGCCATTGCCATGGAAGCTTGTGCCAGCGCTCATCATTGGGGACGTCGTTTCGAGACTATGGGTTTTCCGGTTCGCCTCATACACCCACGTTTCGTTATGCCATTCGTCAAAGGCTCGAAGAATGACGCGGTAGAAACTGGCGCGACCAATCCCAAAATAGCGGCAGGTTTTAGCGAACTGGCCGATCTCTTCGGCGTATCGCAAAATCCGCAACTTGCGTTGAATCTCGCGTTTGTCCTTGGTCATGAACATCTCCTTCCTCCCAAACCTGGGACGCTAAAGGAAATGTCTCGCGAGTAACGGCATATCTACAGATCACACTTCCGGCGAATTCACGATTTCCGCCCACCTATCTGGTGCTGCACATGCTGGAGGCCATGAAATAAATGCCTTGATCGGGCTGAGAGCGGACCTTTGACACTTCCGGAATAAATGTCGGCCATAGCACTTTACTGCCACGCGCATCTCGTGTCGGCGACCAGGCCTTGACCTGCACCCAACGGCTCCCCCGACACCGTTCAGATGCTACCTAAAAATGTTGGCTTCTGGTTCCCTGGCCGCACTCACCTTTTCTTTAGGCCAAGATAATCACGTATTCCGATTGTCCGTCTCTCGCGTCCGGTACCGGGGGACACAGCTTCGGCCAGAGTCTCAGCCAGGTCTGTCACCCCCTCGACCTTGTCGAAGACATAGGAGTGCCGCATGATTGTGGTCGCAGCTTGGTACAGCTTGCGCGGGTCAATATCTGCGGCGTCGATGGCAACGATATCCGGATCGTCCACCATGTCCTCCGGCACCGAACGCCCAAGCCGTTCATCCCGATGAACCATGTATGACAAGTAAAGGGGACGGTCGTACTGTGACACGTAGACCGTAACCTCTTCGGCGAAAGCCGAGAGCGGATGCCGCCCGGTGCGGTTCTCGATCAGCAAGAACCTGTCCTTGGAGACATCCGACGCCGCAAAGACGAAATCCGCGAAACGCGCGTCATCCGGGTCGAGATCACGATCCTGCAGACTCTCGATGAAATCGAGAAGCAGTCGGGAGCCCATGCTGTGCGCGACAAGACTGATCCGGTCGGTCGGAACCTTGGCCATGACAAGCCGAAGGAAGTCCTTGAAATTGGTCTTGCCTATCTCCCAGGACGACTCGTCATAAGCGTACGCCAGAAGCGTACCCTCGCTCGCCCAGCTGAATAGAATTACCACCGCTTCCGGTGCGATATCCGCCCGCACCGTCGCTGACCGGGCAAGCGCCTCGGAGAAGCTGGTGTTGTAGCCATGAACGAAGATCACCACCGGCTGGTCAGCTGCGGCGATTTCTGTCAGCACTTGGTTGTTGAAAGCTTCCTGCGAGATCAGGTCGATTGTCCGGAATTCTGTTGCATCCTCCACGTCGTCATCCAGCCGCCGCGAGCTCTTCATCTCGACCGTCGCCTCGCCAAAGGTCAGGTTTGACCCGGTGCGCTTACCCGAGAACGTCTGACCTAAGGTGCCGCGGGAAGACCGCGCCCGATCCGTGACGAAGTACACCTCCTGCGTTTCCGCCGGGCGCAGATCGTCGGCACTCGGGACCGGAGCGGGCGCCCCATACGACCCAGCGGCGTAGGCGGCGAGGACGATCTCGCCCCCGATATCAGAGCCAAAAAACTCGTTGGCTTGCGAGGCCGCGACGGTCCGAACCGTCCCGAAATCGTCTTCGCTCCAAGCCGCCAGTCGGATGCCATTGTCCGCAGCGGTCTCGCGGAACGCGCCGATGTCTGCTTGAACGCGCTCATCCCACTCCCCGGCAACAGCTTCTGCGGCCTCGACCAGCGCGGTCTGGCTGACGATGTCAAGTTGGCCCCAGGTATCGATCGGCATTAGGACAACCAGAACATCGGAGCTGAATGGACGATCCACGGCATATGAGACGACCCTATTGAACCCCAAGGAAATCGACGCGTCACTATAGGGTGCGATTGTCGTGGAATCGAAGGCACCACTGTCCAGCGCAGCAAAGACTTCCGCAAAGGCAACATTGACGGGTTTTGCGCCAACCGCGGCCAGAACCCCTGCCGACGGATCGTTCGGTCGCATGACAACCGTTTTTCCCTCCAAATTCGCTATGTTTTCGATCGGTGTAGTCGAAGCGAATGTCCGCGCGCCAGTCTGCCAGAAGGCCAACACCCGAAAGCCCTCCTCTTCAAGTCCGTAGCGGGCATAGGCGCCAACTTCGGAATTCAGCACCTGCCGAAATTCAAGAGCCCCGTCCGCAAGAAAAGGCTGTTGCAGGGGCCGTGTTTCCGCCAGGTCGAACAGCTGGAGCGGCAAAACGGCGATGTCGACTAAACCCGCCTGCGCCATCTCCTGCAAGTCCGACGGGCCTACAATCCCCACAAGGGTGTCTACCTTGGTCGCTGGATCAATCTGGCTGACGGCCTCGGCGAACCTGCCGGCAATCCCGTCCGCCTGCGCTGTGGTGCCAAGTCTCAGACTGGCCTGCGCCGCCACTCCACCCGCGCCGAATAGCGCCAACGCCAAAACGGCGATACAACTCACGATCCGGCCCATAACCCGCCCCCTTTTCGTCCGCAAGACCCGGAATGAGTGTAGCGCGAAACGGAAACTCGCGCTACCCGCCTATCTCGGGCCAGCAGACCTATCCGGTGAATGATGGAAAACACCCTTCCGTTTTATATGGTTCCAACGTCTGCTTTCATGTCTTGGCACTTTGCCGCCCTCAACCGCAGAGAAAGCCCGCAAACCGCCGTTCGTGAAGGCTGCCGATTACGGCCCGAAGCCGACCTTAGGCCTCTGCATAGTAAATGGCGGGTTGGTGACCAGAACGCCCTTGAAAAACGAATCTAAAACTGAGCATCCGGGCTAAATTTGCGCGGTTTGACGATCTCGCCTAATCTGGTCTCAGCATTTTTTGGCGGAGGTGCGAAGCTATGAAGATCGACTTTTGGTTCTCAATCGGGAGCACTTATAGTTACCTGACAGTCATGCGACTTGCCGAAGTCGAAGGAACGTCAGGAATCCGATTCAGGTGGCGCCCGTTTAATGTGCGTCATGTGATGATCGAACAGAACAACATACCGTTCAAAGACAAGCCCGTTAAGTCTGCTTATATGTGGCGAGACATCGAGCGCCGTGCGAAACGCTATGGCCTCTCACCGAAGTCTCCTGCACCCTACCCGCTGCCAGGCCTTGTTCTGGCCAACCAAATCGCCATCGTCGGTGTCGAAGACGGCTGGGTAGAGGATTACGTTCGTGCAACTTATCGACGCTGGTTCGAAAACGGCGAGGCGGCCGGCGAGGAACCAAACCTATCGGCAAGCTTGAAGGAAATCGGTTGCGATCCAGACGAAGTCTTGGCCGCTGCCCAAACGCAGCGAACCGTAGATCAGTTGGAGACGGCCACCGATGAGGCAATGAACCTCGGTGTCTTCGGGTCACCTACTTTTGCGGTAGGTCAAGAATTGTTCTGGGGTGATGATCGTTTGGACGATGCCATACACTGGGCGAAAGATAAACCAAGCTAAATAAAGGCCGGCTTCCAGCACCGTGCTGTCGATTTACACGAACGGCCCTGACTCGCCGTTCGGCTTCGGCCCCTTGCTGCATCGCAGCTTCCCCAGACCGGCCATTCGTCCATCGTGCAGCATTTTCGGGCCCGGAGGTCGGCAGAGCGGACTTTGCTGCCGTTCAGGGCGCAGAGTCAAAAGACTTCTGTTAGCCCGTATTCCGGAAGTAAATCTCTGATTTTTCTGGCGTGGGCACGGTATTGTCGATAAAAATCAGGGGGTGTCTGCTGCCTAGCGTTGCCTTCCCAAGGTGGTCATCTCGGAAGATTGCCGCGCAGTTGTGTCAGGCCAAGTCGTCAATCGCACGCACGACAGTGCGCTCATGCAACCAATCGTATGCCTTTTGCTCGGTAGAAAACTCTAAGTTGGGGTTTCCCAACCGCCAGAGAACACCTGAAATATGCGGTTGAACCTCTTGCATTGTCGTCCAGGCAAACGGTTTCACCCCATCTTGAAAAACGACCTTATAAAGGTGCGCACCTTTTTCAGTGGGTTCACCATCATCAACGGGAATGGCCTTGATCGCCCGCGACGATGAAAGGCCAGCAAAGACATATTCATTTCCGTTTTCGACAAAAATAGCCCCGAGGTGGTGCTCCTTGACCTGTTGCTCAACCCACTCGCTTTTGCCGGTCTGATACGCTTGATATTCGTCCATCGACATTGAGAGAGTTTGCAATTGGCTGTGCGATTGCCATGCCCAACTGTGAGCTTCCTTTCGCGCCTTGCGTCGGCTTAGTGTGGCCAAACTCGTGGACGGGACATAAGCCTCGGGAGAAACTGCGAATTTCTCCACAAACTTCCGGCGGAGAAGGATCGGATTGAGCTCATATTCATCGGCGGTATCGGTCACGATTTCTGCGGCCCGGCCGCCTTGACCCAAACGATCCTTCAATGTGTCCAAAGCTTCTTCTAATTCAATCATTTTTACTCAATGAACAGTCTACTTTGAAGGATACACCCCAAGTGGCATGCCGTTTGACGGCAATATCGTTTGATTGGGCCAGTCGATCAAGTGCTTTTTGTTCTGCGCGCCGAGCAACTCCAAACGCGCTCGGCGATCGAAATTGACCCGATCGCCCGATCCAAACTCGCACGCTCTGGGTGATCCATGAAGCACGCCTCGTGAAACCATCAACACTTTGATTTATATCTGAATTAACGAGTTCAGAATAGCGAAATCAGCAGATTACTGGTGGTGTGCGGACTAAAGCTCCAAAGCAGCTATTCGTTCCTTCTGCAGCATCCGGAACTTTGGTCTCAAAGCCGACCTGCGGCGGCGCGGCATGCATCGCGAGTGTCCGGGCCCTCAGATCGACATCAACGGCCCAAACCAGCCATTCATTGCGTCAGACCGTGCCGCAATGCAGCGCCCTCATAACGGACGTTGGCACGGTTTGTGAAAGATGGCTCTCACGAAGAGAACTGACGCTATACCAATTCCTTGGCGTCGACGGCACCGCCTAACAGGCCATTCAGCGCGGGCAATGAACGCTTTACAGCACTGAGCATCTTCTCTCGGCGGAGAAAGTTTGCGGTTTGCATATTCACCCAATTTCGAAACTCATCCGATTCTTCGGGACCATTCTGAGCGCATTCCAAAGCCAGATCGCCAATTCGTCCGATCACATCGAGAAACTCTGCCTTCGTTCGGTGCCCAAGTTTTAGAAAATAGTAGTCGTCGTCTAACGCTCGAAACACGATACAAGGCAGTTCAGAATGCTTGATCTCAAGGTGATTTATGACCGCCCTTGCAAGCTGAATTCCATATTCTTGCTCGTTGGTGTCGTTGACTGTGTATCCGTTGCCTTCGTGCGGTATTAGCAGATGAAATGAGCTCCCAACGTGCGCATCAAACCCTTTTCGGGCCGCGAGGACCCAATCAAGTTTTTCTCGACTATAGCTATGATCTATATAGGTTCCGACCAATGCCCGTTGGCGCTCGAATTCTTCGATCTGTTGTTGTGTCTCAATCAAATACATCTATCAACTTACCCTTGGAAAAGCTCTTCACCTCGTAGAAATTCTGATCCTGTCGTGCTCACTTCAGGGCTGCATTTGCAGCACCTATGAGCTTCTTCCACTGTTCCCGCTCACGTTCACTCAAGTCCGAAGCCTCATGATCGCGCGACCACCGAACGAATGCCTTCGCGAGTCGATACTTGGAAAAATTTTTGATTTCGCTCTCGAAGATACTGACAAGTGGCCTTTGTGGTTGCTTGCCCGCTGTATCGGAAACATCCCAACCGAGCTCCGATTTTGCCATGCTAATCAAAGTATCACGCAAAAGGTCTTCGACCTCTGCGGCTTTGATCTCATTCTGCAAGTAGTCTTTCGTTCTCAAAATGCCCTTGTTGCCAAGTGTATGAACAAGGGTGTCTTGCTGAGCAGCCTGATCTCCGGCGTTGTCAGAATCGAGAAGAGCCGCAACTTTGAAGCCTTGTGCATGAAGGATCGTCGCAAAATAGACAACCTTCCCCGCGGTGTTTGCCGGAACCAAGGCAATTTTCTCGTTAAGATTTGCGTCCTTCGAGGCACGCAAAAGTTGCGAGACCGCCTCGATATACCAATAGTCTGTTAGTCCCTCCAAAATGAGATTCTGTTTCTGGGTGAAAAGGCTCTGTGCGAGATCGTACCCAAGCGCTTCTTGCAAGGGAAGCAGTGCTGCCGGATCATTGGCCGTGATTGAGGTATGAACTTTCGTTCCCTCTTCCCGGCTACTCATTTCAACGACGCGAACCAAATCGAGCTCGTCTGGTCCAACAAGGAAGGGCGAATGCGTCGTGTAAAGAGTCTGATTTCCCTCCGCCAAGCGCGTAATAGTCTTGCGAAACTCTCGCTGTTTTAATGCGTGCAAGCTCATGCCTGGCTCGTCGAGCAGCAACACAGCGTTCTTATGTTCGCCCTGGGCTTCAGCGAAGAAGACGACGAAAAACGAAACGAGCCACTGGAACCCCTCTGAACGCTGGTCGAGCTCAACCTCGACCCCAAGATCATCTTCAACAGTTACCTTGAGATATTGCCCATCAGCTCGGAGGCGGAGCTTCGCTGCCTCGCCCTTGCTTTCATCTGGTTTCCAAACGGAACGGATTTCCCGAGTTAGGCTGACCTCCGCAGCATTCAACTGATACTGCCTCTTGTCGAGCTTCTCTCGAAACGCCTCCAGCGCCTCTGGGTCGTTCGCATCGGGGTCAGCCGACGCCCCCATTTCGGAGAGCTCCGTAGCGTCGAATCCCAACAGGTTTAAGAGGCACACATTCCCATAGTCATAGCGCTCATCGTCGAGCGTGCCATTAGTAATCCTGGTCGCAAGTTGCTTCAAGTGAATGAGAGGGCGGACACGGAAATAGTTGCTGAAAAGGACGAA
This sequence comes from Rhodobacteraceae bacterium LMO-JJ12, assembly GCA_021555075.1. Taxonomy (NCBI): domain Bacteria; kingdom Pseudomonadati; phylum Pseudomonadota; class Alphaproteobacteria; order Rhodobacterales; family Paracoccaceae; species Rhodobacteraceae bacterium LMO-JJ12. Next base: position 194,309 of record JAKGBX010000003.1, read on the forward strand.
GACAGGAACGCGATCGCGCAAGGCCTGAACCGCAGTGTTTCGTGCATCGCCGATTTCAATACCCGCCTTCAGACTATCGAAACGCGCCTCTTCTTTTTCGTTGTCTTCATCTACGAGCGGGAAAACAGCCTCCAGCCAGTCACGCAAGGCCTTCGCTTTTTCCCCTTCAATCGATTGAAAACCATACCAGCCTTCCGTAGCTGCCTTAAGTGCCGCTGTCGGGGAAAGTTCCGAACCACCTTCTGAAGGGGTGAACTGCGTATCCGCGTGGGCGGCGAGGCGGATCAGATCCTTCTCCAGATCTTTGTAGGCTTTCTTCGCAGGCCCACCGGTTAGCCTATGGCCAGTCGAGTTGTCTAAGTTACGCCAAAGGATATAGTTTGCGTCTTTCATTCCCTCCGGCAAATACTCACGATCATCGTCTTCCAGCTCAAACTCAGCTTCAACCACATGAACCTCGGCCGGATCCACCTCTCCCAAGGTGATCTTGTTATAGTGCGCTCGCGGATAGTCTCTTAGAGCACTAAGGGGCTTGATGCCTTTAGGAGGATTGAGATGCTGGATCGCTTGAAGCAGCGCTGTCTTCCCCGCTTCATTGGGGCCTACAAAAATAGTTTTGTCGCCATCGACCTCAAATTCTTCACTGTCGATAACTGATCGATAGCTTTGTACATGGACTTTTTTAATTTTCACAATTGTACCTCGGTGAATTGCACCTAATGATTTGAAGTATGCCGCTTATTCTTCAGAAGAAAAACCCTCCATCGGAAAACGCGGACAACTTAAGCGTCTATGGGACGTTTTGCTTTGTGGGCTAAAGCAGGTGTGTTCCAAAGTCTGGTTTCGCAAAGGCAGTTATCCATTTCGCACATGCAGCGAACGACCGCTCTCCGCCCGTTACGCTGGCCAGACCGGCCTCCACTGATCGTGCTCCCGCAGCGAGTTGCGGAAAAATTCAACAGGTTAACTTTTCGGCCTGACCCACGGCTGCTGTTTTACGTGAGCGATCAAAAATATTTCTTCTTCGTTATTCACTGAGATGGCCAATCTCGACATCGAACGGGTCGACGAAGTGTCGGCTCTGCAACGATAGAGCGGGCTGCTTGTAGAGCGCCAGGCCTGTTGCGCCATTGGTTAATGAGGAGGGGCCAAGCATCAGGGAACCGCTCACAAGTCTGGTCGTCGTGCGCCGCGGTGGCCGCGTCATGACGGCGCTGTTCCGCCAAGGCCGCGCCAGTGCGAAGAAACAGCGCCTGCGGCAGGGTGACGCACCCTTTTCCGCAGCAAGAACATTGAATGCAAATTCCGGGAACAGGCCGGTGAACACACCCCTCTGGGGGCAACGGTCGCATTCAACCCTTCTTAACCGGAGACCATCCCAATGGCCGAAACCACGTCTGACCCCTTCGCGACACTTGAGAATCTGCGCGACATATATATCGAGACCTTCCGCGACAGCATTCTTCAGCAACACCTCGATCGCCTCCTGCGGCGTGACGCCGATGGCCAACCCCTTCCAAAGCCTGTGACCTTCACGGCGACCGGTGACACGCATGGCATCGCGCTTGTCGAAGGCGCAGGGGGCGGCAAGACCTCGCTCGTCCATCATGTGCTGAAGAGTCATCCAGCGCTGCAAAGCGACGATCCGACGCGCATGCCCTGGATTGGCGTGAGCGTGCCGAGCCCCGCGACCCTGAAGAGTCTCGGATTGGAAATCCTTCAGAAATCCGGCTATCCGGAAGTCTCCCCGAAGAAGAAAGAATGGGACATCTGGCGGCTGGTGCGTTTTCGTATGAAGCAGCTTGGCACGGTTGTTCTGTGGATCGACGAGGCGCACGATCTTTTCAGAGCTGGCAAGGCGATCGAAGACATCCTCAAGATGCTGAAATCGGTCATGCAGGGGGATGGTGCGGTCATCGTGATCCTGAGCGGGGTCGAAACGCTCTGGCAGATGGCTTCCTACGATCATCAGGTCAAGCGGCGTTATTCCAAGGTCACCCTGCCAGCCATCTCTGCCACTACACACGAGAAGATGTTGCGAGGCTTCATCAATGGATACTGCAAGCAGGCGAATATCGCGCCGCCCGCAGAAGGCGACCTCATCGATCGTCTGGTATATGCGAGTCTCGGTCGTTTCGGGAGCTGCATAGAGAATATCCTTGCCGCTCTCGCGCAGGCGCTTGTGAAGGGGGAGGACCAGCTCACCGCGCAGCACTTCGCTGAAGCTTGGGGGCTGGAGGAGGGGGTCGTTCCGGGCAAGAATGTCTTCCTCTCTCCGCGATGGGCCAGCATCGACCTCGCAGAACTTCAAACCGCGGCTTGAGGAGACGTTCGATGACTGTGCTCACACCTCACCTGGACCATGATCCTGTCGAGTCGCCACTGGGTTTCGCGGCTCGCCTGGCCGCGTTCCACACAGGCGGTCGTACCGGGCCTTTTCTGCGCGATATCGGCGTCAGTTTGTCAGGATTGGCGCGCGGCCAGGCCCAAGACATCCAGCGACTTACCGAACGGTCCGGTATTGCCGCCGATGCCCTCGGCGCCAATGCTGCGCGCGGCCTTGACCGCCGACATTTCGATCTGCGCGGCGAACATGTCTCGACGGAGATGTTCTCATCTCCATTCACTGTGTTCTGCCCGGCTTGTCTCAGGGCCGACGATCTTGCGTCTGGCGGCAAGCCGGCTATGCGGCGGCATCGCTGGATCTGGCAGCTTGGCGTGGTTCGGACCTGTCCCGACCATGGCCTGCCACTCATGCGTCGCAAGGCTGCATTTTCGGGTGACCGCTATCATGAGCTCGCGATCATGGTGCCCGAAACGGGTGATCGGCTCCAAGCCCTGGTTGCGCCATTGACCGCGCGGTCGGTCTCGCCCTTGCAGGATTACGTGCTTGATCGACTTGCAGGGAAGGCAGGGGCACCTTGGCTCGACGGGGAGGGGCTGGACCAGGCCGTCCGCGCCAGCGAGATGCTCGGAATTCTTGTCGTATTCGGGCCAACGCCGAATCTCGACAAGCTGACCGAGGATGATTGGGATCGCGCGGGCGCGATTGGCTATACCCATACCTCCCAGGGCGAGCCGGGCATTCGGCGGGCTTTGTCCGAAGTTCAGGCCCGGGCAAATTACAGCGGCAGCAATCCGGGTCCGCAGCATGTCTTTGGCCGCCTCTACCAATGGCTGTCGCGATCCCGCGCCAAGAAGGACCCCGGCGACATCAAGCGGATCCTCCGCGAGCACATCCTGGACACCATGGAAGTGGGGGCCGGTAGCGTTGTACTCGGCGAGGAGATTTCGGAGCGGCGCCTGCACACCTGCGCCACCCTTGCCCGTGAAACTGGCCTTGATCCGCGCACACTCCGGGGCGTTCTTGCTGCCAGGAGCCTGATCCCGGAGAACGCACCGCTGGGGTCGAACCATGTGTTCGATGCGGGACTCGGACGAGAGGTCGCGCGATCAATGCGGCGCCTGGTGCCTGTGGCCGGATTGCCCAAGAGGCTCGCGTGCACACGGCCCATGGCGGAGCAGCTTGTTGCGGAGCGGATCCTGACACCCATCGTGTCCGAGGTTTCCCATGCGCCTGGTCGCATGAAAAAGGCCATTGATGCCGATGAGGTCAACGGGCTTCTGAAACGGATCCAGTCCGAGGCGAACCCGGTTCGACAACTTGCGGAGGGAATGGTCGACATCGGGACAGCCGCCATGAAGTCGAAGGCTCCAGCAATTCAGATCGTTCATCTCATCCTGGGCGGTTTTCTTTCGAAGGCCGTTCGCCTTCACGGATTGGACGGGTTTGCGGCGATTTATGTCGATCCTGTCGAAACCAAGTCGGTCGTTTCCGATGTGATGGACGGCTTGTCACCGGCGGAAGCATTTGGTCGAATTCGCGTCCCGGTGGCATCGGGCTGGGAGTTGGTGAAGGAAGGTCTTTTGCCCGCGGTCGAAATCCCCTCCAAGCGGGACGATCACGTGATCTATCGGTTTCGACCGGAAGACGTCGACGCATTCCTCGCGGAATTTACCACCGAAGCCTGGATCGGAAACGCGCTCGACATGAGTTTGTCCGATCTGAAACCGGAGATGAAAGCCGCCGGGGTGAAACCATTCCTACGCAAGACCGAGATTGGAATTCGAATATTCCGACGATGCGACCTCCCGGCGCGGTATCACGTGTAGGGTGACAGGAAACAGATAAAGTTCTATCATCGGCCGTCCTTCGGGGCGGCCGATTTTTTGTGTGTCGATTGTAGGCGCATTTTCTTAGCTGAATTCAATGGCCAAAATTAGCTTGTCAAATGGCCATTTTTGCCGCCGCAGGCAAATGATTGCCCAATGAAATCAATGACTTACGATTTCTCAATGGCCAAAATTAGCTTGTCACCACACCTATTATCGGGACGGGCGTAGTTATGCCAAAACAGCTGTTTTGGTTTGCCATGAAGCTGGATCAGTTTTGCCAGGTGGCGCTAACATCCTGAATTAGAACGATTTTGGCCGAACGAAATATTTCGGCCAAAATTGACGAAATGACCCCGAGTTGCGATGTTAAGGCCATCATCTGCTAACGATTTCGCAGTGTCCGCCAGTCTCAAGCAGAGATAAGCGGGATCGGTGGCTGCGAGTCTTCAAAGCCGCAGCGTCGAAATCAATCAAATTGTACGTCGTCTGGCTCATCGGTTTTGCGGCTCTTGTGCGGTCCTTTGTTGAGACCGCACAAGAGCCGAAAACACGGGCGTGGTGCGTGGCCGATGGCGCAGTCAGCATCCGGGCTATGCGTAGGCTTGCCAATGTATGGCACCGCGCGCTTCAGTATTTAGCACCGTCCGGCAGAAGTTTGGGAGGCGTCGTGAGTGGGTCTTGGGGTAACACCCTGCTTCACCTGATTTCCAGATCTTGCGCGGGTCCTCTTGTGAGGCCGCGCAGATCCGAAACTCCGGTGGCGACAATGCCAGAGACGTGGCTTTCGTGTCGCGCTGCCTCGCGCGTCTGAAAGAACGCCAATCCTTCGATGCGGCCGACGAGGGCGGCTTCGACGCCGTCATGGACATCCTGGAGCGCAGTATCGCTGCCGAATGCCTTGGCAGCGAAGGCCGTTTCGAGGAGACGGGGTATGACGAATTCGTCCCTCACGGCGAAACCCGTGAAACGCCGGTCTATTCTGATCGCGGCAATGAGCTCATTGAGTTGCGGTGCCTGTTTCAGGACTTCCTCAACAGCCGTGACAGTGTGCTTGATCAAGTTGCGGCGCATCACTGTCTGCTGGACATCATGAGTAGCTGAGAAAGAATAGGAGCACCCCGAGCAGCTATGTTGCTCGGGGTGTTTGGAGTTCCTTGCAGGATAGTGGTCCGCCTGAATGTTGGGAGAGACCGGCCCACAGCTGCCGTCCATTAGTAGCACCGATGCGGTGCCGTAGCTTCCCCAGACCGGTCATTCATGCATCGCGCAGCATTTTGAGATCCGCCTGGCGGCAATGCGGGACCAAGCGGCCTATCTACCGACGATCGTGAAGGTCTGCTTCAATATGTTTGTAGACTTTTTGGAGGCGCTTACACACAACACTCACAGAGGACGCCTAACCCACTGTCGGTAAATCTAAACCGCTCCACTCCTCCAGAAGCAAGCTGACATCCCCCTTCTGAGTTGATTCGAAGGATGACTGCGGGAGGGAACGGGACCCCCGTCAAACCTTCTCCACTCTAAGCATCTGAAATCACTGCAGATAGCAGGGAAAGCAAACTTCCAGCCGTGGGGTATTTCCACCTGCGCGGAGGATACCATGCCGATACGCAATTGGCGTCAATGCGGTAGCGGCACTCAGCCGATGAAATCCGCGCGCCGCTCCAGCAGGCTTTCGTAAAGGAAATCGACGAAAAGCCGGACCCGCTGCACCCGGCGTAGATCGCCGTGCATCAGCACCCATGTCGAGCGGCTTTGGTCGAGGCCGGTTCCCGGCACCCGCTGCAATTCGGGAAAGACGCTTTGCACCCAGGCGGCCAAAAAGGTCATGCCCGCTCCGGCCCGGGCGAGATGCATGTGCATCGCGGGATCTGGGATGGCATGGCGCACTGTCGCGCGTGGAAACGGTGAGGCGGCGATCATGGCCTGCAATTCGGCCACTTCGCCATAGCCGAGCCAGGTCAGCCCCTCGCCGCGTGGGCCGGCGTCATGCAGATGCCTGTCGATGTAGTCACGCGACGCAAAGACCCCGATCGAGAGTGGGAACAGCTTGCGTCCCACAGCTTCGCCGGAAAGGTCGCGCACATGGCGGATCGAGACGTCCGTTTCCAGCTTTTCGATCGAGTCGATGGCGTAAGATAGGTTCATGTCGATGTGGATATCGGGATAAAGTGACAGAAACTCCCCCAGGACCGGCGCCAGCAGGAAATGCGCCGTCATCGGGTCGACAGACAGACGGATACGTCCCGCCGCCTCGCTGTCGAGTCCGCGCACCGCGTTGAAGCCGTGCCGCAAGGCGGTTTCAGCCTCCAGCGCCTGCGGCAGCAACTTGCGGCCTGCCGCCGACAGTTCCAGCCCGCCCGCGCTGCGTCGGAACAGCTGGACGCCCAGTTGCGCCTCCAGCCCCTCGATTTGACGTCGTAGGGTCGCATGGGTGCCGTCAAGCTGCTCGGCAGCCCCGCGCAGTGACCCCGCCCGCGCAACGGCCAGAAAGGCCGGAAGAGATTTCCAATCCACCATGCGGAGCGATTATGAACCATACTGGTGCATAAACTGCAATGTTCGGAAGGAAATCGGTCCGGTAGATAAAGGGCAATCGAACCGAAAGGAGACCACCATGACTGCAACACTCTCTGCCTGGAGCATCAATCATTACGGCACTCCCGAGGTGCTGAACCCGGTGACCCGGCCCATTCCGGCACCCGGTCCCACCGAGATCCTGATCCGCATCCGCGCCTCGGCCGTGACGCGCGCCGATGGCATGATGCGGGCCGGGCAGCCCCGCTTTGCACGTCTTTTCCTTGGCCTACACCGCCCGCGTCAAAACCTGTCGGGCACCGGGCTCTCGGGCGAGGTGATCGCCGTGGGCGACAATGTTAACCGGTTTGCCATGGGCGACGCCGTCTTCGGCGAGGCAGGACTGAAATTCGGGGCAAATGCCAGCCACATCTGCCTCGATGAGTCCGGCGTGCTGATGAAAAAGCCGGCCGCACTGTCGTTTGAGGAAGCCGCGATGATGTGTGACGGGCCGCTGACCTCACTGAACTTTCTGCGCGAAGTGGCCGAGTTGCGCGCAGGCGAGAGGGTCCTGATCCTCGGTGCCTCGGGCAGCCTCGGCAGCGCGGCGGTGCAGATCGCCGCCACGATAGGAGCCGACGTCACCGGCACCTGCAGCGCCCGCAACGCCGACATGGTGGCCGCCCTCGGGGCCGGCAGGGTCATCGACTACAGCCGGGAGGATTTCACCACCCAAGCCGAGCGGTATGACGTGATCTACGACACGCTCGCCGTCTCGTCCTTCGCCAAGGCGAAAAACAGCCTGACCCGGCATGGCCGCTACGTCTGCCCGGTGCTGGGCCTCGGCCTGCTCGGTGCGATGCTGTGGACGTCGGTGGCGGGCGCGCGCAAGGCCCGCTTCTCGGCCACCGGCATGCTCAAGCCGGAGGTGTTGCGCCCGATGCTCGGGACACTCATCGAGATGGCCGAGGACGGCACGCTGGCCCCTGTCATCGACCGGGTCTACCCTTTGGCCGACCTGATCGAGGCGCACCGCCATATGGAGACGGGTCACAAGCGCGGGAACGTGGTCGTAGTGTGAGAGCGCGCCACGCAGTCAACTGACCACCAGTTTAATCGGAGAGACAACCATGAAAATGAACTACTTCGTCGTCGGAACGAACGACATGCGCGCATCAAAGGCCTTCTATGACGCACTTTTTGCGGGCGCAGGACTTCAGACCATGTCGCCCACGGACCGCATGACCTACTGGCTTGGCGAGGACTTTGCCTTCGCAATCGCGATACCTTTCGACGAAAAACCGGCAACAAACGGGAATGGCACGATGGTTGGCTTTTGTGTCGGTGCAAAGGAAGACGTTGAAAGGATGCACGGCCTGGCCCTTGACCTGGGCGGCACCTGCGAAGGCGCGCCCGATCAGCGTGGGCCGAAATTCTCGGCTTATGTGAGAGACCTTGATGGCAACAAGCTGTGTCTGTCTGACTAAGGAATACAACACCCGATAAATTGGTCGGCACACCATCCCCGGGTCGCTTGGGTTTGGATGGGCTTGCTGACGGAAAACCCCGGCTTGATGATTCCATGCCCTGACCGCAACCAGCATTGAAAGGAAAACCATGTCCCGATTGAACACAAAGACTTGCATCGTCACAGGCGCGGGGCGCGGCATCGGCGCCGCCATTGCGCGCGCCTTCGTCCGAGAAGGAGCTACCGTTATTGTGACCGATAGAAGCGAGAGTAACGCCGCCTCTATCGCGCTTCTGCTCGCCTCGGACGAAGCGGCCTAGATGACCGGAACCGAACTGACGGTGGACGGCGGGCTACTTGCGGGCCCTGCTGCCGCGCCGAAAGCGGGCTGACCGCCCATAAAGTGCGTTGGTGCCTCTGCTGATGGAACCGACATTCCCAGTTGCGCTTGCGCTCATGTATCGCCGCGTTCTCCCCAATACGAGGAGTCATTACTATTCCCGTGTTGACCATCATCATTCCTGAACCTCCGGGAAAATGCTACGATCCACCGTATTTTCATCCATCAAGAGGACTGGCGATGAGCCACGCATCACTGAAAGAAAGTCCGCACCGCGTACCATCCATCGCACTCTTCGGCTTTCTGGCCGTGACGTTTCTGATCACTTGGGGGTTGATCGGGGTCTATGTCTTGGCACCTGAAGCCGCCTCCGCCTGCTTCGGCGAAATCAGCGGCTCGCACCCGTTCTTCTTTCTGGCAACCTGGGCCCCGGCGATCTCTGCCTTCGCGCTCGTGCTTTTCCACTCGGGCTTTGCGGGTTTGCGCGGCTTCCTGTCCCGCCTGTTTCTCTGGCGTGTCTCGGTGGGTTGGGTCGGATTTATCCTGATCGTCATCCCGTTGGTCTTCGTAACCGGTTCGCTGATCATAGGCGGCCCGGTTCTGGCCCCGATCCCGCCCAAGGGCGCGGGTACCATGGTCGCGGTGCTCTTCATGATGCTGTTTCTTGGCCCGATCGAGGAGTTCGGCTGGCGTGGCGTGGCACAGCCGATCCTGCAACGGCACATGGCGCCGATTTGGGCCGGGATCCTGATCGGGATGATCTGGGGCTTCTGGCATTTGCCCGCCTTCTTCTTGTCCGGGACGGTATTTGCAGGCTGGAACTTCCTGCCGTTCTTTGTCGGCAACATCGTTCTTGCGGTTCTGGTCACGCCGATCTTCAACGCCGCGCGCGGCAGCTTGCTCTGGCCGATGCTGTTTCACTGGCAGCTGATCAACCCGTTCTGGCCCGATGCGCAGCCCTGGGACACGTGGATCCTCGTGGGGGTGGCCGCTGTTGTCGTCTGGTGGAACCGCGACACGATGTTCACCCGCGCTGGCGCTGTGACCGAGGTTCTGCCGCCATCGGCGTCCTCCGTCGCCCGCCCGGCGGGGTAGAGAGCATGGGAAAGCGTATTCTCACCGCCGCCATGATTGTTTGCGTCGCGGCCTCAAACCCGCTGATGGCGCAAGACGGATCGGATCTCTCGGCGCAACTGGAAATCACGCTCGGAGACTTTCAGGAGCGCTATGGATTTCCGGGTGCGACGACCGCAATCGCTTTGCCAGATGGCACGGTGGTTGTCGCTGCTGTGGGTTTGGCCGATGTTGAGGCCGGGCGTCCGATGACGCCCGAGACCCGCATGCTGGCCGCAAGCATCGGCAAGACGTTCGTCGCCGCGACCGTGTTGGCGCTTGAGAGCGACGGGCGGCTCGCACAGCCGGATCTGCTGGCCGATCACTTCGGAGATCGCCCCTGGTTTGCGAACCTGCCGAATGCAGAGGCGATGACTGTGGGCCACCTGCTGCACCACCAATCCGGGTTGGCGGATCATCCGCACCTGTCGGAGTTTCAGGCCGCCACTGCGGCACGGATTGCTGAGGGTGGAGGTGCCTTCACGCCGGAGGAGATTCTGGGCTTTGTCACTGACCATGCGCCACTGTTCGAAGCTGGCACCGCCTGGACCTACAGCGACACTGGCTACATCCTTCTTGGTCTGCTCATCGAGGACGTGACCGGGCGGTCCTACTACGATGTGGTGCAAGAGAGGTTTCTGGGTCCGCTGGATTTGGTCGATACGATCCCCTCCGACCGGCGCGCGATTCCGGGCCTCGCGGTCGGCTACACCATCCCGGGCAACCCCTTCGGGCTCCCAGAGCGCACGGCGGACGCAGGCGGCCAACTGGTCTGGGATCCGTCCGTGGAATGGACCGGCGGTGGGCTGGCCTCGACCTCGTATGACCTGGCGCTCTGGGGGCATCTGCTGTTCGGCGGTGCGGCGATGGAGGCCCCCTATCTCGACCGCCTGCTGGACGGGGTGCCGGTGTCGCCCGCAGCCCCCGGCATCCTCTACGGTTCGGGCGTCGCGATCTATGCCGACACGCCCCGCGGTCCGGTCTATGGCCATGGCGGCTGGATCCCGGCCTATGTTTCCAGCCTGCGCCACTATGCGGATCACGGGGTGACCATCGCCTTCCAGATCAACACCGACGCAGGCGTCGTGGACGACAGCACGAATCTTGTGCCCGCGCTTGAGGTAGCGCTGGCGGACCTTGCCATTGGGGCTATCCAGTGATCCGCCGTTACCCTTGCATAGAAAAGCCGACTGGCCAATCGCACCGTCAAGCGCGGGTCGGCCTCGAAACTTTGTTTTGAAAGGAACCATGGAGATGCGACATGCAATTAAACTGATCGCGGTAATGTTCGCTGGCATGACCTTTGCAAGCGCTGCCAGTGCACAGCAGCCAACACTATTTCGGGATGTCAATATCGTTGATGTCGAAGCGGGAACCATCGCGCAGGGGCAGTCGATCCTGATCGAGGACGGTGTAATCGCACAAATCGCCCCCGATCTGATGGCTTCGGACGCGATTGACCTGTTCGACGCAGATGGGGCCTTCGCAATCCCCGGGCTTTGGGACAGCCACGTCCATGTCTTTTCCAGCACCTCCGAGCCAGACACGGCCTTTCCCCTTTACCTGATCAACGGCGTGACGGGCATCCGTGACATGGGCGCACTCTGGCCCATCGACGCGCAGCAGGACTTGCAGGCGCGGATCGAGGCGGGCGAGTTTCTCGGGCCTCGTTTGATCCTGTCCGGCGCATGGGTGGATGCCACCCCCGGATCGTGGCCCGGCATGTTCCTGGCCGACACGCCGACTGAGGCGCGCGCGGTCGTGGAGCGGATCGCGTCGGAGGGTTGGGCTGCGGTCAAGGCCTACTCGATGCTGGACCAGGCAACCTTTTCGGCACTGGCCGAGGCGGCCCATGACCACGGCCTGCCGCTGGTCGGCCATATCCCCGAACGCGTGGCGCTTGGGACCGCGATCGACGCGGGCCAGGACGGGATGGAGCATTTTGGGCGGGTCGCCATGGCCTGCGCGACCGGCGAAGAGCGCATGCTGGAGGATCTGCGGCGCGTCATGGCGGAGGGAGGCGATCAGGCGGCCATCTTTGCGGTCATGGCGGGGCAGAACCGGATCATCCTCGACACATGGGACCGCGGCTTATGCGACACCACGCTTGCGCGGCTCGCCGCATCGGGGATGCATGTCAGCCCCACCCTCGTGGTGGCGGATTTCTACACCGGCAACTGGCCTGACGCCGATGCGCCGCGCATGCGGATGATTCCAGCGGAGATACGCGAGGCTTGGGGCCGCCCTGATTTCCGGCTCAAGGCGATGACGGACGAGGTGCGCGCGTTGGCAGCAGACAGCATCGCGCTGGATCGGCGCACCTTCCTGATGGCGTTTGAGGCGGGCGTGCCGTTCCTCGCTTCGACGGATGCCTCTTTCGCCAACCCTTATCTGCTCCATGGTTTTTCGCTGCTGGACGAGCTGGATCTCTATGTCAAGATCGGCCTGACCCCGCGCGAGGCGCTTTACACGGCGACGGTTGCGCCGCCCCGGTTCTTTAGGCTGGCCGATCAGGACGGCACCATCACACCGGGCCGTCGCGCCGATCTGGTCCTGCTGGACGCGAACCCGTTGGAAAGCCTCGCGACACTGCGCCGCCCGCGTGCGGTGATCGCTGGCGGTAGGGTGCTGGACCGCGCAGCGCTCGATGCATTGGAGGCGAAACTACTGACCCAGGGGGAGTAGGCTTGTGGCGCATCCAGACACCCGAAAGCACGGAGATCTCAGGCGCTTCATGACCGGCGTCGCCCTAATCCTTGGCGCTGTCGCGGTCAGTTCAGTCGCCCTGAAAGCAACCCCCTCTGACCGGATCAGCGATGCCGTGCAAACCCGCATGACAAGGGACGGTGTGCCGGGTGTTGTTGTCGTCGTGCTGGAAAACGGCGCCCCGGTCTGGACCCGCGCCTTTGGCCATACCGATCCAGCCACCGGTCGTGCTATGACGGCAGATGCGCTTTTTCGGGTCGAGTCAATCTCCAAGCCCGTCACCGCATGGGGCGCGATGCTTTTGGCAGAGACCGGTCGCCTCGATCTCGATGCGCCGATCGCCGATTGCCTCACGCGCTGGCAACCGCCCGAGGGCACGCCGCCACTCACGCCCCGACAGCTTTTATCACACACCGCCGGGATCAGCCTTGGTGATTTCGCGGCGCGCTATGCGCCGGATGCACCAAGGCCCGGCTTGGCGGAGCATTTGGCAGAGGACTTCTTGATCCTTGCGCCCGCGCCCGCCGCGTTTTCCTATTCAGACACCGGGTTCAATTTGCTGGAACTGGTGATTGAGGATTGCACGGGCGAGGATTTCGCCGCGTTCATGAACCGTGAGGTCCTCGGTCCGCTCGGGATGGAACACGCAGGCTTCGACTGGCCCGGTGTTGGAATGCCGCGGGGACATGACCTACACGGACGACCCGTGGCACCCTACGTCTACCCGGGCCGCGCTTCGGGTGGGCTTTTCGCCACCGCCGATGACGTTGCACGCTTCGCCGCAGCAGCGATGGACGGAACGGATCGGGATGTGCTGTCCCCCGGCGGGGTGGTCGAATTGCACCGACCCGTCGTCGCTGTGGACGGGTTGTTCGGCTTTGCCGCCGATGGGTATGGACTTGGGCATTTCACCGAAACCTTGTCGGACGGGCGCACAGCGGTCTGGCATGGCGGACAGGGCTATGGCTGGATGAGCCATCTGCATCTGGTGCCTGAGACCGGCGACGGGATCGTGATCCTGTCCAACAGCCAACGTGCCTGGCCGCTCTTTGCAGATGTCCTACGAATCTGGTCCGAGAGCGTCGGCGTGCAGCCTGTGGGGATGACGCGCGTGCTTTGGGCCGAAACGGCGGCACGTGTCGCCATAGCTGGGCTTGGCCTTGTGGCGGCCCTTGCGCTTTGGCTGGCCGTCACAGGGGCATCTCGCAATCGCGCTGTCCGAGCGATCGCAGGCACAGCATCCGCCACCCTGACCGTTTGGCCCCTTTGGGCAGCGGGTCAGGACTACCTGTTCCTCTTCTCCATACTGCCCGGCCTTTGGCCGTGGTTGGCTGCGTCTTGCGGGATCGCTGGCCTGTGCCTTGCAGCGCTCGCCCTTGGACGGCAGCAACAATGACATGCGCGGAAGCAATCGAGCCGCCGCGCGAGCGGATTGGCACTCTATGGCCTTGCTGCGTACCACTGAAAGCGAAGATGCACCGCTGCCACCAAGGCGACGGCGGTCAGCAGGCCTTGGAACACGACCTCGACTTCAGATGATCGCGGCAGCACTTCTCCTGTGGCGTTGATCATGAAGTGAAACGCCACCATCAGCAAAAGTGAGCGGGCGCTGTGCAGATAGGCCCATGTCATGATCAGGCTCTTCATCAGGATTGACCAGAGAAAGGGCAGCAAGGTCGGTGCGCCACCGAAGTCGTCATAGTATCCGTCCATTGCGAACAGCGGCAGATGCCACGCCCCCCATGCCGCGCCCAAGATGATTGACGCCGCCACAGGGTCATAGCGGTCGAGCAGCGCGTCGAGCCCGTAGCCGCGCCAACCGATCTCTTCCGGCAGCGGCCCCAGAAGAAAGAGGAACGCGGCGTATCCAAGGATTGCAGGCCATGTGGCACCCGATAGAGCAAGCATGGGAGCCGGGCCGCCACCGAGCATCAGGAGACCTTGTGCAAGAAGCGAAAGCGCCGGGATCAGCAGGAGCGTCGCCGCCCAGAGCCAGAGCGGTGCGCGGCCCGGTTGCACCAGCCGTTGCCAGAGATCCACCAAGCCACGACCGGCGCTGTGCCGGGGCTGTGCCGGGGCTGAAACCAGAGCCCGGCAAGGAGCGGGCAAACGCCGCCGAGGTAGAGGAGCCATCGCCCTGTGCCGCTCCAAGGCTCAAGCCCCGTCAGAACGAGCACCCACCAGAAGGCCCAAGTCCAGGCGAGGGCCACAGCGAGAAACTCGAACGGTCGGTAGGCCGCCCCCCTCATTCCGTCCGCCCGCGAAGGCGATCGCCACGCACGAGAAACCGCCCATCGATGCGCAGCGCCAACGGATCGCCCGAGATCGGCGGCTCGCCCTCGGCGGCGGGGCGTTGCGCGTGGATATGCAAATGCGGCTCGGTGGACGCACCGGAATTGCCAACCTCGCCCAGCCGGTCGCCGGGAGCAACCTGATCACCCGCCGCGACAACGATGCTGCCCTCACGCATGTGCGCGAAGACGATTTCGGCCTCGCCGCAGCGCAGGATGACATGGTTGCCGAGGCGATTGATCTGATCGCTCTCGGGCACCTCGAAATCGGGGCTATCGCTTTCGACCGCAGTGACCGTCCCCACGCAGGGCGCCACCAGCGGCGCACCGAAAATCGCGTAGTCCGCCGGATCAACCGGCTGCCAGCCCGATGCGCGCAGACCCCAAGGGCCGAGGCCGAAGAAGTCGATGGCATAAGACTGCCCACGCCAAGGGCGGAACCGCTCGACGCTGGCATCCAGCGTCCGCAGATGGCCGTTCACCAACGTGTTGGAACCACCGTGCCCCACCAGATAGCGGCCCGGCCCGAAAGGATTGGAAATATCGACGACCTCGACCGGCGGCAAGGCCCGCCCGGACAGGGCCTTGACCGTGTAGAAGCTGCCGAGCGCCAGCAGACCCGTAGAGACGGCCGTTGCCGACCACGCCCACGCGCCGTGCGGCAACGACGACCGCCCGGGCAGCGCGAACACTTGCCAGACCGCGATGGCAAGAAACAAGCCGGCATATACCCAAGGCAGCCACCAGACAGGCAGCGCCCACTGGGCAACGCGCGACAACGCGAACAGAAGCGTCGCAATGGCTGCGGCCTGCATCAGCCACCCGACGACCGATGCCGCCGGAAACAGAGCCAGCCACTGAAGCAGGGCGAGAGGCAGGGCGACCTGCACGAGCAGAACAACCGCCATCATGGCGAGACCTCTGCGGGATGCGGCGTACAGGCTCCCATCAGATCGGTCCACCGAAGGCCAGCCCCCAATTCAGCATGAGGCCCGCCAGCGCGACAAGCGCGAGCGCGAAAGCTGTCAGGTGTGCACGCCGCCAGAAGCTCCAGCCCGGTGCGCGCCAGGCGAACGGTAGCGACAGCGCGAGCACAGCGGTTTGCACAGCAACGGCGGCGGCGATCCCCAGGAATATCTCGAATGTCGGCTGCGGTTGATCGAACAGGAATTGCGATCCCAGCCGCAACGCCACGAGCGCCATCGCCACCCCGGCGATCGCCAGTGCCCAGACAGCGACCGCGCCAGCCACTTGAATCGCCGCCACCACCGCCCCGACGCGCGATCCGCCGCGCAGCCCGTGACGCCAGATCAAGCCGACGAGACTGGTCGTCGCCAGCAGCAGCGCCAGCGCAAATCCCACGGTCAGCCACACCGGATCCGCCAGCCCGCGCACCCGCTCATGGGTCTGCGCGCCGGACCCGTCGGCAAGGCGCGTAATCTGCCCCTGCGCATCGCGGATGACTGTCACGCGGTGCCCCATCGCGTCCTGCCACAGATCCGTCGCGATCGGATCGAACCGCGAGGGCATCGGCAAAGTGCCTGTGGGGACCAGCAATGCGCCGTCGGACAGCGCGACCACTTTCATCGGCGAGAGCGCTGCAAGGACTTGGGCAGGCCCCGAGAAGGTCCGTCGGTTGGTCACGTAACGGCCCGCCGCCTCAGCGGCGCGCGCGACCGCCTCGGGCACCGGCTGCACTTCGGGCGCCGTCAGCCCGGCATCGGAGGCGAGATCCGCCAGGATCAGGTCCGGTGCCAGCAGCGGAAGGCTCGCCCCCGCACCGCCATTCTGGGAGATGAAGACACCGGCACCGATCTCGGGAATGAACACGAGGTTGGAGAGAAATTCGTTGAGGCCGCCGCCGTGGCCATAGACCATAGTTCCAAAGCGCGGCCTGGACTGGAAGCCATGCGCCATATCTGCCGCCTGCGGCCGATCATCAAACAGTCGCGTGCGCATCTGCGCCATGGTGCCGGGTTGTAGCAGTCGCGCGCCCTCCAGCGCCCCATCACCCATCAGGAACCGCAGGAACCGCGCCATGTCGGATGCCGTGCTGGCCGTGGCCCCGGCGGGGCCGAATGCGCCAATGTCGATGCGGAAAGCCGGATGGGCGATGCCGCCCCGAACCGCGTAGCTTTGCGCAAGGGGCGGCTGATCCGGCTGCCGCAGGCGTTCGGCCAGTGTTGTGTCCATCATTGCGAGCGGGTCTAAGATACGCGCTTGGACGAACTCCTCCCATGGCGCGCCGGAGACCTCCTCGATTATATACCCCGCCAGTGCGGCCCCCCAGTTCGAGTAGGACGTGACTTCCCCGCGCGGGAACACCTGATCCGGGGCTGCCGCCGCCAAGGCCTGCGCGCGAGGCAAGGCGGCGATGGCCTCGTCGAAGATCGCGTAGCTTTCCTCGAACCCACCCCGGTGGCTCATCAGGTCTGCAAGCGTCAGCGGCGCGCTGCCTGGAACGTTGAAGCCCGGCAGATAGTCATTCACATCCGCGCGCAGGTCCAGGCGACCTTCCTCGACCAGCATAATCACCGCGACCCAAGTGAACAGTTTGGTGATCGAGCCGATCTCGAAGCGAACATTGTCAGGGCTAACAGCCGTTTGGCCATCGAGGCCCGCGACGCCGTATCCCCGCATGATCACCTCATCGCCGCTGACCACCGCCATGATCGCGCCCGGGACCTGTTCGCGTGTCATCAGCCCTTCGACGAGTCCGTCAACCCGCGCGGCCAGCGGAGACACTTCGCTGTCTTGTTGTGCAGAGACACTGCCAATAAAGGCGCAACAGATGGCAACTGCCAAGTTGGCTCGGATGGATGACCACCGGGCAGCGTTCGCCGCCCGCCGTGCAACACGGGCTGTGACACCTCGGCGCACTGAACACAGACATCTCACAAGTCGGGCGATCATGGTTCTGGCCTTGGGAATCGTATCTCGGTAACGTCCGCGAGGAAGAAGGGAAAATAATCGTCGGTGCCAAACATATTCCCGGCCTCGACGCGGAACGGCAGGCGGTAGCCCTCAACATCCCTGAAGTCAGACATATAGGCCCCGAACGGCTGCAGGCGGTGGATCTGTTCGGGGTTGGCATTGCTCCAGCGCTGAAAGATGACCTTATAGGGCTGCCCTTCTTCATCGACGGTCACGTCGACCGCCTGCTCCAGATCGCAGTGCCGGATCGTCACGCGCGCCGTGTCCTCGCCCAAAGCGTCCCAAGTGATCCCGGGACCCGGCAAGAGGGCGGCAGGGGCCCAGATCACCGCCTCTGCCGCATAGCGCCCGAAGGCGGACCGGGTGTGATCCGGATCGCCGCCAAGCCGCCCCACCGGCACCAGACCGAAAATCCGAAACCGCGTCCAACTCCCTGTGTCCGAACCCGAAACCGGTATGCCGCCCCGCGTGCGCATCGTCCAGACGAACCCTTCGGGCGCTGCGAGGATCTGGCGGGCTTCCATCGGCTGATAGCGCGGATCGTCCTTGGTCCCGAGGCTGAACTGGCCGGTCATGTCAATTTCGGCAACTGGAAAAAGTAAGGTGCCTGGCTGGATCATGTAAGTGAAATACCGTCGCGCGGGCTCGGGCAGGTCAGCAACCATCTCTGGCGCGAACAACTCAGGCGCAGATGGCTGGAGCGACGCCAACCTGTTCCATTCTGCGCGATCGGCCCGCCGGTCCAAAAGCACAAGAAACGCCAAAGCGCAGACGCCCAGAACAATCGCTAAGAGAAGAGCAAGAAGGAGTTTCATTCCTAACTGTCAATCCTGACTAACCGGCAATCCTGAGTTTTGCGGATCCCACCATCTTTTGCGAAATGATGCACCGCGTGATAATTCTGGTCAATCTGGGAGGTGAGCTGTGATGTCGAGTCGCATTCCGGCTGGATTGCAGTCGGCCAAATGTACATCCCTCTAATTGATCCCAGATAAATGCGTTGTGCTCTATCATTACGACGACTACCGGTCGATCAGGCGGCAGCGCCAGTATTTCGGTCATCCTGGCTTGCAAGGTCACGCTGGACTACACGATGGCCAGACACGCTGACGAGCCATCTATTTCAAAATCCCTTAGCGGAGCCGGTTGACCAATGTGCCGCGAGACCGAATACTTCATTTCGCTCTCTGCTCAAGTTAGATTAGCTGCTTTTCATGTCGATTTCCAACGAGAACCATTTGCCGCCTTTCTTAACAAATTCCTCAAACACTAACGTCCCGTGTGAATGAAATCCGGTGCAGGTGAACTGCAACTTAGAAACGCAAGGTCCTCAATAAACGCGACACAATCCGATTTCATGCGATCGCAGTGTGAACGTAAATTGCACACGGCAATTCATAACGAATTGAATTACATCAAGAATAAATGCTGCCCACCACGGATGAGATGCAAAGACCTTTTTCGAATGACCGCTAAGCAACGGCTTTCAGACTTTGGTTCTTGTTGCAGCATTCGACACTCTGGGCTCAGTGCACTAAATCGCTTCGCGATAGGGGCGTTTGTGGCGAGTGTTGAGCTGAGCAGGGATTTGTTGCGCGGGTTTTGGTGTCGGGTGTGTGCTGTTGGTCGAGGTGATTTTGCCTCGATTGACAGAGGGTTTCCCCATGAACATTCAGCATTCCACACTGATGACACCCCTTCGTGCCCGCATGATCGCCGATATGTCCGCCCGCAATCTTGGGCCTGCATCACAAACCAGTCACTTGCGCGCCTGCAAGCGGTTCGCGGCCATGCGTATCGCGCATCCTTTGCAGGCCACATCAGCCTGGCTCAGTTGAAGGTCATGAGTGCCATCGAGCGTTGTCGCACCGCAGCGCTTGGCGGGCATGTGGCGCGCTGTGAAGACTGTGCGCATGAGAACAGGAAAGATCGCTGCCAGCTTCCGAAGTTTTTGGGCGTTGGCGGCGAGCAGGAATTAGCCATTTACACCCTGTGGGCCTCGAAACACAAAACCTCCATGGCCAGCTTCGATCTATGGCTCCGGCCAGCAGATCACCCGCCGAAGTTCCGGCAACAGGCTTCGGCGAAATGGAATCTACCGCGTTAGGCGTATTAAAAAAGCCCCCACTGCCTGTGACAGTGAGGGCCTGCGCTGTGTGGAAGAGATGAGGCTGCGATAGTGTCAGACCGGTATCAGCCCTCGCGCCTGGGCGGCAAACTGAACTTCGGTGCCTTGGCCCGGGCTTTGGTGGGCGTATTGGCTGTATCGGCTGCGTCTTCGCGCTGCTGCACATCATGGGATGGCTTGACTACGGCGGCTTTCACAGGTGCCTTGGATCCTGTTGGTGGGATGTCCGGATCCGGAGCACGCAGTGTGATGACGCGGCCCAAATCCTTGCCATCGGCCTTCAGGCGCGGCGTGTCATCAATCCGGAAGGACGAGAAAAAATCCCCTTCGATCTTCTTGAACTGTTCGTCGCTGATTGTCGTGTCGATGATCCCGAACGCCATGGAGCGGTCCTTGACCAGGTCTTCAATCTGGTCGATTGCGTTAAATACGATCTCCTGATTCCACACCTTGCGCGACGCTGACTTTGCGCGGAGCGCCCGGTGCACTTTCATCCAGTCATGGAAATGCATCCCGACGAAACGGTCATACACGGACGGCACGACGTGCCATGCACCCTCCAGATAAACGCTGATGGCGCCGAGGTTTTCAGGATCCCAGCGGATGTCGACCATCTTCGGATTCATCCCCATAAAATACATCCCGACCTCGGGGCTCTGGTACTGGATTCCCATTACCACAATGCCTTCCTGCGAGACTTTCCGTTCGAGGCGCTTGCCGAATGCGAGACGCTTTGAGTCGATATCCGGCAACCCACTCAGCGGGTAATTTCCGTCTTCCATATCAGCGTCCCATTGCTCCAGTGGAGTGCGGCCACCAAGACTACGGTGCGGCGAATTGTGGTAGATATCGACGACCCAACGCACCAGGATGAAAGCGACGTCCTCGGCGTCCAGGCAGGCCCTGTCCTGCGACTTGTAGTCCCCGCGCTCGATAGAATTGGAGAAGGTGCGCCCCACCAGCCGCGGCATCAAATCGGTGCTGAAAGTGCCGAAAATCCGCTCGCCTGTGCCGCGCATGCCCGGAACCCCCGCATGGGTCCGCAAAGTCTGAATGCGCAGATCAAGGCAACAATTGGTAAACGCTTCCGACTTGAAAGCTGGGCCGTTATCCGTGACCAGCACTTCGGGTTTCACGGCCATCGACCATGGTGTTGGAGCGCCCGAGGCAGCGGCCAACTGGCCCTTGTCACTCACAATCATACGCAGGCATTCTTGTGCCGAACTCGTGCAAGGGTTCCGCGTTAGCTTCATGCCGAGGATGACCTTGGTCCGGCAATCGATCGCCAGGACAAGCCACCAGCGCGCGGTTTCACCGTTCAGGCCGATGAGATCGAGAAGTTCATCGCCGAAGAATTCCTTGAGATCGGCGGAATGGATGATCGACTGCAAGTCAATGCACCACTCATCCATTTCAACGCGTTCACCGGGGCGCGAAACCTCCAGACCTTTTCCGACAGGGCGCAGCTGCTTGATCGCATACTCGCGGCCATATCGGGCTATCATGACGCGCAAGGGATCCAGTTCTTTTATTGCGGTGCGGATAGCGTCGCGTCCCGGAACACGAAGAGCCAGCTCACCTTTTTATTGAGGCCTTCATTCGCTTTATGGAATGCCCGCTGGACGTCAACAAGAGTCGTCTTCAGTGTCTTGCGCTCCAGCGTCAGGTAGCTGGTACGGATGGTCGACTTCAGCAGCGATTGCTCAGCCGGGCGAAACCCCCTGTTCGGGTGTCCACACTTGGACAGCGTGTCAGCCAAAGCAGAAAGCCCCTGCTTTCGATATTTTTTGTAGAGTTTGCGGAGATAATCCGCTGAGTAGAGGACGATACCGTCCTTGTTGCCGCCGCCACGACCTTTCCGCACCGACTTCGCAACCGATTTCGGCAACTGTTGATGTTCCAAAGCATGATTCAACAGGACGCGCTCAGTGACTTCTTTTTTCAAATAAGCTGCCGCCCGGGCTTCAATCTCTTTGAGAGACGCTTCAATATCTACCACATTTGGAAGGATGAGCCCTTCTGACACCATGTCCACAATCGGCATGATCTGAAAAAGCGACTGTAAAACCGCTTCTTCTGAGCCGGGTTGAGGTCCGACACCTGAAACAATGCACCTTTCGCCAAAGGCGTGGGCTTCAGATCATCCGGCAGGTAGTAACCCACCTCGTGCTTGATCGCACCAGCCACACTGAGGCGCGAGAGCATCCCCATGGTGAATTGCTCGGTCAGCCCTTGCCCGTCTGCTGGCTGCAGAAAGATCGTGTCGCCTGACTGGCCAGCCCAGTCGAAAAGTGTCCCTTCAATTGTCAGGCGGTCGGCCTGCTCGATCCGGAAGCCCGATTTGGCAGGTGTGGATTTTGCGAAGGTATCGGGTTCGACAATAGCGTTCATGATTTTTGGCCTTTCCATTGGATGAGAGTTTTGGGGGTCGTGCGCTCGTGGTGAACGGGCTGTAGTTCGCGCTTCGAGATCAACCTCAGGATCGCGCGATATCCGCGCTCCTTCAGGCCGACCTCATCCGTGAGGGCTTTGATGCTGATGGCACCACGGAGTTGACAAGCAACACTGCGCACCGCGGTTTCCGCGTCGGGATCGCTGTCATGCACCGCCGCGTTCAGGTTCGCGTTGTGCAGAGAGATGGAATCGATATCTGCCTCGGTCAGCAGGCGCACTGTGGAGGCAAACTTCTTCTCCTGAACCCACCAAGCAACGACCTCCATCTTCCCGAGAAAGTCTTTCGACGCCAATCCAGACGTGGGCCTGACTGTGCATGCGACCCGCTCGCCGCTCGTCTTGGTGGCGATCATGTCAAAGACATGACGCTTCTCATTCCGCCAACCGAATTTGAACAGCACCTGCTCGACGACATCAGCGACATCGGGCTGCGCATACTGAAGGGACTGGTGATCCATTTCCAGCTTGCTTTCGCCCTGCATGCGGGTGCCAGGACCGGCCCCACGCACGGCATGCGTGGTGCAGTGCCACTTGGAAACGCTCTGAATTTTGCGGTCTGCCCGCGATGGTGCAGGCAATACGATGCCCTCCGAGAAAATCGGCATTTTCTGTCCTTTTCACATAAGGATATCGCTCGCCGGAAAACTCTCCGACGCCGCCCGCAGGCCGCGATATTGATTGTTGGTTTTGCGGGTGGGGCAGCCTGTTCTCAGGCGGCTCCAGTTGCAGGTGTCACGTCCTGTAGGGGGGCTGATGTGCTACGGCTGAGTTGCGTCCATGGTCTTCTTTTCCTCGGTGGCTGGGATCTTCCCACCGCCCGCCGGGATCCGATGCAGTCGATGATAAGGTTGGCCAGATGGCTATTTCACGAAGTAAATTCTGCGTCCTGCGGGTTATCCCCGGCGTTCAGCCCTCGCTTGAGAGCCAGAAACTACCCATCAAATTCCTTCTAACAACCGCTGATTTTGGCCAAAATAAATTTGCTGCGATCCTTTCCGTCCGCAGCGGAATGAACCCAGTGAAAATGGGCGCGCATCTAAGACACTGATAAATGATCAATTTCAAAGGCGCTTGATCACACACCCTTCCAAGTGGATAACGAATTTATTTTTCAGGACTGCTCCTCCACCCGACTTCGGCAAAAATTCCGGCTTGGACGAGCGCCATTTTTGCAACGGATCATCACGATAGGAATCCGGGGCGAAGGTTTGAAGCCCCGCCGCAGGCCAAAAGTACGATTCGCAACTTCTGTTTCACTGGGGCTCTCGAGCCGACGAGGTCTCTGTGCGGGCTTTGGCACACACTGTGTCGAAATCATCGGCACGATGCCTCTCGCCATCTACGCGAAGGTCGCAGTGCGCGCCGTGCGATCACATGCGAGACCTCATCGACTTGATCCTCCCTAATTGAAGAACCGGCAGAGGGCCTAGCATACTTACTGCAAAAAGACCTTTCCGGTGTCGTTCTATCACTCCCATATATCTGACAGGACGGAGGCACAGCACGTGTCGGCCTTCTTGGAATTCAATTTTGCACACGGAAAGGAGGCAAGCAAAGCCGGTCAGTCATGATTGAATGGCCCGGCGCAAAGACATTCGATGATCATCGCTGACAAACAGCGCGCTGTGGGGACTGATCACTCCCTCAATGCGATGATCTCCACGCCCAGGGTGCTGGAAGTCGAAATTCCAAGTGGAACCGAACCCGCTCAAATCCATCTCAGGAGGCTGACCATGGCAGACTCCGCCCCATCAACCGCCGACGAAACATCCAGATTTACACGCAGTGGTGGCCTTCGACGGATAAAAGAGAGAAGCAGACCCGGAAACTTCCAAAATCCACTTATAACGCCGTCCGCGATGCGAACGGCGACTCAAATTAATGCCTTGGCGCAGGGCTAAGCATGCTGTCGGTGTCGAGCGGCAGCGCCGATTGCCATAGCGGAGTCTTGAAGCACATGTGTGCTGCCCGCCCCTTTTCGGTTGCCTCATGGATGGACAACAAGCCAGCCCATTCAAGTGGCTTCAGCACGCAATGAGAGAATGCGCCCATCTCCCGCCAGCCATCATTGTCCCAATCCGAATTCCGACCGTAAAATGTTTCAAAAAGGGCGCGCTCGCTGGCCCCATTTTCGACTTCGACATTCAAGACATTCAGCCAGACGTCCCATTTACCGAATGGACGATCCTGGAAGCGGCCATATGATGCGTGGTCGACGTCCAGAATGTAAAATGGGATCAGCTGTTGAAATAAAGCGCCCGGTGCCTGTGCCATCTGGAGGCCCCGTTTCGTCAGCCGGAATTCCTCGCGGTAATGTCGCCCGAGCTTTAATTCGACAAGCAGGAAGTGAAGAAGCTCCAGCGGCGGGAAGTCATATTCGTTGAGCACCTTGTGATAGCGCATCAGGTCTTCGTAGCCCTTGCCGGGCCAGGCAAAATGCTCCGCCGCCCACTTCACAAAATAGCGTTTGAATGCTTTGGTCTTCGTGATCCCGATGGGTCCATTCTCGATCATATACCCCAGCGTCAACCGTGCCGCGCGCAGCAGCGGGGAGTAGATGAAATCCGAATGGTCGTCGGGCAACTGGCGAAAACTGATCATATGAATTTATGGCTCATTCCGCTAATGTGCACCAGATTGTTTCGACATCGTACAGTCATTTGCACCATGGACTCAGCTCCCGTTTTGCAGCCGCAGAGCAACCTCGTGGTGACCGTTAACTCATTCTGATACGGCTGCGCCTAAGGACTACAGAGACCGTTTGCTTGCAAACCTGAAAGAACCGTGATGACCGAATTGTTCATTTCCGAAGTTCGTATTGGCCAAATCCAGCCGCTTGGCCCAAATGGCGTGCCGAGTGGTATCTATAAGGAGCCCGTACCTGGCGGGATCATGGCGCACGCTGCCTGCCTCACGGGGGATGAACAGGGGGACCGCCGCCATCATGGCGGCCCCGACAAGGCCATCCATGCCTATGCCAAAAGCAATTACCCTCTATGGACTGCCGATCTGCCTGATCTCGCGAAACAGTTTCGCGCCGGTGCGTTCGGCGAGAATTTGGTCGTCGAAGGTGCCGCCGAAGCTGAAATTTCTTTGGGCGACTGGTGGCGGATAGGAGGCGCACTTCTCGAAGTCAGCCAGGGTCGTCAGCCCTGTTGGCGGTTAAACCTGCGCTTTGGCAGGTCCGACATGGCGCGGTGGGTTCAGATGAACGGTCGCACAGGCTGGTACTTTCGCGTTTTGGAATCTGGGATGATTGCAGCAAACGACACGGGGCGACTGGAAGTGCGGCCGCATCCAGCCTGGACGATCAAGAGGGTATCGCATCTGCTCTATCATGACTGTTTGAACACGGCGGCGCTGACGGAATTCGCCGCCCTGACCGGCCTGCCCGAAAGCTGGCGCAATCTGGCCGAGGCCCGCCTTTCGACTGGCCAGGTAGAAAGCTGGTCGCGGCGGATTGAAACGCCGGAATGACGGCCGACACATTTAGGCTGGCCTGTGCCGACTATTTGAGCCGCTGGTGTGGCGACGGACTTAGCAAATTGAACTCTCGCATGCGCCGCCTCCTGGCTTAGTCTTTCACTTTAAGGACCAACTTGCTGCGCGCATGAAGGCAGCAGATTTTGGAGACGCGTTGTATCCGCTTGGCGGCGGAGATTTTCATGGCCCACTCGTGGGCAGCGGCCCTTCGTTCCCTGGCAGGCGGGGCCACCATTCAGACAATTGCGATCAAAGATCTCAGGGAGTTTCAGATTCCGATCCCCTCTGCCGTTGAGAAGGGTGAGGTTGAGACCGAGTTCCACAACCGGCAAGCATGCTTGGCAGAAGTACATGCTATCCTCACCGACATTGAGAATTCTCGTGGCTCCACTTGGCCCCACAAAGACTTCCGAGGATAGTCCTATTTTCGCGGCTGCTGTCGAAGATGTCTGCGAGGCGGCGAATTTTTCCCTCGGCAGTTCTCTTTGATGTCGATTGTCAAAGATGGCTCGCTTTGAACTCCGAAATGAATTTGCCTTTGTTTGGTTCGGGATGGCGCAATTGCAAAACCTCTTGGAACGCTTACAGTGCCATCAGAAACGCAATTTCGAGTTCACAACATCTTGCCTACGTTGAACCAAACCCCTGAACAGTTGGCGCGGGACCGAATTGATCGGCGGCTGCGTGCTGCCGGATGGCAAGTGCAGAACAAGAGCCATTTGGACTTTGCTGCAGGCCCCGGCATCGCGGTTCGCGAATATCAGACCGATATCGGTCCGGCCGATTATGTTCTGTTCGCGGACAGGCAGGCTGTGGGTGTGGTGGAGGCCAAGCCCGATAGTTGGGGTGTGCGGCTCACCACAGTCGAGGAGCAATCAGAGGGATATGCCGGGGCCAAGCTGAAATGGGTGAACCAAACGCAACCCCTCCCGTTTGTCTACGAGAGCACCGGCGAGATCACCCGCTTCACCAATGGACGCGATCCGCACCCCCGCTCTCGGGAAATCTTCACCTTCCATCGCCCAGAGACGCTGAAATCCTGGGCGCAGACACAGCAGTCCTTCCGGGCGGGCATTGCAGCGCTGCCAGCGCTTGATCCCGATGGTTTGCGTGACTGCCAGATCACGGCGATCACCAATCTGGAGGCCTCCCTAAAGGCTGACAAACCCCGCGCTCTGGTCCAGATGGCGACGGGATCGGGCAAGACATTCACCGCAATCACGCAAGCATATCGCTTGCTGAAACATGCGGGCGCGCGGCGGATCCTGTTTCTGGTCGATACCAAGAACCTCGGCGAACAGGCCGAGCAGGAGTTCATGGCCTTCCTGCCCAACGACGACAATAGGAAATTCACCGAACTCTATAATGTCCAGCGCCTGACCTCGCCGTCCATTGCGGGTGACAGTCAGGTCGTCATCTCCACGATCCAGCGCATGTATGCCACGCTCAAGGGCGAGGAGCTGAAGGAAGGTGCCGAGGACGACAATCCGGCTGAACACACATGGCGCCGGAAGGAGCCACTGCCGGTTGTCTACAACGCGAAACTGCCCCCTGAGTATTTCGATGTCGTCGTGATCGACGAATGCCATCGCTCGATCTACAATCTATGGCGTCAGGTGATTGAATATTTCGACGCCTATCTCATCGGCCTCACCGCGACGCCCGACAACCGCACCTACGGTTTCTTCCAGAAGAACGTCGTTAGCGAATACACCCACGAAAAGGCCGTCGCGGACAAGGTGAACGTCGGCAACGAGATCTATCTAATTGAGACCGAGGTCACCCAGGGCGGCAGCACCATCAAGGCCGAGCAGTTGATCGAGAAGCGAGAGCGCGACACCCGCGCGCGGCGCTGGGAAACGCAGGATGACGACGAGGCATATACCAGCAGCAAATTGGATCGCTCTGTCGTCAACCCAGACCAGATCCGCACCGTGATCCGCGCCTTTCACGACAATTGGCCCAACATCTTCCCGGGCCGCAAGGAATTGCCGAAAACCCTGATCTTCGCCAAAACCGACAGCCATGCCGATGACATCATCCAGACCGTCCGGCAGGAATTTGGCGAGGGCAACGATTTCTGCCGCAAGATCACCAATGCCGCGAAGAACCCGAAATCTTCGCTCTCGGCGTTTCGCAACGAATATTACCCGCGCATCGCCGTTACCGTCGACATGATAGCCACCGGCACCGACGTCAAACCGCTCGAATGCCTGATCTTCATGCGCGATGTGAAATCGAAAAATTACTTTGAGCAGATGAAAGGCCGCGGCACCCGCGTGCTGAAACCTGACGACCTGAAGAAGGTCTCGCCCTCCGCCCAGGCCAAGACCCATTATGTGATCGTCGATGCCGTGGGCGTCACCAAGTCGCTGAAGACCGCCAGCCAGCCGCTCGACACCAAGCCCTCCATCCCCTTCAAGGACCTCGCCATGGGGCTGATGATGGGCGACCGATCCGAGGAAACCGTCAGCTCCCTTGGCGCACGCCTGTCGCGGCTCGATAACAAGCTGGAGGCTGAGGATCAGGAGAAGATCGCCACCGAGGCCGGAATCTCCCTCACCGCAATCGTGCGCGATCTTTTCGACGCCATCGACCCGGACAAGGTCGAGGCCGATGCCAAGGCTGCCGGTCACCCCGAGCCTGACGATGCCGCCATGCAGATAGCGCGTGAAGAACGGATCAAACAGGCCGCCAACGTCTTCACCGGCCCGCTGATCAACCTGATGGATACGATCCGGCGCGACAATGAACAGACCATCGACCATGACAATCTCGACACGCTGCTACGGGCCGAATGGGCGGGCAACGTGGCCGAGAACGCCCAGAAGATCGCGCAGGAGTTCGAGGAATACCTGACCGAAAACCGCGATGAGATCGAGGCGCTGTCGATCTACTTCAACACCCCCGCCCGCCGGTCAGACGTCACCTACGCCATGGTCAAGGACGTGCTGAAAAAGCTGACCGAGGATCGCCCGCGCCTTGCCCCGCTCACCGTCTGGCGGGCCTATGCGCATCTGGATGACTACAAGGGCAGCAATCCGGCCAGCGACCTGACCGCGCTTGTGGCCCTGATCCGCCGTGTCACAGGGCTGGATGAAACCCTCACCCGCCATTCCGAGCGGGTGCGGCGCAACTTCCAGAACTGGGTGCTGAACCGGCACGCAGGGAAAGGCGAGAAATTCACCGAGGAACAGATGGGTTGGCTGCGGATGATCCGCGACCACCTCGCCACCTCCTTCACCATCGAGCGTGACGATCTGGACATGTCCCCCTTTGACGGCAAGGGCGGTTTGGGGCAGATGTATGCACTCTTTGGCGATGGGATGGACGATGTGATGACCGAGATGAATGAGGCGCTCTCGGCATGAGGCTCATAACTCCATCAAAAGCGCCCACGGGATGGGCATATTGTACCTTTGACGATGTTACCACGCATCATTCCGGAAATTCGAAGCTTATTAAAGGGAAGCAATTTAGCGCACCTGCGCCCAGACTTTTCCCGGGCTTTAGCGCCTCTGGTCAAGACGTTTGGCTCGATCACTATGAGCATGAGGGTATTGCAATCATCGTTTCTGCAGTCGGGGCAAGATGTGGAAAGTGTTTCTTTGCGAAAGAAAAATGGAGTGCGGTTGCCAATACTCATGTTGTTTGGCCAGAATCAGAAGCATTGGACCCAAAATTCTTTTGGTGGATGGTCAACGATGAGGATTTCTGGATAAGGGGTGGAAGCGGACAGCCATTCGTAAAAACCAAAGCTTCCTTTGAACGCGTTTTCTGCCTGCCTCCCCTCAACGAACAGCGCTGCATCGTCAAGAAGATCGAGGCGCTGTTTGACGAGATCGACAAGGGGGTCGAGAGCCTGCAAACGGCGCGCAGCACTCTCGGCCTCTACTGCCAGTCCCTGCTGAAATCCGCCTTTGAGGGCCGCCTCACCGCCGACTGGCGCGCGAAGAATGTCGACAAGCTGGAAGCCCCCGAAACCCTCCTCGCCCGCATCCAAAAGGAACGCGAGACCCGCTACAAGACCGCGCTGGCCGACTGGCAAGTTGCCCTCGCCAAATGGCGCGCCGGTGGCGAAAAGAGCAAGAAACCCGCGAAGGCAAAACGGCCAGCAACGTTTCCGGATCAACTGCAAAATCTACGGATTGAGTTGCCGGATCTACCCCATGGTTGGACATGGGCACACTTGGGCCTGTGCTCGTCGGGACCTAAGTATGGAACGGCGGCGAAGTCCGCGGATACTGGCGCATTGCCCGTAATCCGCATGGGCAACCTCCAGCGTGGCCGCATCGATTGGGACAACCTGGCATTTACCTCCGATCCGGACGAAATCGAACAGTATTTGTTGAAGCCCGGAGATGTCCTGTTCAACCGAACAAACAGCCCAGAACTCGTCGGCAAGACCTCAATTTACGGGGGTGAGCAGCCCGCACTGTTCGCGGGCTACTTGGTACGGGTCAACCAGATCGAAGAGATCGCATCCGGTCCTTACCTTAACTACTTCCTCAATTCGCCTTTCGCCAGCGAACACGGTAAGACCGTGAAAACCGATGGCGTCAATCAATCGAACATCAATGCGAGCAAACTTCAGGAATACCCATTTCCCTATTGCTCTCCCGCCGAACAAACCGAAATCACCCGCATCCTCGACGCCCGCCTCGACGCCGCCACGCGGCTTGAGGCCGAAATCGACGCCGCCCTCACCCGCGCCGACGCTCTGCGCCAATCCATCCTGAAAAAAGCCTTTTCCGGCCAACTCGTCCCCCAAGATCCGTCGGACGAGTCCGCCGTTGCCCTGCTGGCCCGTATCAAGGCCGAGCGCGCCGTGGCTCCCAAGGCGACACGGAAACGAAAGGCGACGGCATGACGGACGGCCAGCGATTTCCTCTTTACCATGACCGGATCGAAAATCCGGACGGTGCCGATACCACGCAGATCGACCTGGTCTTTCAGCCCGATGGCAGCCTGAAGATCGACGGGGTTTATGCCGGTCCCAAGGCCGAGGAATTCTGGGGCGACTGGGATCACGAATTCTGGCTGGACATCGCCGCCAGCCACGCGCAGGCGTTCCTTGCCCTCATCGCCCGCGACGCCTTTGTCCGCGACGGCCGGCTGACCTATTCCGCCCTGCGCGACCTTTGCAAGAGTTCTGAAATTCCCTTCAAAGAAGGACACTGGACATGAACACCGCCCCCATCGTCTCCAAGGTCTGGAGTTTCTGCACCACGCTGCGTGACGACGGCGTGGGCTATGGTGATTACCTCGAACAGCTGACCTATCTCATCTTCCTCAAGATGGCGGATGAATACGCCAAGCCGCCCTACAGCCGTGATGTGGGTGTTCCCGCGGGCTATGACTGGACCAGCCTGACCACCCGCCGTGGCGCCGATCTGGAGGCGCATTACGTCGCCCTCCTGCGCAAGCTGGGCGAGCAGAAGGGCATGCTGGGCCAGATATTTACCAAATCGCAGAACAAGATCACCGATCCCGCCAAGCTGTTCCGCCTGATCGACATGGTGGACGGCACACAATGGGTGATGCTGGGCGCCGACGTGAAGGGCGACATTTACGAGGGCCTGCTGGAGCGCAACGCCGAGGACACCAAATCGGGCGCTGGCCAGTATTTCACCCCGCGCGCCCTGATCCGCGCCATGGTGGAATGCATGCGCCCCGAGCCGGGCAAGACGATCGCCGACCCGGCCTGCGGCACTGGCGGTTTTTTCCTTGCCGCCCATGATTTCCTGACAGACGATGAGAATTTCGCACTCGACAAGGCCCAGAAGGCATTTCTGAAGCACGAGACGTTCTTCGGGAACGAAATCGTCGCCGGTACACGGCGGCTGTGCCTGATGAACATGTTCCTGCATGGGATCGGCGAGATGACCGGCGACTCTCTGGTCTCGCCCGCCGATGCGCTGATTTCACCACCGTCCGAGACTTTCGACTATATTCTGGCGAACCCGCCCTTCGGCAAGAAAAGCTCGATGAGCTTTACCAATGCCGAGGGGGAGCAGGAAACCGACGATCTGACCTACAACCGGCAGGATTTCTGGGCGACCACCTCGAACAAGCAGCTAAATTTTGTGCAGCACATCCGCACGATGCTGAAAACCACCGGCCGCGCTGCCGTCGTCGTGCCCGATAACGTGCTTTTTGAGGGCGGTGCTGGCGAGACGATCCGGCGCAAGCTTTTGCAGAATACCGATCTGCACACGATCCTGCGTCTGCCTACCGGGATTTTCTATGCTCAGGGCGTGAAGGCCAACGTCATCTTCTTCGACAACCGCGCCGCCAGCCCAGATCCGCAGACGTCACAGATCTGGTATTACGACTACCGCACGAATGTGCATCATACGCTCAAGCAAAAGCCCCTGACCTTCGCGCACTTGGAAGATTTCATCGCCTGCTACAATCCAGCCAACCGGCATGAGCGGGAAGCAACCTGGAGCGAGGCCACCCCGGATGGTCGCTGGCGGGCCTACCCCCGCGAAGATCTGTTGCAACGTGACAAGGCCAGCCTTGACTTGTTCTGGCTGCGCGATGCTTCGATGACCGACCTCGAAAACCTACCTGATCCAGAGGTCCTGGCGGAAGAAATTCTCGAGAATTTGGGAGCCGCGATGGAGAGCTTTAAATCAGTTGTGCAGAGCATAAGATGACTTGCACGATGGCAGATGGAAATTCGGCCATTCATTTTGGCTTATTTTACTCGAAGGGCAGATTGTGTTGAAAAACTCCAATACAGCGCGTTGGCACCAAATTTGGAAGAACAAAATTCCGAATTACCCAAATTCCAACCGCATCATAGGCCGCAATCAGCTCGTCGGGGAACGGTTTTCCACTTTTCCGAAATTTGGAGGTGCAGAAAAGAGTTTTTCAACATGGTGTAATCTGAATCTGGCTCTGCAACTCGTCTGGTAGACTGTATTCGCAACCCTATGGAGGAGTGAAAAATGGAGTATTTTGCTGGATTGGATGTCTCGATGGAAGAGACGCACGTTTGTGTTTTGGATCGTGACGGCGTGTTGATCCGAGAAGGAAAGACACGTTCGTCACCAGATGCGATTAGTGATTTTCTCGCGGCTGGCCCAACTTGTGCAGGCGTTGTGTTTGAGACCGGCAGAATGGCACCGATGCTGTACCACGGGCTTACTGAACGCAGCATTCCAATCCAATGCATTGAAAGCAGACAAGCCTATCAGGCCCTCAAATCACTGGCCGGTCACAAGTCAGACCGAAATGACGCGCGCGGCCTGGCACATCTGGCGCGGACCGGGTTCTACAAACCTACCCACGTCAAATCGCTGTCTGCTCATGCGATACGGTCACTGATCGCAGCACGCAAGAAACTGGTCGGGCAGCGCGTGACAATCGACAATCAGATCCGTGGGCTGGTGGTCGTATTTGGTGTACGGTTGCCACGGGCACTGTCGCCTGCGTTCAAAGATGCCGCTCTGAAAGTGAGTAATGGGGTTCCAGGTCTTCATGCTGCATTGAACGGATTGTTTGCAGCACGCGAAGCAATTTTGGCGGCCGTTGCTGCAATTGATGCCGATATTAAGAAGATGGCCCGTAAATCGAAAACCTGCTCACGTCTTATGTCCGTCCCAGGTGTCGGGCCGATCACGGCACTGGCTTTTGCGGCCGCAATAGATGATCCGTCGAGGTTCCGACGATCGCGCGATGTCGGGCCGTACCTTGGGCTTGTCCCAAGGCGGCATCAGTCCGGAGAAGTGGACTATGTCGGCAGCATCTCGAAACGGGGTGATACCAGGGTCCGAACGCTCCTGTACGAGGCGGCCAATGTCATGCTGACGAGGTATGCTGGCCCGCTCAAATTGAAGGAATGGGCGCTTGCGATTGGTACGCGCTCAACAATGAGGAAGGCACGTGTGGCCCTCGCCAGACGCCTCGCTATCATCCTGCACGCGATGATGCGCGACCAAACCGAATTCCAGTTCGCATAAGGATCACCAGAGCGACAATTACGAGGATTCCAAAATCAAAGTTCCCATCTGGGACAATGCCCGAGGGAGGGCGTGAGACACGGCGTCGATTCTGTAGCAACAACCAACACCAACGGTATGATTGCGGTTTCCACCTTGCCGACCCACACCCAGCCAACCCCATTATGAACCCAAGAGTTCGAACAGAACAAAGGCAACCTCTGACATCACAATGCGACATTTGGAAACCCGCATTGACGAATTAGAGAACAGAATGGGCGGGAAGCATGCGTAATTGGGCTGACCCTGCACTTTGGTCGAGCTCCCGATAGGATCACAGCATAGCTGTGAACAAGGGAGACAGATGATGGAATACTATGCTGGTTTAGATGTGTCGCTTCGGTCTTGTGCGATGTGCATCGTCGATAGCAAAGGCAAGGTTTACCTTGAGCGAGAGCTGCCATGCGAAGTTGAGGACATCGCCGACTATCTCGCAGCTTTTGAGCACCCAATAGAACGCGTTGGTTTTGAAGCCGGAGCAGTGAGCCAACATCTGTTCTTTGGCTTGCAATCAAAAGGCTTCGAAGTCGTACGCATGGAAGCTCGGCAAGTAAGTGCCGCCTTATCTGCGATGCGAAACCAAACCGACAAGACAGATGCAAAGGGCATTGCCCAAATCCTACGAACAGGCTGGTTCAGTCCGGTTCATATGAAGAGCCGAGAAGCCCACGGGCTGAGGGCGCTATTGAGCACGCGCAAAGCTTTGCTCAAGAAGACAATGGATCTGGCCAACGAGGTTCGTGGCCTGCTGAAAATCTTCGGCGTGCGATTGCCCCGAACAGTGAAACACGGGTCTTTTGATGGCTTGGTAAGGCCGATGATCGAGATCGATGACGTCCTTGCGCATGCGATCATTCCATTGCTCGACGCGCGGGCGGTTTTGCTCCAACACTACCTCGAGCTGGACCGGCGCGTGAAACGTGCGGCGTCTCAAGACGAAGTTTGCATGCGCATGATGACCGTTCCAGGTGTTGGGCCGATTGCAGCGCTGACATTCAAGGCGGCAGTTGATGATCCGAGTCGCTTTAAGCGGTCGCGTACAGTTGGAGCACACTTTGGCCTGACCCCAAGGCGATTTCAGTCTGGAAAGCATGACAATCCTGGCAGAATATCAAAGGCTGGGGATAGAGTTGTTCGCGCAACTCTTTACGCCGCTGCCAACGCATTGCTGATGCGAACGATGGCAGGGTCACAGATTAAATCATGGGGCATGCGATTGATGCGCACCAAAGGTCGCCGACGCGCAGTTGTTGCCGTCGCTCGCAAACTTGCCGTTCTGCTCCACCGTATGTGGATCGACGGCAGTGAATTCCGTCAGGAACAAGTTGGAGGCACGGCATGAACAAGTAGCCTACCACCTAACCTGACGGGATCGTCCAATCCGGACGAGGTTCGTGGATTAAGCCGAAAATGTCTGCTGCGCAATTTGAAGCGCGCCGGAAAGCGTGGCTCTCCACTTCCAATCCGACACATGCATGCAGCGGCGCCATTTCGAACGCCAAACCAGACTGCGAAGAGAAGCGTGACCCGGACAAACGATCCTTGATCATTCAAAAGAAGGAAAACGAGCTTGACCCAGACACACAATTAGAGAAGGCCTTTGATGCGTTTTGCCCCGAGGTCCGGTGTGCCGGACTAAGCCGTCGTTCAGGAGGTTGACCGCGTGATACGGTTGGATCGGGGCGGCTGATTGCGGCGCTCGCTGCGGGCCTGCGGGACCTGTCGCTGGCCGAAGATATATTACAAGAAGGTGCTGTATCGGCACTGGTCCATTCCATACGCTTGGAAACGGCTTGATAGAAACACACCAATTCCCAGGTATTTCCCATCAGGATCAATGCGGGAAAGCTGGCAGAGCATCCACCATTAGTTGAAAGTGATCACGTCTGAAAGAGGTGGATAATCTCTTTAGCAGGGCGACGCTTTTGTAGCGCCCTATGAGGCGCGTAGGGAGGCAAAGGGAAATGTCTCGCGAGTAACAGCATATCTACATATGGTTTCCAACCAGCAATAGGCATGTTTCGTGCAGTGGTTCGGAAACCATCAAACGCCGCGCATACTGTGTGCCGCGTTGCTCTAATGCACACAAAAATTCACCGCTTCGGACAATGGCTGTCATGTCAATGTAACATGGAGTGCTCATACGAACATTTAGGAGCCCACATGAACAGACATCGAATGATTCTCGAACACGCACAATCCAAAGGACGAGTAAGCGTCGATACACTCGCCGACGCCCTCAAGGTCTCGCCCCATACAATCAGGCGGGACATCAAAGCGTTGTGCGAACAAGGAAAACTACGCAGGTTTCACGGCGGCGCCGAGTTTGTTGAGGACGCGTCAAACCTGCCCTATTCGGTGCGTACATCCCTTAACATCGCGGCGAAAAGGCAGGTTGCAAGTCGGGCGGCGCACCTCATTCCAGACAGGGCAACATTGTTCTTTTCAATCGGAACCACTCCCGCCCTTGTCGCCAGAGCATTGACGGGCCGCACAGGCCTCACCGTCATTACAAATAATCTGAATGTTGCGATGATTTTATCCGAAGCGTCTGATGTACGAATTATCCTGCCCGGTGGCGAATTGCGGTTGCCAGATAGTGACATCCTCGGAGAACAGGCGTTGGCCCTCGTCGAGGGATACCGTGCCGATTATGCGATCTACGGCGTGGGCGGGATTGACGCCGATGGCAGCTTGCTCGACTTCCACGAGGCCGAAGTGCGCATCCGGCAAACAATGCACGCGAATGCACACCAAAGTGTACTTGTTGCCGATGCTACGAAGTTTGGCCGCCGTGCCGCGGCATTCGGCGGAAACCTCGCCGATGTTTCCCATTTCGTAACCAACGCGCGCCCTGCCGATAATTTCGGTCCCCTTCTTGACGTGCTGGATGGCCGCCTGATTGTCGCCGGAGAACCGATATGAGCTTTTTGTCGCTTGAGGGCATCACACGTCAATGGGACGATCAAGGTGGCGTCGTCGGCATTGACCTAACGCTGACCAAAGGCGCGTTTTTGTCTATCCTCGGCCCCTCCGGCTGCGGCAAGTCCACCCTGTTGCGCTTGATCGCAGGGTTGGAACATCCCGAAGCGGGCAGGATCTTGATCGATGAGCGCGATGTAACCGCGCTGCCCCCCGCACAGCGCAACCTGTCGATGGTGTTTCAGTCATACGCATTGTTCCCTCACCTGAGCGTTGCCGAAAACATTTTGTTTGGCCTCAAAGTCCGCAGAATTGATAAGACCGAGCGTAACACAAGGCTTGCCGAAGTTCTGGAGATGACAGGCCTAACAGGGCTTGAGCGGCGCAAGCCTTCCGCGCTTTCGGGCGGGCAACGTCAACGTGTTGCCCTTGCCCGCGCAGCCGTTGCGCGAAAGCCGCTTTGTCTGATGGATGAACCGCTCTCGAACCTCGATGCTAAACTGCGCAACTCTGTGCGGCGCGACGTTCGCACGCTGTCGCGCAAACTCGGCCTTACGGTTGTTTATGTCACCCACGATCAAGGCGAAGCGATGAGTTTGTCGGACAAGGTCATTTTGATGAACAACAGCCGGATTGAACAGGTAGGCACACCCGCCGAACTTTACACCCGACCCGCTACAACCTTTGCCGCACAGTTCATTGGTGAGCCGCCTATGTCGCTGATCGACGGGGCCGCTTTGGGATATGACGGTGGGTACACAGTCGGGATACGCCCCGAAGCTGTCAAAGTTGTCCCCTCGGGTCACGGCCATCTAAACGTTGTTGTCGACGATTTCGAATTTATGGGCAGTGAGACGCAACTTGCCCTAAGCCATCCGGCCACCAAAGGACTGGCCGCGATTACGAACGACGATGCCCACTTTGAATTAGGGCATAAGATCGGCGTTCAACTCCCGCAAGAAAGCAGGCTCCTTTTCAATGCCGTCACCGGTAAAATTGAAAAGGAACCCCAGAAGTAACCACAAAGAATCCTATGGCGCGTATTCGCCAAAATCCTGCGCCATCGGCTGGCCGTAAGGCTCCATCTCCAACCAAACTTGTCAAAGAGGACATTAAAATGACCCGAATTACGACTGTAGCTGCGTTCTTGGCCGCTTCAACGGCGCTCGTCAACCCGGCGACTGCCGAAACCGAGTTGACCATGTATTACCCCATCGCCGTTGGCGGTGCCTTGACCGAAGTCGTTGACGGTATTGTCGCCAAATTCGAAGCGCAAAACCCAGACGTTTCAGTGAACGCGATCTATGCCGGCAATTATGACGATGCCCGCATCAAAGCACTTGCCGCCCTTGACGCAGGCGAGCCTGCGCATCTTGCTGTCATGTTCTCCATCGATGCCTATGACCTGCTTGAGCAAGAACATATTGTTGCGTTTGACGACCTGATCGAGGGCGAAGAAGACACCAGATGGCTCAACAGCTTTTATCCCGCTTTGATGGCCAACGGCCAAGTTGAAGGCAAAACATGGGGCGTGCCGTTCCAGCGCTCAACAATCGTTGCCTATTACAACAAGGACATGTTCCGCGCCGCAGGTCTGGACCCTGAAAAAGCCCCAACAACCTGGGACGAAATGGTATCCATGGGCAAGGCGCTGACCAATGACGACCATTATGGTATAATGATCCCCTCGACGGGTTATCCTTACTGGATGTTCCAAGCACTGGCGATCCAGAACGACAAGGAATTGATGTCGAACG
Organism: Rhodobacteraceae bacterium LMO-JJ12; assembly: GCA_021555075.1. NCBI lineage: Bacteria > Pseudomonadati > Pseudomonadota > Alphaproteobacteria > Rhodobacterales > Paracoccaceae > Rhodobacteraceae bacterium LMO-JJ12. The sequence goes on from JAKGBX010000003.1 coordinate 232,607, forward strand.
ATGGGGTCACAACCTATTTCAACGACCCAGTCGCAATTGAAACCTTGGAATTCTGGAAATCCCTAAGCACAGAGCACAAGATCATGCCCGAAGGCACGGTTGAATGGGGCACATTGCGTCAGGCATTCCTTGAATCCAAGACGGCTATGATGTGGCATTCTACCGGCAATTTGACCGCTGTAAAAAACGCGGCGGAGTTTGATTTTGGCGTGGCCATGTTACCTGCAAACAAACGTCTTGGTTCGCCCACGGGGGGCGGCAACTTCTATGTATTTAAGAACGCCAGTGACGAAGAACAGCAAGCCGCCCTTGATCTGATCCAGTTCATGACAGCGCCCGAGCAAGCGGCCGAATGGTCGATCTCGACCGGCTACATGGGAGTTTCTCCTGCGGCATACGAAACCGATGCACTGAAATCCTATGTTGAGGACTTCAAACCGGCTTTGGTTGCCCGTGACCAGCTTGAACATGCCGTTGCTGAATTCTCAACATTCGAGACCGCACGCGTGCGGGACGGCCTGAATGGCGCGATCCAATCGGTTCTGACGGGTGATAAGACTGCTGAAGAAGCATTGAACGATGCCCAAGGCGCAGCCGAACGTCTACTGCGCCCTTACAAATAAGTCATAAAGCAGGGCTGGCCTAACCGGGCTGGCCCCATTCTTTAACCGGAGAACGGCATGACAGACCACTTTGCATTACAGCGCCGACGCCGTGCCATAAATGGCTGGTTGTTGCTGGCACCCTCGTTGGTCATGCTATCCGTCTTCGCCCTTTATCCCTCCGTCGCCACGGTGTTCACCTCGCTCTGGTCACGCGGCACACGGCGCAGCCCGTCGGAATTTGTCGGGCTTGAGAATTACCGCCATATGTTCGACGATCCCGGCTTCTGGCTCGTTGTGCAGAACAACTTGTTTTATGCAGGTTTAACCATTCCCGTTTCTATTGGTATGGCCTTGACAATGGCGCTTTGGGCGAATGCCACACTTCCGGCGCGCGGCTTTGTGCGAACCGCCTATTTCACCCCCACCGTTCTGCCGATGATCGCGGCGGCAAACCTTTGGCTGTTCTTTTATACGCCCAGCTTTGGTATCCTGAACCAGATCGCGGGTCTATTCGGGGCCGATCCGGTGAACTGGCTTGGCCAGCCAAGCACCGCGCTTTGGGCCATTTGTGTAGTGACCATCTGGAAAGAGTCCGGTTTCTTCATGATCTTCTATCTGGCGGCCCTGCAAACCATCCCGCCCGATTTGAAAGAGGCCGCAGACATCGAGGGCGCATCGCGCTGGACCTACACCCGCTGCATCGCGCTGCCGCTGTTGATGCCAACCACCTTGTTCATACTGGTTAATGCGATGATCAACTCGGTCAAGCTGATCGACCACTTGTTTATCCTGACCAAAGGCGGGCCTTCCGACAGTTCCAAACTGATCCTTTATTATATCTGGGAACATGCCTTTGCCTACTTCGACCGCCCCACAGCGGCGGCAATGACGGCGCTGGTCCTCGCGGTTCTTGGCATCCTCGCTGCGCTTCAGTTTGCTATCTTTGACAAAAAGGCCCACTACCGATGAGCCGTAAATTCGAAGCCGCGTTGGCCATTGTGCTGGCCATCCTGTGGATATCCCCCCTGATATTTGCCTTTTGGGCAGGCTTTCACACCGTAACTGATGCGGTAAATTTTCGGCTGACCGCCCCTTTAACGCTCGATAACTTCCGAACTGCTTGGGATGGCGCACCTTGGTTGCGTTATTTTCTTAACACCTTTATTTTGGTGACGCTGATCCTGATCGGGCAATTCATCCTTTGCACACTTGCCGGTTTTGCCTTTGCTCAAATCGGCTTCAAAGGGCGCGACACGGTGTTTGTCCTTGTCTTGCTGCAACTGTTTATTCTGCCCGAAGTTTTGATTGTCGAGAACTACCGCGTTGCCGCCTCACTGGGGCTGATTGATACGCTGATGGGTATCGGGGCGCCCTATATGGCCTCAGCATTCGGGATATTCCTGATGCGGCAGACCTTCAAATCTGTTCCCAAAGACCTGGATGAGGCTGCACGCATTGAGGGCTGTTCCACGCTTGGTGTCCTTTGGCGCGTGTATGTGCCAGCCGCGCGTCCGACCTATCTGGCTTACGCGCTGGTTTCGATCTCTACTCACTGGAACAACTTCTTGTGGCCGTTGATCGTGACCAACTCTGATAACGCCCGGCCTTTGACCGTGGGTCTTTCGCTGTTTGGCGCGCCTGAAAACGGGGTTGATATCTCGATCATTTCCGCCGCGACGATCATGATGATTGCACCTCTGCTGATCGGGTTCCTGATCTTTCAACGCCAGTTTGTGCAGGCGTTTTTGACCGCTGGTGTAAAATGACCTCTCCACTTTCAGTTGATACCGTTTTTGACAGATAAACGCGTATTTTCAGTTGCGGTGAAGGTCCGCTATGACAAGCTGTATTCCAGTATCCAAGATGGTCGCGGGATGGCAGCTTTGGGCCGTTCGCGTCATTCCCGGAGTCGAAAGACGCCGAGGCTTTCGCCGTTCAGGTGTTCGATCTGCAGTGCCATTCCTGCTTCCGGGGGAACTTCGAGAAATTCGACAAGTGAGACCGAGCCGGCCGACTGGTTCTCGGTCACCGGGTAAACCACGAATGTGTCGCCATCCCAATGCCGCATTGGCAGCTCCCGGTTGCCCGGCCCCAGTTTCAGAACAAGCGGCCCGTTGGTCATAGCAATCGACACGGGACCGAAATACGCATTGTCATAGATGCCGACATAACGGTCAACCGGCCCCGCCGGGGCGGGGTCAGCGGGCGGCTCTGCGCCCACGAGATGCCCCACCGGCGCCGAAAGTGGCGCCATGAGCGGGGCATAGGCAGCCAGCCAGTCGCGGCTGTCGGCCCCGAGTTCCGCCCGGTCGAGGAAGCTCGCCGTAACAGCTTCGGCGGCGCCGACGGGGGGCGCACTGGTCAATACCACGATGCCCAGATCGAGGTCGGGCACCATCGCAACACTGGTCGACGCCCCAAGCGCGAAAGCGCCGGAATGACTGAGCATGACGCGCCCTGACAGCCGCGTGTCGACATTGAAGCCGAAACCGTATGCACCTGGCCGGGCTGAGATGTCCATCGGCGCCCCCCGGATCATCTGCGCGGACAGGGCCGGCAAGAGCGCCTCCTCGGAGACCACGCGTGACCCCTCTGCCATGCCACGGCCCAGCACCATCGCCATCCAGCGAGCCATGTCCTGCGCGTTGGAGCTGACACCGCCAGCCGGGCTTTGCGCATCCGGCTGGCGTGTGTCGGCCACCGCATATCCATCCCCAACTGCGACATGGCTTGAGGCGCGGTTGTCGCGCGCCATGTAGTCGGCGTGTTTCGAGCTGGTCGATGTCATGCCCAGCGGCGAATAGAGCGCGGTTTCCGACAGGGTGGCCCAATCCATGCCTGCCGCCGCCGCCACGGCCCCGGCTGCGGCGGTCAGTCCAAAGTTGGTATAGGCGTACTTCGTCCGAAACGCGCCTTTCGGCAGTAGCGCAAGCCGCTCCAGCACCGCGCGACGGTCAAAGCCGATATCCTCAAGATCGTCACCGGCGTGGTCCGGCAGGCCGGAGCGATGCGCGTAGAGATCGCCAATGGTGACATGATCGCTGATCCAAGGATCGCCCATATCGAACCAGGGCAGGAAATCGCGCACCGGGCTATCCCACTGCACGCGACCGGCATCCACCTGCGTCGCGACGACCGTGGCACCGACCGGTTTTGAAAGCGAGGCCAGCAGGAAGACCGTATCGGCATCGACGCGCTCCGGGCGCCCAGCGGCACGGATGCCGAAACCCCGAGCATAAATGGTGCGTCCGTCGTGGACGACGGCAATAGCCAGTCCCGGAATGCCGGTGTGTGTCAGGACATTCTGACCGAGATCATCCAGCGTCGAGACCGCTGTCATGATCCGTTCCTTTGGCACGGACAGTAGCACCGCCATGGGCGGCGCGGTCATCGGATCGGGCAAGGCGAGGGCGGGCAGGGAGCTGTCCATATCTGCCGCACATGGCGACGCCCCGGCAAGTAGGCCGACCGATAACAGCGCGCCGCCAAGCAGCCTGTGACCTGCACCTCGCCCTGACTGTGGCTGGGCAGATGCGGCCGACAATTCCAAACGATTTTTCAAATGTCGTTTCCTTGGTCTGGACGCAGCCTATTTGAAAACAGGCTCACGCATTCTGACAGAAGTCCGACGGATTGAAAGGGTCGGGTGACAGCAAGGTTAGGAGGGCTTTGCATGACCGGCAATGCTGGCAGATTCCGCTGCGGAATGGGTGCCATTCGTCCCTCGTGGCGGACCGTGCTGCCACCTTTTTATCTCGATCTTGAGGGTATTTGGGCAGTCGTTCCAAATTTCGGATTGATGCTCATTCGGTTCGTCACTTCACAGACCGCGAGAAGAAAATGGGCCTGCCAGCCAGTTTTTACTTCGTCTTACGGACAGGTAGCCAATCTCCTCATTGAGGTCAGAAATCAGGTGCTTGGCTGCTGCCGGATTTGGAAATTATCGCAATTGTCCCAAAATCGGCCGTGTTCTGAAGTTCGGGGCGGGAAGTCCGCAAACGACTGAATTAATTTCGATATTCTTCAATTGGACCGTGGCTGTGCCAGCGGCCCGGCGCACTCGACGACAGAAATCAGCATGACGTAGCGTCAAGCGATTTCTGCCGTGAGAACAACGAGCGCAAATTCTGAAAACGAACCGGTTACCCGCCTGCGTGCTGGCACCGGCTTTTTGCAAACCATCCGTTCGGAGGACCTCAGAATGACCAATGAAAACCTCGAGATGCGTAGCTACGCATCAAGCGCAACACAGTTTCAGGGAGCATAGATCATGAACGCCACTACCAGTGTCGCTGCGCAAATCCAAAAGCTGCGCAAGATCCATGTTCCAACCGAGCGCGACAGTGAGCTCAGGAAGCACCTCTATCGCTTGTTCGAAGTCGATGACGACGGGGGAATGACCTCAGTGCCTTGTCGCTACACGGCGGGACAGGAAACCCGTGGAATTATTCTCATCGAAGAACCCGGCGGGGGCAAGACGACCGCCGTCCGCACGATTCTCGGTGAATCAAAATTCCTGGCGCAGAATCCCGAAACTGGCGAGCCGCGCTACCTTGAGATCCAGGTGCCGAGCCCCGCGACTTTGAAAAGCGTTGGTTTGGCGATCCTTGCGGCCTTGGGTGTGGAGCATGTCGGGTCCAGGGCGAAAGTATGGGAGATCTGGGAAGCCGTGAAACAGCGGCTCACGGCTGCCGGGATCAGTGTCCTTTGGTTGGATGAAGCGCAGGATCTCATCATGGCGCGGTCGGCCAATGACACCGAAAGTTCGCTGCGCATGATCAAGTCCCTGATGCAGGGCGACAATGCGGCCATTCCGATTCTGAGTGGGACACGGCGTCTGGCAGAGGTCGCCGCATTCGATCCTCAAGTTTCGCGGTGCTTTACCAAGATCATGCCGTCAAATCTGCAGCATGGCGTTGACGAAACTGGGCTGATCTCTCTGGTCGAACACTATTGCGAAGAGGCCGCAATCAAGGCGCGCGTCGATGCCGACGTGATGGCGCGCTTGATTACCGCCAGCCGTCACCGCTTTGGGCGTGGCATCGACACGATCATCAATGCCATCGAATATGCGCTGTGGGGGGGGCGACAAAATCCTCACCGTCGATCATTTTGCCGAAGCATGGGCGATGCAGGAAGGCTGCGATCCCAGTGCTAATGTCTTTTGAGCGAACACTGGCTTTCGATTCCGCTCGATGCAGGAGCCGAAGAATACGACGAGGCGCGTACAAAACGGCAGAAGAAAAAGCTGGAGAGGGTCTGAGATCATGTCCATGCTGCCAATCTTGCCCCCATACGCCGATGAAACCACCGTTTCATGGTGCGCCCGCGTTGCCCGTTTCCACACTGGCCTGCCCTGCGCGGACTTTCTTCATATGATGGAGATCAGCCAGGCCCATGTGAAGGACCTGAGCGATTATGCTGTGGAACGCCTGTCAAAGCTGACAGGCGTTTCCGAAGAGCAGGTCCTGGGATGTGGTCCGCAAAAAGTCGGTGATCGCCTTCTGACCTACCAGGGAGAAACCTTTGGGCCCGCGTTCATGACGCGCACCCACACCACCTATTGTCCGGCGTGTTTGATTGATGATGCCACAGAGGAGGCCAATGGTGACAGGGTAGGGCGCCTGTCGTGGATGTTAGCGTCGGTCCGCGTTTGCCCACGCCATGGCATCATCCTCACTCGGCGCAGGAACGTGGGACATTTCGAGCGCTTCCAGGACATGGATAGGGTAGCGCCATCAGTTCAGGAGCTTGCCGAACAGGTTGAAAACGCTGGGACAGCAAGCGTGTCGCCGCTTCAGACGTATGTTGTGGATCGGCTGTCCGGCATGGAAGGCCCCCGCTGGATGGACGGACAGCGCATCGATCAAGCGGCGCGCGCCTGCGAAATGCTTGGAGTCTGTCGCATCCGTGGGGCTCACGCTGATATCGATGATCTGACAATCCAGCAATGGGATGAAGCGGGCGCTGTTGGCATGGAGGCCGTATCTCAGGGGCCGGAAGGCATATACAGGATATTGGAAAGCATCGTGCAGGAAGCGATCATTGACAAGCGCTGGGGTGGAGCACCGTCAGCACTGGGCCGGATTTATGACTGGTTGCAGCTCAATAAATCAAAGCAAGATCCTGGACCTATCCAGGACGTCGTGCGAGATTTCATCATTGATCATATGCCCGTCGAGCCAGGTACGGTACTGTTCGGTGGCAAGGTTTTGAAGCGGAAACGGCATACGGTGGCCACGTTGTCGAAGGTGAGCAGATTACACCAGAAGATCTTGAACCGGGCCTTGGTCATCACGGGGCTGCTGGCCGACGGAGACCCGGAGCACATCGAAATCAGGAAGACGTTCGACGCAGTTGACGGCGAAGCACTGGCGCTCCGGATCAAAAACTCCACACCTATCAAAAAGATACCCGATTATCTGAACTGCAACCGCACACAGGCACAAATGATGGTGCAAACTGGACTCCTGAAGAAGCTGGCGGATGACCCGTCGATCACGGGCGGCGTCTTGTCCAGTGTCGCGAATGACGATCTTGACGAGTTTCTCATCAGGTTTCGCGCCAATGGGCGGCGGGTAGCTGTCGCAAGCCCCGGTATGACCGACGTCATCAAAGCGTCGGAAATTGCGCGCGTGCCTGCCGCAGACATTGTGGCCCTCGTGCTTGAAGAGCGGTTGTCGAAGGTCGAGGTCGGGGATGACGATCTGCGCTTTCGATCCGTGTTTGTCGATGCCGACGAGGTTCGGTCAGCTGCCGGAGATATGGTTGCGGAGCAAGGGTTGTCGGCCAAGGAAGCAGCAGATCGTATTGGCTTGAGGCTGCTGGCAATCGAGCGCCTCCGGACCGCGATGGATGTCGCTGGCCAACCTTTTCTCAAAGCAACGATGATCACCAATGCCCGCGGCACGATCCGATACTGCTATGCCAAAGAGGATCTGGACGAATTTCGTGCAAAGTATGTCACGCTCCAGGAAATTGCAGACCGCAATGGTGTCGGCACAAAATCAATGTCCTTGAAGCTAACTCGGGCTGGCATCGAACCTATAGTGGATCGCAGCCTTCTGGGGGCAAAGGTGTTCCGCCGAAAAGACCTTTGAGTAAAAATTGTCATTACGAAACACAGGCCGCCCCTCGGGGCGGCCTTTTTTGTGCCTGTGTTGGCAAAACTCGCCCCGATCCTGCTGGCAATACTTTGCCCGACCGCTTGGCAAAAGCAGCCGCTCTTTTCAGGCTGTCAATTTTGGCCTATCCGCAAGTGGCTGATTTTATATGCTATTTTTGTGAGCTAAAATTGAGCTTGGCATAACTATGCCCGCGTCGACACTTGTGTTGTTCTGACTGCCAATTAATGGCCACCGGCCGGGTTAGAATGGCCATTTTGCAAGCATAAGAAGTCTATCGGGCGGGAACGCCCGATTTTCTTGTTTTTGGCCCCTGAAGCATAGTGCCCGAGGTTCGACTCTGTCCCAAGGGATATGGTGCGACAGGAATGCCGCCCAAAACCGAATTAGGAGAAATTTCTGTTCCGTTTTGAAATCTCCAGGGCAAGGGCAAGGGCAAGCTCTTTGCTCATCGATGGATGGGATGCTGTTGCTCTTTGAGCACTGGATCGTCTCAGGGGGGCAACCATATTCGGTGGCCCCCTATCTGAGGTTCATGGCCTGAAACGCAAATGGGGCGGCCAAAGGCCACCCCACTTTTTTTTGTCACTTTATGTATGGTTTACGTACGGCTTGCTGTTCGTGCGCTTAGCGCGGCCTCTATCCGCGTATAGGCTATGAGGGCCTCGTGATGAGAATGTCTGCCATCACAGCAAGCGCAAGGCATCAAAGCATCTCCAAGGTCCTGGATCTGATATCCGAGCGCAAGGAATGCCTCCCTTGCTGCAGCAGCCAATAGATCAAGGTGCTGCTGCCATTGCATCACCGAGAGGCATGCGATTTCCCGACTTTGCTGGAAGGGGTGCCTGTCCACCCAAAGGTGGACGAATGGCACCCGAAACTTCTGTAGAAGCCACATTGAGATGTCGCAGATATCTTGTTGGAGAAGGTTGCCCTCATCGGGGTCGGAACCCCGACGACGAGCGTGCTGCAGCTGACAGCCCGCGACGGTGTCAGTCGGCATTACAGAACCGCGAATGCAGTTCACTGATACGAGCGCCATGCCAGCGCAGGGCACCAGAGGCATCGAAATTCCGATCCCGCGTAGCAGCATCTGCAGCTTGCGATGTCTGCTTTGCCAGAAATGTTTCAATCTCCTGAAGCGCTGTTTTAATCATTTTGGCGTCCGGGTGCTGGTTCCCGAAGATGCCATGCAGATCGCAAAGCGCGTCGAAAGCGTCGAACAAATTGCACAGGGCAGGGCCGTGACGGCGCAAATGCCGCTCGGTATCCGCGATCCTGTCGTATGCGGCCTGTGCGATGTTTTCATTGGTGGTGATGTCCATGGGGGACCTCCTGTTCATGTAGTTGGATTGTTTGGGGTGAGTGCCATTCTGCGGCGTCACAAAATCCTGCATGAGAGGAGGTGGTAGGTCTGACGGTGTGCTCCTTTTGTTTGGATCGGAAAGAGATTGTTTGCTGGTATCAATGAGATTGGTCGTTTTGCGAAAGTACGAAGAAGAAAACTGCTCGCGCTCCAACTTTTCTTGCGAGAAGCCCACGCCGCCGCCGAGGTGACGGGGCGCGGGGTGATATATCACGCTGCTTGAGTATCCTTCATCCCGACCACCCCTGCGTCATGAAGGGCCTGTTCCAATCCATCCGCGAGGAGGCAGATTTCCGGAACAATCGGATCATCGGGTTCGAGCAGTGCAAGGTCCGGCCCATCGCTCCAGTCGTCATTGTAAGCGTATTCGAGAAACAGAAGGTTCCGCAGCTCAAGCAATTGACGGCGCAGGCGACGGGTAAATGGCCCATGGCAGTCCATCGCCTCGCGAACGGCATTGATCAGCCGCGCGCCGCGACGCCCGCCGAGCATCACTGCGGCATGACCGATGGCTTCATCGTGGACTTGGAAATACGCCCGAAATGCGTGTTCGTTTACTTCGCAATGGGTGAATTTGGGATCGCTAGTGATCTTACTGTAGTACATGTTGCCTCCTGGGTTAAAAAAGTTGCCAGGTTTCGTCCTGGCTGTCAGGATTCTTCGGAGGTTCATGTGATCGTCATCGACTGAGTTGCGCGTCTCAATTTATGGGCGCGAAAATCAGTCGATGGCGGTGTATGTTAATTTGCCCTTCATTGCGTATCGTCCTTCTTGATGGCTTCTGAATAAAAGATTGGCCAAATTTCCCAAGACGAAGAAGTTTCTGAAAAAAATTGGAAACTCGCTTTCCCTGAGACGATTCTTCTGCCGTCTAATACCATCAGGATGCAGTGTGCCGACCAATACGATCCGCACAGTTCACTTGTGCACCTTTAGGAGAATTGTCGTTCGAGGGGGCACTTGGAGGGTCTGCCCTTTATATGGGACGGCGTGTCCGGAGGGCATAGGGTGTTTCGGTCGAAAAAATGTTTCCGCATTGAACCAAACGTATTCATCTACGCATCAAGATTGATGTAAGCATTTCGCAGCTGTCTCGGGAAAATCTCTTGCATGCAGAAAGGAGGCGTTCGGTTTGGTTGGCCGGTTACGGCCTGACAAAAGCAAGACATTCATAGATCATCGCCAAAAAGCAGCGCGCTGCGGGATTTGATCAATCCCATATGCGATGATCGATAGGCGCAAATCGCCTGATCTTGAACCCCGAGACTCTATGTGCCTGCGCACGTCTTTCCCAGAAAGCTGACCATGGCAGTTTTCTATGGAGCGCGGCTCCTCCTGGCCCATTCTTGACTCAATGCGAACGGCCCAAACCGGACATCCACCAAGTGTGGCATCGGCGCGCTGCAGCTTCGCTGAAGCGGACATTGGCGGGCAAATGCAGCATTTTCGGCTGATGGACGGCAGCAATGCGGACTTTTCCGACCTTTGAATATTCTCGACCAATGGCCGGTTTCTTGGGGCTGCAAATGCAGCGAAAAGCGTCAAGGGCGGGAAGCGGAGAATTGCTGCACGTGCAAGCCAATTGGTCCATAACTAAGAAAGCGGGCATCCAGAAGACCCTGAAACTGGGTTACACTCTTCGACGCCGAATAGTCCGAGATGGCAGTTTTCCGCCCAGTGCTGCGCAGCGGTCCGAACTCCGGCTCTTCCTCTCAGCGACCGAGTTCATCAGCCAGAAACCGAACAAAAAGCAGCGTCAAATTTTCCCGCCTTGAGGTGTCCGGCCAGATGGCATGCAGGTCGATATCGGGCGGCCGCCATTTGGGCAGTAGCCGGACGAGTGCGCCGGATGCGACACCCTGTGCTGCCAGATTTTCTGTAAGGACCGTCACGCCCACGTCTTGCAGAGCGAAGTGATAGAGCGCGTTGACGCTATCAACCTCGATCTGCGATTGCCCGCTTAACTTTTCAGTTTCGCCCTTTTCGGAGATCAGATCGACCGTGTCGGACCGCTGCTGGTATTGGATCCAGTCCCAGTCTTCCAGATCGGCGGGCCGCGCAGGCACAGGACGGGCTCCGGCATATCCGGCACCAGCGACCAGCGTGCGAGAGATCGCGCCTAATTTACGTGACATCATCGCTGAGTCCGCAAGCGTGCCGGCCTTAATGGCCAGATCGAACCCGTTCTCGATGATGTCGACCCTGCGGTCGCTGTAATGCAGGGACAGGGCCACATTCGGGTAGCGCTTGATAAAAGTGGCGATGGCAGTTGAAAGATCGGACATCGCCAGAAACGCAGGAACGGTCACGCGCAGCGCACCTACCGGATCTTGCATATTGGCGTTGATTTCATTGAAGCCCGCTTCGGCGCTGCGCAGCATTTCTGTGACGCGCGCATAGAGCGTTCTGCCCTCTCCGGTCAGCGCAAGCTTGCGTGTCGTGCGGTAAAGCAACGTCGTGCCAAGAAAACTCTCAAGATCGGTGATCGTCTGGCTAACGCGCGAGGGGGCCACGCCAATATCCTGCGCGGCCGCGCGGAACGACCCTTTATCGACGACCCGCGCAAAGACGGCCATGTGCTTCAAGTGGTCAATCATTGTTCTGTTTTCCGGAACTATCAAATCAGTATTCATACAATATTCGAAACAGTCTCGAGGGGCTAGATGTGTCTTCAACACTGAAGGAGCACCCCGATGAACGCACAAACAACATTCAAGACAGAGCAGGCGCAGCGCTACCTCGGCACCCTATGCAAGCACTTTGGTCACAAGGTTCCGGTTGAATTGGACGGCAATACAGGCCGGATCGACCTTCCGTTTGGCCAATGTGAACTGGCCGCGAATGACGACGCACTGGATATGAAAGTGTCTGCCGACACCAAAGCCGACCTCGACAAGGTCGCGCAGGTCATCGCCAGCCACCTCGAACGTTTCGCCTTCCGCGAAAACCCGCAGATAGAATGGCACTGAGCGCTGCGAACGCCCTCCTTTCGACCCGACCCAATCACCCCTGAAATCTGGAGATCTAACATGACTATGAAAACACTTATGGCCACTGCCGCTATTGCGGCTGCACTGCCCCTCACCGCAATGGCCGACAGCGCGCAAAACAAGGCGTTCATTCTTGAGGCACTGGAAAACACCCTGCTGGCTGGCAATGTCGACGCAGTAGACCAGTATTTTGCCGAAGACATCATCCAGCACAATGAGATGTTCGCCGACGGCATTGAAGCACAAAAAGGCGTTGTCGCCTTCCTGTCCGGCAATGGCGACTTCAGCGCCGAATATATTCGTTTGATTGCTGATGATGACATCGTCGCCGTGCATGCCCGCTACGAAGGGTTTAGCCCAGATCCTGTCATCGGTTTCGACGTCTTCCGCGTCGAGGAGGGCAAGATCGCTGAACACTGGGACAACCTGATTGCCGAGCAGCCCCTTAACCCGTCAGGCCGCAGCCAAATCGACGGCGCGACCGAGATCACCGACCTCGACCAAACTGCTGCCAACAAGGACCTCGTCGAGGATTTCCTCACCCGCGTCCTGATCAACCACGAACAGGTCGATTTCACCCAGTACATCAACCCGACCAACTACGCGCAGCACAACCCGATGGTCGCTGATGGCCTTGATGGCTTTGGTGCCTTCATGGCGCAGATGACCGAACAGGGCATCAGCATGGACTACACCGAAGTCCACAACGTAATCGGCGAGGGCAACTTTGTGCTGACACTGTCCGAAGGCACGCTGGGTGCGGATGCCACTGCATTCTACGACCTCTTCCGCGTCGAAGACGGGCTGATCGTCGAGCATTGGGACGTCATCGCACCAATGCCAGCGGCAGACGCGCCGCACAACGAAGCCAGCAAATTCTAATTCAACGCGCCGCGGCCCGCCCGCGGCGCACCAAACAGGAGCTAACAATGAACCGCAGAACACTACTCACAACATCGCTCGGCGCATCGCTGGCGATCATTCTTGGAACACACGCAGGAGCACAGAACATGGACGAACAAGCACAAGCATCATTTGACACGGTCATGGCTTTCATGGGCGCGATGGGGTCCGGCGATATGGAGGCTATGAACGCTCTGATGGCAGACGATATGGTCTGGCACAATGAAGGCGACGAGAGCTTGCCGTGGATCGGCGAGACCCGTGGCAAAGAGAACATCTTTACCTTCCTCGGCGTCTTTTCTGAAAACCTGCAAACGACCAAATGGGAAAACACTGACGCTTTTGCATCGGGCGATACCGTCGCCGTTTTTGGTGTGATGAACGGTGTCACAACACATTCGGGCAAAGAGACAGGTGACTTTACCTTCGCCCTGCGCGCCAAGGTCCGTGACGGTCAGGTCGTCCTGTGGCACTGGTTTGAAGACAGTTTCGCAATCAGCCAAGCCTACCACGGTTGATATCCAACTGACTGGAATGGCCTGATTGTCGGGCCATTCCAACCTCGCCCTATAGGAGAGACTTATGATCTATGCCGTAACAGCCGTTTCCGGACAATTGGGCCGGGAGATCGCCCATAAACTCATCGACCAATTTGGCGTCAACAACGTCATTGGACTGGCCCGCACGCCTGACCATGTCGAAGGTCTCGGGATCGAGGTTCGCCCCGGTGACTATGATAAACCTGACGATCTGCATGCATCGTTAGGCGGTATCGACGCACTGGTCCTCGTGTCCGGCATGGCCCCGCCCGAAGACCGCATCCAGCAGCATCGCAACGTGATAGAGGCCGCCAAGGCAGCAGGGGTGCGCAAAATTGTCTACACCAGCATTCAAGGCCCCGATGAAGACACCGCGTTTTCACCAGTTGTTCAAAGCAATCGCCAGACCGAGGCAGACGTTCGCGACAGTGGCCTAGATTGGGCGATCGGGCGCAACGGCATCTATATTGAACCGGATGTCGAATACATCGACAGCTACCGCGCCAAAGGCGAGATCGCCAACAGCGCAGGCAACGGCAAATGCGGCTACACCACACGGTCGGAACTGGCTTATGCCTACGCTGCATTGGTGGCGCAGGACGGGTTGAACGGCCAGACAGTCAACCTGAACGGCACGCCGATCACACAACAACAGCTGGCCGGATACCTGAACACTGCCTTCGGCACTGAGCTGACCTATCGCGCGATGTCATCGGCAGAGTTCGTCGCGGATCGCACAGCAGAGCTCGGCGATTTCATCGGCCCCATCATCGGCGGTATCTACGATGGCATCAGCAAAGGCACCTATGACCGTATAGGCGATTTCGAGGCAGTGGCTGACAGGCCGCATCAAACCTGGGAAAATTATTTTTCGTCCCTCGCGAAATAGACGCGACGGAACCATAGCCGCGCTTCGTAAAATTTTCGACCTTTCGGAGAAACCCCATGTCCACACTCAAATCTATCTGGGATCATCCCTACACCTTCTGGGCGCTGCTCAGCCTTCCTGCTATTCCTATGATCCTGGGGCTAACTTCTGACGATCCGGATGCGGTTGCTGGCGTCTTGCACCCCTCTGGAGAATTCGCGGCGCGGTTCATGATCATCGCCATGATGATCACACCGCTGATGATGCTGTTTCGCAACGCAAGCTGGCCGCGTTGGCTGATGAAGCGTCGTCGTCACCTCGGCGTGGCTACGTTTTTTTATGCGCTTGGGCATACAGTGCTGTACCTTGTTGACGAGGGGGCGGTGTCCTTCACCGGTGGGGAAATCTCTAAACTCTATATCTGGACGGGTTGGCTGGCCTTCCTGATCTTCGTGCCGCTGGCCATTACATCGACAGACGGTTGGGTGCGCAAACTTGGCCGAAACTGGAAAACGCTCCAGCAATTCGTCTATGGTGCCGCTGTGATGACCCTCGTTCACTGGGCCGCACTGCATGAGTGGGGCGGGGTAGGGTCGGCCCTTGTGCATTTTACACCGCTCGTTCTGCTGGAAATCTACCGCGTCTGGTCAACCCAATCGCGCCGCCGTCAGCGTGCAGCGGCCTAAGGTGACTTCGTGAGCCAAACCCTATTCGCCGGGTCCTGCCGTAGTCGTCGATCTGGCGAAAGGGTTGGCCCTTGCACTGCTTTCACTGTTTGTCCTTTATCTGCTTGCGCGGAAAAGCGACCACTGCCTACCATCTGCCTGCTCACGGCCAAGGCACCATAGGTTCTCTTTTGGACCTGCAACGAACGGCCGCTCCGGGGTGCCGCACCGTGACCTCCCCGCTCCTCGGCGGGTGGCTAATTGGGCCGTGGCTTCAGGATCATATTAGTTTATTTCCCGAAAGCAGACTTTAGCTGCTTTGCAGCTAATCGGCAGAATCGGCTCATAACTGCCGTTCGCTGCGGTTGAATGCGCTACGTGCTGCCGAACGTCTGCTTTCTCATACGGTGAGCCCATATTTCGCAACTGCGGCGAAGCTCTGCTTCCCGCCCTTAGTCCCGATCGACGCGAACGGTCCGCATCGGACATTGAGCAGCGCATCCAACGCTGCAGTGCGGCTTCCCAGAAGCCGTCGTTCGCTGATTGACGCCGTTGGACGCAATCCAACGGAACACGAAACTCGACCAATCTGTAAATCAGTATCGCCTGTGGGCCCGCAGTACTACTCCAACAGGCGCTCCATCATCTGGGTTCAGGGCAACGACGACACGGGTCTTCGGTTCTTTCAGTATTTTGACGGCATCCAAGAATGATGAACCTGCTGGCATTGTCCGAAAGCCGTCCGCGACTGCAGGACTATCCAAGATGTCGGAGATGGTGTGGTCATCCAAATCGATCATGCCATCCAATTCCGACGCTTTGTTTGTCATATAAAGCGCCAGTTGCTGGTGCGTGATTGCTCCCAAGACGACGTCATTCTCCACGCAAACGAATGCTGCGCATGTTTGGGCCTCTTCCCTCGCAAGGCTAACCAGCTTGGATGTCTGATCGACGACCTCAAACCTGTGATCAGCTCTGCTCGCCAAGGTAACGGGCGCGGATCCCTCCAGATTTGGCCGGGAACGCATCACAATACTTACGGTTGAATGATGCCGCATCCAGTTGGCCGTGACTTCGCATCGAAGTTCCACCAGTTTGATGATTTTCGAATGCAGGTCAGGGACGTTCATATCCAGAATAGGCTCATGATGCGCGACCCTGTTTCTCAGGCGGTTGATCTCTCTCACAAGAATCTGGATCTCATGCCGCCCCTCACGGTGGGCAAGCCCCGGAAACGCGATATTAGCCTTGGTTCGCCAAATGCTTGCGTACTCGTTGCGAAATAGGTTGGACCAGAAGTCAAAGGTGAGTTCCGCGATCACTTTGCCGCGCTCGTTTGAGCGCGCTCTTTGCATTGCCTTATCCAAGGCGCCCAGGCTTTCTGGCGTCAGAACGGTATCGCGAAAGTTGGCATTTTGATGCCAAGCAGCCCCAAAAAGCTGCAGCAGGACGCCGTCCACAGCATTGCGCAGAGTCACTTCCGCCACGCTAAGCGGGAAAAGGAACGATTTCGCAAGCCTTGCGTTGTATAGATATAGGGCGAACGCGAAAGCCTCATCTCCACTGGCTTTCGCGAGGTAGGTGGCGAATCTTGGCTCAGAAAGCGACTCTTTGAGTGAAGCGATCGTCGCCGCATCGTACGGGTATGGAACTTGACTCTCAGCCATCGCGGCGGTACATACCCTTTCAGAGCAGTCGAACTGGCCCCACTGGCTCTTGCTACGCGCCGTCGACATCAGATTGGAACACCAGGTCGGGCAAGTCCCCACCTGGTGTTTCTCTTTTGACGGGATTACCCCCTGAATTCAACCACTTTGGTTTGCGAATGGTGGTGTAGGAAGTGCCCCTTCCGCTCGCTCAAGAGATGCCGCCAAGTCATACAACATTGGTGATCACGAGCGCCCCATCCACCTGACAAGCGCGCTTGTGAACAGACTTCCATTCGGATGTTAGTATCGCATGCGCCTACGGATCATCGCCTCATTGTCGTGCCACTCCGCCTCAGCGATGTACTTGCGAACCATCTCACGCAGGATTCTCGCCATGCGTGGATGCTCGATCTCGCAAGCTTTAGCCCAGCCCTCGTACTGATCCGCCAACTCTCGCTCTTGCGCTTCGCCTTCACCTCGCCAAGTCGCACCGCGAGCATTGTATCGCCCGATTGTGATGCCGCGCTCAATCTCGACGCTATACAGATCATTGACAGCCTCCCGTACAGGTTCACAAGTCCATGATCCATCGTCTGCCAAAGGAGTGTGTGCGAGGATTTCCCCGATCTGATAATCAAGCATGGCGCGATGACCTGTTGGCTCACTAATGCGCCTTGCCTCGATAATCCATTCCTTCAGTTTCTCAGCCTGGATGACACCGTGTTCATCAACCCCAGGCACTGAAGAAAGTGCATCAATAAAGGTGTTCGCGTTTCTGGCGGCCGTCCTTCGCTCATCGGAAGGTTCAACATCCCTGGGTTCATTCTTTCCCCTGTAGGCCATGCGAATGGCCTCGCAGAAAAGAGACGGGTTGTCGTTTACCTCGGCCTCAAGGTTAGGAATACGCCCCCTATCAAACCTGAAGACCTCCAGATACAAGAACTCGAGACTCGCCATCCTCTCACGACTAATTGTGCCGCGCGAATTGAGGATCTTGAACACCTCCTCAATGGAATGTCGATCCATCGAGGATGCTCCCCGCTCAGCTTCATCGCTTCGGGGAAGAGCCTGTAGGATTTCGTAGAGCTGTTCGGACTCGATACTTTTCAGGTCCAGATGGACAAATTGCAGCGCCGTTACCCGGTCAGATTTCACCACAGAGCGCGACCCAGGTAGTTCGAGGATCGCACCGCTTCGTTGCGCGCTCTATTGCCAAACACCTCGGAATTTCACGGTAATACTGGCAAACATATACAATTGTGCGAATGTGTAGTAAGCGATCGATAGAGCACGTTTTTCTCCTTGTTTCTCTGGCGCTATCTCTCTAAACGGGTCGGCGGAGACGTGGCCGAGTGGTCGAAGGCGCTCCCCTGCTAAGGGAGTAGGCCCGGAAGGGTCTCGTGGGTTCGAATCCCATCGTCTCCGCCACTTGCCCTTGAAAAACTGTTCTCCCGATCCGGCTGCAGCTGGATTTTTCCGTTGTTTTAAAGGGTTATGCGGGATTGGCTGAACACCGACCTTTGTGCCAAGAGGCCCAAAGCGTTCTCTACAGGCTGGTATTCTCCGGACCTGATGACTTCGCCGATTTGGTGAGTGGCTTGTAAGTATATGATATTTATTATATTTTCTGGCGGCTCGAACGCTACTTCGACGCCAGTCTCATTCGGCCAGATGGAATTGAAATCGAAACTCTTGGAAATATCTGTAGAGGCATAGCTTAGCCGAAATCTATCGCAAAACTGTCAACCTTCGTGCAGTTCAACTGTTGCTCGACCATACCAAAGTCGACAGCACAGAGCGCTACTATGGCGTTGAACTCGATGATGCGCTGAGCATCGCCAAGAAGATCAACATTTAGTCGGTAATGGGCAAACGGCTTGGTAGCGTGCGCTTTCCAAGACCCGACATGTCGCCATAGACTGCTGGTGACGGCGAAGTTCGCTCACTGGTCATTTCCTGTAGGTCGATAAGCGTTCACAATGCCTGTCATCTCATTTTGTCCATTCTAATAAACCGCACAGTCCAAGACATTGCATGGGCGGTCCGGCAATGATTGTTGATCATTCAGTTCCATGAAAAGGGAATGTTCAAATGAAAGCTATTCTGACAAGACGTGTTTTGTTGACTTCGATTGCAGCCAGCGCGGTGGTCTTCGGTGCGAGAGGGGCCTTGGCCGCAGATCCGAAAGAAACCGGGAAGCAGGTTTACCAGATTTATGTGGACTCGATGGTGCAAACCAATGCCGCACTGGCCGGATCGCCTGAGCCGTCCGCGGAATTGGGCGCACGACTCGACGCGATCAAGGAGGCTTCGGTGACCAAATTGGTTGCGTTGGGGCATGACATCGCCGCGATGAGTGAGGCCGACCGCGCAGAGGTCGAAAGGACAGTGAGGATGTCAGTATCGGGAATTGACCGTAATCCCGACACCAAGAACGTTTACGCGGATTACCAAGCGGTCTGGAAAGCCTATGTCAGCGGCGATCAGGACTTCTTTGGCAAGATCAAGTCCCTGAACATCCTGACGCAATATGCCTTTTTTGACCTGCTGCGCAAACAGGCGCCGGATGAGGCTGATCGGCTCGGTGTTTAAGTCCCTGTTGAACCGCAGCAGCGCGGTTGGCGCGTTGATCCCAGGCGTATTATGGTTGCTGGTCACAGGTTCTGCCACCGCCGACATTCTGTAGGGTATCGTCCCGCAGCCACCCACGGACGGGGCATGTTGGCAACGCGAATATGACAACGATCATCTCTCCCGCCATCCTCGCCAAAAGGTGACTGAACTGCGATTCTTGATACAACCTTTTCAGGGTCGCTATGACTTCACCATCGACATTGCCACGCGCGAACGTGCGGGCGTGGTAACCGGGTCTTGCAGCAACGGTCCAACTGGAACATCCATTTGCACCCTGTCCTGTGGTGGCGGTGACGTGATCCTGCAACGTTCCGGGGGCGATGGTGCGATCTTGCTGGAAATTGGCGCGTCAGGCGCTTTGCAGGTCAACGCACGATGCAAGGGCAGCGGTGGCGCTGTCCCGTTTTTGATTGAGGCCGAACCGGATGATAAGCTGTTTTTGCTCCACCCGACACCTACGCGCACCTGTACGGTACAGCCTTTCAAACCCTATCTTGACCATCGCGGAGATTGAGGAACATGCAGATCACCATATTTAAAGCTGCCGCCATAGCTGCGATTTTGTCGATGTCCAATCCGGCCAATGCAGAAACCCTGAATGACATGCTTCCGCAGCGCGCGGGCGATGCTGCCTGTTGGCAACGGAGCTATTCCGACGCCCATCTGGCCAAACATCCCCGGCAGAAGGTTACTGCCGTGCTTCTTGGCCTCGCCCATTACGTGAAGGAGCATCAGGAGGCGGATGAGAAAAGCTATTCGTTCTCGATCCACTTCACCACCCGCGAGCGTGAAGGCTCGGCTGGTGGGCTGTGTTCCCAAGAGAGCCCGGAACAGGTGGGATGCGGAGGAGATTGCGACAGCGGCGCTTTGACGATCCGCAAATCCAGAACCGAAGGCGCACTGTTGGTGGAATTGGTATTCGGCGGAATGACGTTGACGGATTGCGAGGACGAGACGCCCTACTATCTGTCGGCCGAACCGGATGATAAACTGTTTCAGGTTCACCCGGCCACCTGTCCAGCAGATTGGTGATACGGACGATACCCCGAAATGACAACGACACCAAACAGCCGCATGTGGCAGGTTTTTTCCGGCCCGGACGAGTTAGAATCCCTGCCGGACGACGACCACGCTTCACCGTGGAGCTTTCCGTCGCAGGTACGCATTCCGATGGAGCATTGGGAAGCGATCATGGCCTTTGCCCGAGGTTTTGACCCGATACCGGCCGCCCTGCTTGAGCGTGCGTCCATTCTCGATGGAGAATTCCTCGGTGCTGCGGGTGAGGCGCGGTTCGTGGCATTTCTCGAAACGCTGGCAACGGCGGTTTTGGATGCCGATCCACTGACGCCCGAAGAGGTCGACCCCGCTGTCATACCGGAACCGATGCCAAACACGTCACACGCGGAGATGTTGCGCGATATCGTCCATCTTGTTCACCGCTCGCAGTCGCTTGGCATGCCGTTCGACAGTTGGGTTGATTGAACTTTTGCGACTTGACTACGGCGCTTCGAACTCAAGCCGAATGTCGCGGGCAGTGCCATCCGGTGCCGCGAGCAACAAAAGGAAATCACCGCCAAGCGGGATAAGGTTCGCCGTAAACTTCTCTTTCGCGCCAGGGAGGACTTCGGTTCTCAGATAGCCCTTGAGGACCAATCCCTCTTCGGGCGGTTCCTGACCACGAACAGGCTTGTCCACCAGTACGGCGGCCAGATTCCACAGATCGACATCGACGCGACTGTAAATCTCCAGCCGACCTTCGCCCGAACTCGCGGTTCCGGTGACTTTTATGTCTCTGCCGTAATAGGTTGTGTTGTTGGTACGGGCCAGTTTCAGGCGGAAGCGTCCTTTGATCTCGCCAATTGTAATCGTGCCGCCGACGCTGGAGGAATCGCCAAAAAGTCCGCTGGAAAAGCTGGTGGACAGATGGGATGAAACATCGCGGGCGCGGCCATCTCTGCCCGGCACGGTTTCGACGAAACCATCCTCCAGGTACTTCTCTTTGAAGGCAAGCGCCTGACACCACTGACGGGCATGGGACTCCATCCGGTCATTATTGTTGAAATCCCTGCAATCGGGACGGGTCGCAGCAGTGGCCGCAGAACATGCCAGCAGACCTGCCAGAAATGCACGCGCAAACAGCTTCTTCGTCGGACGTGTGATAGGGATCATGTCCTGTGTCCACCAATACCCGGTCTTGTGCTTCAGATCTTGCCACACCTGGATCTGTCCGATTCCTCTTCTTTCCAGACTTCTTTGATCATCCGGCATTTTCCGGGGTTGTCAGGGAACATATCGGAGGGGGTCATGTAGCTCCAGGCGGTGCAACCTTCGCCCGCATTGTCCTTGCAGGCTGTTTCGCATTCTGCGGCTGTTTTAGTGTCAAACATCGGTCCGATTGCGGACGCAGGGGTGTAGGAACAATGCGGGTATGTATCCGCGTCATCGGCAAGGGCCGGGGCAGCAAGGGCGCAAAAAAGGATTGTTGTGAGGGGGCGTTTCATCATGAAATCTCTCCGTAATAACTATCGGTTGGTGTGAAATGGAGTTTTTCAAACGGCTCCATACCCGACAGCGTAGTCAATTGTTTTTCCCCGGGCTTGGACTCAGCGCTTTGACGGCTTGTCGAAAACGCGACACCGCTCGTCTGTCACGGGCTTGTCGCGTTCTGTCCAAGCGGCAAAACTGATCAGTCCAAGACGGAAATTAGCGCCTTGGGCATGCTGAACAGCATGTGCAGAGGTTCGCGTTCAAGCACATATGAACCACAAATTTTTGATAACGAAGGGATTTCTCGTCATGGCTACATTCTTCAAACTTGGCACAGGAGCGTTCGCGCTTTTCGCCCTTACGACGCAGGTAATGGCGCAGGATTCCGCAGTCGCTGATGCGATGATAGCCGAAGGGGCACCCGCCGCGATGGCGAACTGTATGGTCGAACAGCTTGGCGATGACGCTGAACGCCTGTTTACAGCCAGCGACGACGAACTGACCGAAGATGACACCGCAACGCTAGTCGCCGCGTTGGAGGCCTGTAGCGACGTCGATCCGGGCGAATAGGAGGTAGGGTCATGGCCAAAAGTTTCATGTGGCTTTGTCTTGCCCTTGCAGGATTGTGCGCCGCGCCAACCCATGCACAGAACGCCGTCTTTGCACCCGATGAATTGCTTGCCCGTTACATGCATTGGCAAGATCAACAGGTGACCATTGCGGCCTATCCTGCGCTTTTCATGTCGCCGGGGGATTGGAAGACCAAGAGCATGGAATTTGGCGCAAATCCGATAGCGCAGGACCCGGCCATGGTGGTTTGCGAAAGCCTGACGCCGCCGGATGGGGACCGGATTACCAGTGCCGATCTGGTCATTTTGCGCGGCAGGTTCGTGCGACGCAAACCGGCCTGGTCGGCCGAGGTGCCGGATCAGATCGCGCTGGCCGACTGCGTGATTCTTGCCGTTGGTGGCGCGATTCCGCAGCTGGGCGATCCTTGGACAATCACCACCACCCCGGTGGCGATTGCAGCGCTGCATGAGGCGGTGTTTGATCTTGTGGGCAAGACCGTCCGCGTCCGGGGGTTTTACTGGGGCAGTACATGGTCGGCTGCCAGCGACGAATCCCGCCATGACATCCAGCAAACCGCAGCGTTTCTTGGCCCCAAACCCATCGGCTGTTTTCAAAACGGCAAGGTCGATGCACCGCAATCGGTTCAGGACAACCGCGAGAACACGGTGATCGAAGGCAAGGTCGCCTTGACCGCTCACAGCCGACCTGACCGTGTTGATCTTCACAATTGCCGTTTTATTCTGTCTGATTAAAGGAAGGCGGAAAGTTCTGATATGCCCGGATCATTTTCCCACACCGCACAACGTGTTCTCATCTGCCTTGGCCTGTCTTGTTCTGCGTGGCTGAATGCCGCCAGCGCACAGGATATCTCAAGCGCCTCCTTCGGGGACTGGCACACTTTTTGTGACAAGGAAAATATATGTGACGCCTACACCTATTCGGGCTGGGAATCGTCACAAAACCCCAGTTCTGGCGATGTGTTCGCATTGCGAAGGCTGCCCACTGGCGGGGGGTGGTTGATGTCGATCGCCTTTGACGAGGTGGAACCCAAGCTGACGCTCGGCTTGTCAGCCAGTGTGATCCGCTATGGCCATCATGATCAAACGCCGGTTCCCGAGTTTCAGCAGAGTGGGCTTTCGTTGCGTGGCGTGCGAATTGGGAACGGACTTGCAGGCAATCACCAATTGTATCTTTCGGGCTCCAGCGCGGAAACAGTGATGGCGCGGCTGCGCCTTGGGGATATTCTGGATTTCGAATTTGGCGGTTGCCGCGATGAATTCCTGTATACCGGGTTTTCACTGGCCGGCATTACCGCCGCCCTCGCCTGGATTGATGAGGTGCAGGGGCTGCCGTCGGGAAGTGTCAAAATTGCCCGCATCGCCCCCGGTACGCAAAAGGGGCCGACCTCGAATTGCGGAGAATGACGATGCTGGGGACAGATCTTCTGGTCGGGGGCACGCAGAATGCCGATGTTCTTGCCGCGGCCCTTTGCACCGAACTGGACGTCCAGCAGACGCATATCTATCAGGCGAAATTCTTTTCCTGGGAACAGAGCCCGTCACCGCATGACACATCCGGTTCCTATTTTTCCGACCTTGGAAGATGCAACACGATCCTCATTCGTGAGTTGTCCGGCACAGGTGACATCGGCTTCATCGTGGAACTTGAGTTTCTGTCGCCAATACCCATGAGATGTTTTCAGAAACTCGCGGACGAACATGGTCTCGTTGTGGGGCTTTCGCGGGACACGGTCTTTCCCGAAGAAAGCGGAACCATTTCGGCGGAGGGTTATGTCCTGTTTCGCCCTGGGGCCGCGCCACGCCCTGCTGTCGTGCTGGAAGACCAAGGGCAGATGCCACTGATGACTTGGGGCGTATCGGATAAGCCGTTGCCAGCGCTGCCCGACATACTATTTCCCAAGGATTGAGACACGACACAAGGTGAACCGTAGAAATTCAGTTTTTTGCGAAAGCACTTCAGGATGGCAGACCTGATATCCTCCAACCGTCTGCTTCTCGCCTCACGCTGAAGTCATCCGTCCCCGTTTCCGCGTCGCCGTCGATCATCAAGTCCATCCAAACGCTTACATAACCGCGATCTTCACCACGGAGCTTGCGCGCCCGAATTTGTGCAGCGTTCAGTTTCCAATGTTTCCATTGCTTCACAGCTTTGCTGCCCTTGCGATCAAGGTCGTCTGTCATTGCGTCCTGCCAGCTACGATCCCCTCGAATGCGGCTCGCGAGAAACAATACGACCGCTGCCTCGGGCGAATTGGGTTCTGGCCTGAGGTTCGTCGCGGCGGCGCGATCTATCATCGGGGGGGCGATGTAATTTTCCCAACCATTTTCACCCGGCGCAGTTTCGGGCGGTTTGAATGGTGTTTTGGCAACCGCAATCCGTGATATACTGGACATTGCCACGATCGCAGTGGTGCAAAGCAAAAAATGTCTGCGGGATTCAAAAGAACTGATGGTGCTCATATTAACCTCTGCTGGGTTGTTTCCAATAGCGTCAGGGTAACGACGCGCTCTGCAGATGCCTTGGACCAGATAGGATAGTCACTAGGACAAATCAGGACGCAAACCAGCGCAAATCTTGACAACTAGGCGTGTCAGGCGCAGGCTTGGCACGCAAATTGACCTCCATGCGAGGGACTCTCTTTGAATTGTGAGCAGACCAATTTAGGGTCTCACGATCCGCCGATGCGATTTTCGACAAGCTGGCTGCCCAAGAAGGACCGGCTGGATGTCTGGCGCGAAGAATTTGGCCGACGGTTCGTACGGTTGGATCTTGAACCACTGGGCGATTCCCCGCTGGAGTATGACGCGTCGTTTCTGAATATTGGCGATACCATGATTGCCAGGGGCGATATCAGTGCGATCTCATGCACACGAAGCAAGGCAATGGTGACCGATGGCAATGCCGACATCGTCGTTCTGATCCAGGAAGACGGGTTGATGTGCGCTGAACAGGGCCGACATGAACAGAGCCTCTCTGTTGGCGAAGCACTGGTCCGTCGCTCCGATGAAGTCGGTCGGACGGTATCGCGCTCCGGCAAGTTTTTGACGCTAAATCTGCCGGTCGCGCAACTGAGCGAGCGCGTGGCCGACATTGATCGGCTGGGCATGACCGTCATCCGCGAAGACAACGAAGCGCTGGGGCTGCTTGCAGGGTATTGCCAGATGATTCTGGCACGGCGCGGTGGCCTCTCTGCACCTGCGCGGTCCATGATGAGCAAGCACTTGCTTGACTTGGCGTCCCTAGCGATCGGGGCCAATCGCGACGCATGGCTTGTCGCTCAGAACCGGGGGGTGCGCGCGGCGCGACGGCTGGCCGCGATCTGTGCCATACGAAAGAATGCAAGCCGCGCCGACTTTCGTATCGCTGAACTTGCGGCTGAGCTGAAGGTTTCCGAAAGCTACCTTCGCAAATTGTTTGCCGAAGTCAGCCAGACCTTTTCATCGCTTCTGCTGGAAGCGCGGCTGGTGTTGGCGCGCGACAAGCTGCTTGATGCGCGATTTGACGGGCTGCAGATCGGCCAGATCGCCTTTGCTTCGGGTTTCGGTGACGTTTCCTATTTCAACAGGACATTCTATCGGCGATTTGAAAAGACGCCGTCAGACCTGCGCAGGTGATGATCTAACCTTGCAGACAGTTCACGTGGTCGGCGATATTCGGGGACCGCATGTTCAGATATTGCCCGATCTGATTTCCATCCGATAGACGTAGACGTATTCGTCAGTGGGTATTGTTACGGGCGGAGCGATCCTGAGGTTTGTGCGTTGGCAGAACGCACGCTGGCAACCGAGTTGAAGGAGCCTCCTGGCGAGTTTTCAATAGACCTGTTGCGAATGGTGGAAAGGGTCCGCTCCACTCCGGTTTGACCAGAACACAACGAAAGAACAGTATGAGTTCGGCGTCCAGTAGCGATGTCCAATGGCCGGTTTGGCGACAACAGCTGCGTTGCAGCAAGAAAGCCTGCTGCAGATGCGAAGACGTGCTGCGTGAGCAATAGCGGCACCCGCACAGGTCAGCAAAACCCGCGTTGTGTGAGTTCGCCCATCAATTGATTTTGGGGTTGCAGAGAAGGTCCGGAATGATGGGCCGCACCGCAGCACGACCGAGAATGCGTAAGGTAAGTGAAGGGCCGGTAGCGCTAGTCGAACAACTCTCTCTGATGCGTCCAACTTAGTGGGAACGGCTCCAGAATCTGCGCAAGCATCACTTCCAAACTGTGCTGCTTGGCCAGGATTGCCTCGACGACGTCGGGCGCAAGTAGCGTCAGCCGCAGCACCCGCGTCATGTAGGACGGTGCGATGCCCTCGCGTTCTGCGAGCTCGGCGATGGTCGTGAACTCCCCCGACTCCAACATCCGTTTCCAGCGAAACGCCCGCGCCAGCGCCTTGACCAACGTGTTGTCCATCTTTCGGTGACTTGATGTTCCGTCCGGCAGTTGCATCTCCTTCCGCCCGCCGCGCTTAACGAGGCGAAACGGGATGTGCACTGTCACCATTTCCGGCACTGGCTTCGCGCGGGTCACGCCGCCGTTCCGAGGTCAGCCATCATTTCTTGCGCTAGCCCGGTCAGTCCGTCGATGCGGAGGCGAAGGTTGAGGCCATCGGTGCCGATATCGATCCGCTCGACCAGCAGTGTCGCAATGCGGGCCTGTTCGGCCGGGAACAGCTCGTCCCACAGCGGATCGAGGCGGGTCAGGGCGTCACGGGCGTCGGCCGCGGTGATCTCGCTGTCCTGCGCGCGTGCCGCCTTCCATGTCCCGGCCACTATCTCGGGCTGGCGGAACACGGCGCGGAGTTGATCGATGACGGCGGTCTCAATTTCGCCCGCTGGAACCCGGCCAACCGGGCATGATCCGGCACCATGCTTCAGCACCGACTAGCTGATATAATAGAGGTAAAGCTTGCCGCCCTTTCGCGGGCGTCTCGGCGCGGGTGCGCGCAGCGCGCTTGCGGGGGCTTTTGCTCAGGATGGCGTGGACCTTGTCCCAGATCGCGCGGTCGATAATTGCGTCGTGTTCGCCAGGATAGCTGTTGCCCTTGTGGACCGCCTCGCCAATGTAAGCGCGGCTATTTAGCAGGCGATACAGGTATTTCTTATCGATCCGGTTGCCTCGGCTAGTCTGGACGCCCCGCGCTGGCAGTTCCCGAGCCAATTTCGAGGAACCGGTCGAATATCCAGCGGACATTGGCGGCATCGGCCTCCGTGATGATCAGCTTGCAGTCCTTCACCTCGTAGCCCAGTGGCGGGACGCCGCCCATCCACATGCCCTTCCGGCGTGAGGCGGCAATCTTGTCCCTGATCCGCTCGCCGGTCAGCTCGCGCTCAAACTGGGCAAAGCTGAGCAGGATGTTCAGCGTCAACCGCCCCATGGAGGTGGTGGTGTTGAAGGACTGTGTGACGGATACGAAGGTCACGCCGGTTCGATCGAACACTTCAACCAGCTTGGAAAAATCCATCAGCGAGCGCGACAGGCGGTCGATCTTGTAGACAATGACCAGGCCCACCAAGCCGTCCTCGACGTCCGCGAGCAGCCTTTTCAGGCCGGGTCGTTCCAGCGTGCCGCCGGAGATACCACCGTCGTCATACTGATCGCGAACCAGCACCCAGCCCTCTCGCTGGGCGTGGAGGCTGTTGAACTCTTGCTCAAGACCTTCCTCGGAGGATTTGCGGGTGTAAACGGCACAGCGTAGTTTTCTGACGATGGGTTTGCTCATGCGTCCCTCCGATGATTTTTCAGGCCAAAGAACACCCAACCGTTCCAGCGCGTCCCGATGATCGCGCGCGCGATGGCGGATAGCGATTTGTAAGGTCGGCCCTGCCAGTCGAAGCCGTCAGATGTGACGGTGACGAGATGTTCGACGCCCTGCCATTTGCGGATCAGTTGTGTGCCCGCAATTGGCATCAGGTCAGCGCGGATGCGACTTTTCTTGCGGTCGCCGCCGTCGAGTTGTTCTCCGAGGGTTTCCAGCCGCTTCACTGTTCCCGGCTTCAGACCGCCATAGGTCAGCTCCTGGATGCGGTAGGCCAGTCACCCGTGTGGCCGGATCCAGGGACGCCGGGCCAAATCCATTCGCCGAACTTGACGAGTGGTTGGGGTGATGGCGCGGTGAGGGCGTAAGCCATTTCCCAATGCGGTCACTTCTGTCACACGCCAGACGCCAACCACCGACAGCCGAACGGGCGCTTGGGTCCGATCTCTCTTGGAGCGCAAGCCGACTCGGGTCGTTACCGTGGCAATCGCCAACAAGACCGCCCGTACCGCATGGGCACTGCTCGCGAAGGGAGTAAGCTTCAAGGCCACCCCGGCCATCTGAATACAGGAGATACAAGCGGAGTCTGGTGTCGCCGTGAACGAACGCAAGGGCAGAAGTGAGTGATGATGATCGAAAGGGACCGCAGTTGGGACACCCCGTGGTGCTGTCTGGGCTCACAAGCTTGTCCGTCTGATTGGGACCCAATGTGCGGACTTCATCCATTGCCCGGCAGGCGATGCTTGCATCGCTGAGAGGGAGGGCCAGCGGTTACATGCACCGCGCACAAAGGCCGGACACATGACCGCAACCTGGAACGATCACCGTCAGCTCAAATCAATCCTTGCAAAACAGGGGCGTCCACACATGACAGCACCGGCTGGTGGGCTATGATATCCAGATCCAATATCTGAATGCCGCCACTTGAAATGAAACTGATGCTATAGCTTAGACAGGCGGAAAATTGGTTGAAAAAGCAGGACCACTTCCCTCCATTTAGGGCGACCGCAGCGTGTCTGCGAGCTTGGCAAGCTTTTGGAAAGAGGCGATTGTCTCCTTTTCCGAGAACGCACCAAAACCGAATAAGACGGCGGGCGGCAGGGAAGCGCTAATACAGTAACGCGATAGATTGGGTAGTGTGATGCCAAGCTGCGCCGCAGCTTGACTGAATTCTAAATCGTTGACATGTCTGGGTAACCAACCCACCACTTGAAGCCCTGAAACAACGGAATCAAGCGTAAGAAACCCACCTAGATATGTCTTGCAATTTTGCTGAAGGGCTTCGAGCCGTTCGCGATAGAGACGTCGCATCTTGCGAATATGACGCCCCAGATGCCCTTCGCGAATAAACTGAGCTAGCACCTCCTGATCGATGGCACTTCCGTGTCGGCCCGAAACTGCGCGCGCTCCTACCAGTGGCGCAATTAATGGTTCTGGCGCGATAATGAATCCGATCCTTAAGGCTGGAAATAACACCTTACTAAAAGTTCCGACGTAGATGACACGATTGCCGCCATCCAATCCTTGCAATGATGGGATAGGTTGACCTGAATATCGGTATTCACTGTCGTAGTCGTCTTCTATAATCCAAGCTTGGGCCTTTTGCGCCCATTTGATCAGGGCTAAGCGTCGTTTAGCCGACATGATATAGCCCAATGGATGCTGATGTGATGGACATACAAGCGCAAGGCGAGCATCAGGTGCCAATTCCATCGCACGTGAGAGGTCCATGCCTTCGCGGTCGACGGGTACGGGAATCGGTTCGACCCCCGAACTTTTCAGCACTGCCAACGCGCCCAAAAAGCAGGGGTCTTCGATAAGGGCGTGGTCACCAGGTCGCCCTAGAACGCGCAACAACAGATTCATTCCGTGCTGGGCGCCCGATGTGATGATGACTTGATCGGAAGAGCAGCTTACGCCGCGCGAGTAAGAGACATGTTCGGCAATTGCCTCACGAAGTATAGATTCGCCCTGTGCATCGCTTTCTCCAAACAAGCCGTGGCTACCTGGTTTACGCCGGGCATTTCGTAACACTTTGGTATAAATCCGAATCCAGCTGCGAAGATGCTCGCTCTCGATTGCCGGCATATTTGGTCGAAACGGGCGCATGGGCATTGCAGTTCGAAAACCAGGATGGACGAAACTAAAGTCGTGCAAGACCGAGGGTAAGGGGCTCTTGGTGCTAAGGTTGATTTCGGAAGGCACAGGGCGAGAGCGCAAGAACTCTGGTGAAAGATCAGCTACATAGTGACCAGAACCTGGGCGCGATTCCACGCACCCCTCGGCGAGCAACTGCTCATAGGCCTGCACCACGGTATTGCGGGCAATTCCGCGTTGCGCTGACAACACACGGATTGAAGGAAGCTTGGCACCCGCTGGCATCAGTCCTGACATGATTGCTTCACGCAATTGGGTATAAATCTGTTGATAAATCGGATTGCCTCCGGTCGGGTCACCGCCGTCGCGCAAGTTTTCTATCGTAGGGTTTGCCAAACTGTACCTATCAAATTTTGAAAAACTGGAACTTGTGTGTAAATCAATTTCAGCAAAGAGTCCAACCAATCCACCTCGTTCCCGGTAACTGCATTCAGTATGGAGCATGTAATGAATGAACCGATTGGCCCTTGGCGCGCCGTTGTAGAAGCACTCAAAGCGGAGGGCGTTCGGTATGTCTTCGGCCTTCCGGGTAATCCTAAGCATTTCGTTTACGATCTCGTTGAGCATTCGGATATACGTTTCGTGCTGGTACGAGATGAGAAGTCGGCGATAGCCTGTGCCTACGCATGGGGTCGCTTAACTGGCGAGCCTGGCGTCGCTTTCTCAAACCCAGGCCCGGGGATCACAAACTTGGTAACTGGTCTGCTTGAAGCGACTTCGGGGTCAGTTCCAATTGTTGCACTTTCGAACGGTGTAGTGCAGCAACATGACGGTATGGGGGCGTTTCAGGAACTCGATACTAGGGCACTGATGAAGCCCGTTACCAAATGGTCTGAAAGAATTGAAGAAATTAGTCGCACTCCATGGGTTATGCAGCGCGCCTTTACTATCGCAAGAAATGGCCGCCCCGGAGCAACCTATGTCGAGATCCCGTCGGATCTTACCGGGGTAAGCAATCCAATGCCGGATTATCAGGTATCTGTGCCGAGACAAAGGAGCCGCCCTGATGCAGCTTCTGTCGATGCGGCCGTCACAATGATCCGATCGGCGCGAAAGCCGGTTCTGATCTGCGGCGGCGGCGCAATCGTGGCACGCGCCTTTGGTGAAGTTGCCCGATTGGCTGAACTTATTGGAGCACCGGTTTTGACCACACCCAGTGGCCGTGGAATTTACCCTGAAGACGGGCGATTGTCGTTCGGGCAAACCGGGCTCTACTTTACTGAACCGGGCAAGTCTTATTGCGAGGAAAGCGATCTCGTGATCGTTGTCGGTTCAAGACTGGAAGCTTTCAGCACGAATAACTGGGCGTTTCACCCAAAATCCTCAAAGCAGATACGTATCGACCTTGACCCAGAGGCGTTGAGTCTCAACTGGCGTGCAAATGTCAATCTCGTTGCAGATGCTGCTCTCGCACTAAACGATATCGAGGCTGCGCTTCTTTCTGAGGGTTATGAACAGCAGACCGAAAGATGTGAAAAAATTGAAACAGCCCACAAGGATGCGATTGCGGCGGCGCAGGTTGATGCTCGCAATACTTCCACACCTATTCGTCCCCCGCAACTTTTGGATGCGGTGAACAGAATTTTCGGCAAAGACACGATCCTCATGAAGGAGAACGGTGCCGCAGACCTTTGGTGTTATTACTGGCCGTATTATCGTGTTTTGGATACAGGCGATTGCGTCGCTATGGGCGAACAGACGGCTATGGGAATGGGCGCGATCGGAGCAATAGGCGCAAAACTCGCGCGGCCTGATAAGCAGGTGGTTTGCTTTGTCGGCGACGGTGCTATGCAAATGTCTATGGTCGAATTAGCGACCGCCGCTGAAAATCATTGCGGCATCACATGGGTGGTACTCAATAATCAGAGTTTCGGCTGGGTTCAATACAACCAGACACTCACGAATAGACCCTATGTTGGTACCAAATTCGAACAGGCAACGGATCTTGCAGCTGTCGCCGAGGCACAGGGGTGTCGGGGCATTCGTCTTGAAAACCCAGAGGATGTGGATGCAGCGTTCGCTGAGGCGCGAGAATGCAATAGTCGGGGCATTCCGGTGCTGATTGATGCTCAGATTGCACCACATGATTACCACAAGGACTTCGTCACAATTCACCGGGCTGGAATCGCTTCAGGCGAACTGATCGACTGACCAAAATTCTATCAAAATTGCTCGTGCCTGTGGCCGGAGGAAAACCACCAATGCAAATCAAATCCATTTCTGCGCGCTGGCTACATGTGCCCATTCCGCTTGAACAACAACATGTTTCCGATTTTGGCAAAGCGAGTTCTTTCGACAGCGTTCTCGTTAGGATCGAGACGCGTTCCGGCTTAGTCGGATGGGGAGAGGCGAAAGAGGCCGTCGGCAGCGCGGGTAACCATGCCACATTGGTCACCTCAGTTAATGAGCTTTTCGCCCCAATGCTTGTTGGTGAGGATGCCCGCGATATCTCTAGGTTATGGGAGATGATGTATAGTGGAGTGCGTGGCCATTATGCGCTGAAACATGGACGCGCTTTTCCAATGCTTGGCCGCCGCGGTGTGAACGTGTCGGCGATAAGCGGCATCGATATGGCGTTGTGGGACTTGTTGGGCAAGCATTTCAATGCGCCAGTTTGGCGGTTGCTGGGTGGTCGCAAGGCTATTGCTATGTCGGCTTACGCATCAGGTGGTTGGGCGGACGAAGCCGGGATAGGTGCGCAACTTGCTGACTATGTTGAGCGCGGTGGTTTCAAAGCAGTCAAAATGCGGGTCGGCGTCATTGATGGCAGTCCCGACGCGTCCGCACGCAGGGTGGCTGCGGCGCGCCGAGAACTAGGACCGGATATAGGTATTGCTTGCGATGCGCACGGCACCTTCGCCGTGTCGGAAGCCAAGCGGTTTTGCCGTTTGGTTGAGGATATCGGTTTACTCTGGTTCGAGGAACCCGTTTCTGCTGACGACAAGGCAGGATTAGCGCAGGTCAGAGCATCGTCGTCGATACCAATTGCAGTCGGCGAAAGCGAATTTACCCGTTTCGATTTTCGTGATCTGGTTACCTTGCAGGCCGTCGATATCCTACAGCCTGATCTTGCGATTTGCGGTGGCATAACCGAAGCCATGCGCATCTCCGCCATTGCCTCGACCTGGAATCTGCGTTTGGCACCGCATTTATGGACCGGCGCATTGGCTTTTTCGGCGGGAATGGCTGTTACTGCAGCCACGGCGTCTGGCTGGATTCTTGAATACTCCTTAGGTTCCAACCCGCTGCTTCATGATCTGGTCGAGGAGTCCTTCGACGTACAAGATGGGATGATTGAAATACCTGACCGCCCGGGCCTTGGCCTCACTATCAATCATGACTTCGTTGACCGCTATGCAGTCGCAACCGGCCAAGGAGTGCTATGATGGAAACGAACCCAACCACTGATCCGCACGCATTAGCCGCCATTCTTGATATACCGGGGGAGGCATTTATCGGTGGAGTGTTTCGTCCTGCATTGTCCGGTAAGACATTTGACAACCTTAATCCGGCCACGGCTCGTAGTCTTGGTGCGGTTGCGTCCTGCGACGCAGAGGATGTTGATCTTGCCGTAAGGGCTGCCCGAAGGGTGTTCGATGGTGGCGGATGGTCGCGTTGCGCTCCTGAAGAGCGCAAGGCCGTGCTACTGCGTCTAGCAGAATTGGTACGAGAACACGCTGAGGAGCTTGCAATACTTGAAAGCCTAGATGCGGGAAAGACTATCACAGACTGCCGCAACGAAATAGGAAATGAGGTCGCCACGTTCTTTCAATGGTATGGCGAATTTGCCGATAAGAACTTTGGCAAGGTCGCCCCAACTGGTGAGGATGCATTTGCATTCATCTTGGATGAACCGGTTGGAGTTGTAGGGCTTGTGTTGCCGTGGAACTTTCCATTGCTTATGGCGGCATGGAAGCTGGCACCGGCCTTGGCATCCGGTTGCAGTGTTGTGCTAGAACCGGCGGAACAGACTCCATTGACCGCTTTACGTCTTGCGGGACTGGCTCGCGAGGCTGGGCTGCCGGACGGTGTGTTGAATGTTGTCCCGGGGTTCGGTGAAACGGCGGGGCAAGCAATTGGGCGTCATATGGACATTGACGTTGTTTCCTTTACAGGATCGACCGAAACCGGCGCACTTTTTCTACAATATGCCGGCCAGAGTAATCTGAAGTCAGTTGGCCTTGAAATGGGGGGGAAGAGTCCTTTCCTTATTCTGGAAGATGCGGAGATCACTGATGACTTGATTGAAAACGCAGTTCAGGCCGCTTTATGGAACGGTGGCCAGAATTGTTCAGCCAACATGCGCCAATACGTGCCACGTGGGCTACAGGACGAATATGTGTCTCGTTTGGCGGAACGAATTGAGGCTATCCAGGTTGGTGATCCGTTGCTGACTGACACTGATATCGGCGCGATGGTAACAAAGGACCATCGAAGTCGAATACTAGCTTATATCGACAGCGGACTGGAGGAGGGCGCCCGATTAGTAAGGGGAGGGGAGCCCTTGCAGGGCGAGGATGGCTACTTTCTCACACCTGCGCTATTCGACAATGTCGGACAAGATATGCGTGTCGCGCGAGAAGAGATTTTCGGGCCAGTCCTTGGTGTGATCGGATACAAGGACACAGACGATCTTCTGGCGTTGGCTGCCGATTCAAATTTTGGGTTACACGCGTCGGTGTACACGCGAGATATCGATCGTGCGTTGCATTTTGCACGGCGCCTACCATGCGGAACCGTATCAGTGAACGGATTTAGTGAAGGCGATGTTAAGACACCTTTCGGTGGGTTCAAGAGCTCTGGATCTCTGGCGCGTGACAACGGTACCGAAGCACTCAAACAATATTGCCAAACCAAGACAATTTGGATCTGCACCTCGGCAAACTAGGTTTGTCACAACCGTCAGGAACTTTTGGAAATGTCATCGAACAACGATTTTCCCACCGATCTGGGTGAAATGGATGCTACGCAGTTGCGTGGTCTCTTCGAGAGCGGCGAGGCCTCGCCGGTTGATGCGGCAAAAGCATCGCTCGCGCGCATCGAGAAGTTCAATCCTGCGGTCAACGCATTCTCACATGTTGCTCATGAAATGGCGTTGGAGATGGCCTTGCAATCAGAAGAGCGATGGCGCCTAAAGGCGCCATTAAGCCCTATTGATGGCATTCCCAGCACCATAAAAGAACTTACTCCGGTGATCGGAATTTGCACGAGAAAAGGATCAGCGTTGGGAGATCTTGAACCCTCGCGAACCGAGCCCGAGGCGGTTAAGCGATTGCGCCTAGCAGGGGTGACGATACTTGGAACGACGGCCTCGCCAGAGTTTGGCTGGAAAGGGGTGACGCATGGTCCTGCGATCGGTTCCACCGCGAACCCGTGGAATACGACAAGGACTTCTGGCGGGTCATCGGGGGGGGCTGGAGTTGCTGCTGCTTTGAATATGGGCGTGCTTCATGAAGGCTCAGATGGGGCTGGTTCAATTCGTATTCCCGCGTCGTTCTGCGGCGTGTTTGGCATTAAGCCGACATATGGTTGGGTGCCGCTTGCCGCGATTACACCTCATTTTGAGCTTGCTCATCGTGGCCCGCTTGCTCGCAACGTAATGGATGCAACGCTTTTTCTGGAAGCCATATCGGGCTATTCGCCTGATAGCGCATTCGCCTACTGTCCGGACCGCGTGCCTAGTTGGTCGAGAGAGCTGAACCGGGACGTAACGGGACTAAAAATTGGTTATAGTCGGACATTGGGATTTGCTGGTGTAGACCGTGATGTGGCGGATGCGCTTGATAGTGCGGCACGCAAACTTGAAGAAATGGGTTGCATAGTAGAAGAGGCGAAACCCGGCTTCGAGATCCCCCATTGTGATCTTTGCACACTTTGGTCTGCCGCGCTCGCCGACGTTGTCGATTCTATGTCTTTGAGCGACTCACAAAAGGCGTTGATGGATCCAGGACTCATTAACCTTGTTGAATCCGCCTCGTCTTTGACAGTGCGAGATTATGTTGCAGCACGCCTCACCGTCGGTCGTTTGAAGGCAGCCATGGGTAGGTTTCATGAAAATTACGATCTGCTGTTGACGCCAACCATGCCGATCACCGCGTTTGCCGTCGGGCATGATGTCCCCCCCGGTTCAGCCATGTCAGATTGGACCGAATGGTCGCCTTTTACTTACCCCTTCAATATGACAGGCCAACCGACTGCGAGCGTACCTTGTGGCTTTGATCGAATTGGCCTCCCGATCGGCATGCAACTTGTTGCGCCTTGGTTCCGTGACGATTTGGTGCTCGCGGTGTCACATGCATTCCAGAAAATGGACCCACAGTCATGGCTAAGCGATGTCTCAGAGGGAGAAAGCGCTGCCTCCTAAGCTTGAAAAAAATGAATTGGATGGACAGTGAATTCTCCTGAGGCAACCTTTGTTTGAGCATTGAGCATTGAGCATTGAGCATTGAGCATTGAGCATTGAGCATTGAGCATTGAGCATTGAACGCTTGTCTTGGAACTGTGCCATAAATTGGGGGCGGCACTAATTTGCAGTTGTTGAGACCCAGTTTGCCAAAGTTTCTATGGCTTGACTGTCCAACCCCAAATAGTTTGGATATGTCCCGGTGAAAAACCCGTGTTCTTGGGCTGACCCGTCAATTGCAAGGGTGACAGTCGGTCGAAAAGTATGAATGGGTCTGGTATCAACTAGGCTTACACTTGGGTCATTGAAAGATGTGGCACCGCTTCAATCAGCGCAGCTGTATAAGGGTGTTTTGGAGTTGTCAGGACTTCTTGCATCGATCCGCTTTCAACTACTCTCCCCGACTGCATCACCATAACCTGATCTGCAATCCTTGCAGCAACACGCAGATCGTGGGTGATAAAAATCATAGACAAACCTTCATCACGCTGAATGTCTTCCAGAAGTGTGAGTATCTCTGCTTGAACTGAGACATCAAGGGCGGATACCGCTTCGTCTGCTATCAACAATCGCGGCCTCATGGCAAGCGCACGCGCAATTGCGATCCGCTGGCGCTGACCTCCTGAAAACTCGTTGGGATAACGATCTGCCGCAGAAGGATCGAGGTGGACGCGCCGAAGCAATTCTCTTACGCGAAGCGCGACTTCGTCCGCTGGCTCCCCTTGGGCAAGAGGTCCCTGTGCAATTGCAGCACCGATTTTTCGTCTGGGATTGAGAGAAGCATATGGGTCTTGGAAGATAAGTTGTACATTGCGTCGTATGAGTGACAGCTCTTGTGAATGTAGTTTTAGATAGTCGTTTACGACACCCGACAGATCGGCTTGGCCTGCGTCGACTTCGGTCAACCGTGTAATCACACGAGCGAGCGTCGACTTCCCTGAACCGGATTCACCGACTACGGCGAGTGTGTTTCCATGATTGATTTCGAAAGATACGTTGTCTAGGGCTGCAACTGTGCGGCCAGATCGGAGCAGGTTTGCGCGTGTGACCCAAGACTTGGACAGGCCGTTTGCTCGCATAACCAGATCTTTTCCATTCCGCGGAGCTCGAGCCTTGAGCGGCGGAACGGCAGCTAGAAGCTTTCTGGTATAGTCCTGCTTCGGCGTACCGAGAACGTCATTGCGTGTACCGTATTCAATCAACTTACCTTCTTTTAGAACGGCCACATGGTCTGCCATCTCTGCGACCACGCCGAAGTCATGTGTAATGAAAAATAGTGATATCCCGCGCTGGCTCGTCAGATCGCGCAGGAGACCTAGAATTTGCACTTGTGTGGTGACGTCTAGGGCGCTTGTCGGCTCGTCTGCGATCAAAAGCACTGGATCAGCAACCAAAGCGGTGGCGATCATAACACGCTGTCGCTGTCCGCCAGACAACTGCCAAGGATAGGCGTTAACGATTGTTTCAGGCGAGGGCAGCTTTACCGCGGCTAACATCTCAAGAACTCGCTCACGATGGTTTCCCGGCCAACGGTGCTGGCGCAATACCTCTCCGATCTGCTTGCCGATCCTTTCCAAGGGGTTGAGCGACGACAGAGGATCCTGGAACACGAAACCGATCTTCCCACCACGCAGTTTCTGCATTTCACGCTCAGACAGTGCTAGAATGTCCATGCCTTCGAAAAGAATGTGGCCGTTGGTGATCTTAAGGCTGTTTGACGGGAGAAGCCCGATGATCGAACTTGCTGTGAGTGATTTTCCAGAACCCGACTCGCCAACCACACATAGCGTCTTCCCGCGGGCGAGATCGATGCTCACGTCATTAACCGCAAGTGATCTATCGCTACCTTTAGGCAGAGCAATGCTCAGGTTCTTGATACTTAGCAGACTCATAGTTTCACAGCCCCGGTTCTTTGCCGCGCAAATTTGGATTGGATTTGTCGCTCAATCCTTCTGAAAGCAGCGTGATAGAAAACACGGTCAAAAACAGCAGCAGCCCCGGGAAAACACTCAACCACCAAGCCATGCGAAACACCGGTCGTGCAGTTCCTATCATATAGCCCCAACTAATCATGTTCGGGTCAGCGAGACCCAGAAAGCTGAGCGATGCTTCTGTAAGAATGGCTGTGGCTACCATAAGGGAACTTACGGCCAAGACAGGCGGCATTGCGTTGGGTAGAATTTCGCGAACGATGACACTTGAATGCGACAAGCCGAGAGTACGCGCCGCTTCGACGAATTCCCGCGTCTTCAGGGTCATGAATTCGCTCCGGACGAGCCGTGCGACTGGGGGCCAGATAACAATTGAGATCGCGAACACTATACTAGTCAGGTGTGGAGTCAGGATAGCGACAAGTAGGATCACAAACATGAAACCAGGGATGACCTGAAAGAACTCGGTAAAGCGCACCAAGACCCGGTCGACAGTGCCTCCGAAATATCCAGCGAGAGCTCCTATAGTAATTCCTATGCCTGCAGAACAGAAGGCGGAAGCCAAGCCAACGACCAGCGAAACCCGCGCGCCATGGATCATGCCGGACAAGACGTCACGGCCAAGCATATCGGTTCCCATTAGAAAGCCTTGGCTGGGAGGAAGGAGCGGAGGGCCGCTGATCGACATCGGGTCGAAAGGAGCAAGAATTGGTGCGAACACAGCAATTAATGCAATCGTCCCGAGTAAAGCGCCACCGATGATGATGCGCAGGGAAGGAGATTTTCGTGTCATTGTGTTATGCTCACATTCGACCAATTCGTGGGTCCACAGTCCGCACCACGAGATCGG
This sequence comes from Rhodobacteraceae bacterium LMO-JJ12, assembly GCA_021555075.1. Lineage (NCBI taxonomy): Bacteria > Pseudomonadati > Pseudomonadota > Alphaproteobacteria > Rhodobacterales > Paracoccaceae > Rhodobacteraceae bacterium LMO-JJ12. The sequence continues at coordinate 272,116 of JAKGBX010000003.1, forward strand.
TTATCAGATTTGCCAGTACCACCATGATCGATGAGACAAAGAAAATGCCAAGGATTAGATTGTAATCGCGCTGCATGAGAGCATCGAACGCCAGCCTGCCAATACCCGGCCAGGCGAATACTGATTCAACGATGACAGCTCCGCCAATCAATTGACCTGTCTGAAGTCCGGCCATGGTCACCACTGGGACGATGGAATTCCTCAATACATGACGGTAAAGAACTTGGTTTTCCGAAAGCCCCTTGGCACGGGCACTGCGTACGAAATCCTTGCCAAGCACTTCGAGCGTAGCTGCGCGACCTAGTCGGACGTATACAGCGAAGTAGAAAAGTGCCAGTGTTATCACCGGAAGGATGAGGTGGCGAAGCGTATCCAGGATCGCTGCAAACCCACTTTTGGGGATAAAGCCGGACATTCCGAAGGGTGGGAGCAGGCCTAGCAGAACGGAAAACAACAGCACAAGCAGCAGCCCGACCCAGAACACCGGCGTCGCATAGCAGAGCATGGCGAAGGCGCTTATCAAAGTGTCCTGCCAAGTACCGACACGAGTTGCCGCCCGAATTCCTAGTAACGTCCCGACGATAATCGCTAGGGTCAGTGCTGTCGCGGTCAGAAAAAGCGTGGCAGGTACACGCTCAAATATGATATCGACAACGTCGCGCTGCATTCGATGGCTTTTGCCTAGATCGAATGTAGCCAGATTTCCTAGATAGGTTGCTGCTTGCCTCCACATTGGCTGATCAAGCCCGTAGGACCTACGGATATCTTCGATGTAGCGCGCATCAGATGCGCCCGTTTCGCCAGCTATTACGGAAGCTGGATCACCGGGGGCCATTCTGATGAGCGTGAAGTTGAGCAGCCCGATGGCCACGAGCACCATTAGTGCTCGTGGCAACCATGCCAAGATCGTGTAGGCAAACCGCATCTTGAGGAGATCCTATTCAGCGAGCCAAGTATCTGCAAAGCTACCGTTCGGTCCCGATGCGGTGGTCACTGCGTTTTTCAGCTTTGTATTAAAGACGGTAGGCCACTCTAGCTCGACTAGCCACAGAACGGCGGCATCATCTACGAGAATTTTCTGTGCCTTCGAATACAATTCCCGACGTTCGTTTTCATCGACCGAAACAGCGGCCTTTCTGAAGTATTCGTCCACCTGAGCGTTGGAATACCCGGCATGGTTTGTGAACAACACACCCTGCTTCTGATTGTCGGAGAGGAAGGTTCGCGTAACTCCGAGCGCCGGATCACCCATAGTCGTCAGGTAATACATGGTCATTTCGAAATCCCAGTCGCGTGTTCGGGCGGCCCAACCAGCTGGATCAGAGGGTTCTAGGATGACTTCTACACCGATTTCGCGTAGCGCTTGGCGTGTATACTCAGCGGCACGGTTCCAAACTTCGCCGTAGGGCAGACCGAGGAGCTTGACTGTCGTGCGAACACCATTTGCGTCAGGTGTAAGACCCATCTCATCAAGCAGAACTTTCGCTTTATCAAGGTTTTGCGAATAGTCTGTTACGTCAGCTTCGTAAAAGGGTGATGCAGAATGTACAGGCCCGGTGGCAACACTTGCCATGCCCTGAAAAACCACGTCACGGAAGAAATTTCGGTCTAGGGCGTAACTCATGGCCTTACGGAAACGTTTGTCGTTGAACGGTTCTTTCCGCAGATTCATCTCGATCCAGACAATTGGGGAACCCCACTCCCAACCTTTGGTTGTCATGTCAAGATGAGGCATCTCGACAAGCCGCATGGTGTCCAAAACTTCAAGATCGTTTTGAGTTGCCAGATGCATCTGCCCAGTCTCTAGAGCAAGGGCACGTGATGCCGCATCCGGGACAAACCGGTAGTAAATGTCATCAAGATAGGGTTGGCCTTCGACCCAATAGTTTTCATTTCTAACTAGATGAATATACTCTCCTCGTTTCCACTCGTCGAATTTGAACGGGCCAGTCCCGATAGGAGCAAGGTTGTTTGGGTTTTCGCGGTAGTCGGTGCCTTTGTAGAGGTGTTCGGGCACGATGAGGCAGCACAGATCAAAGCTACGGATTAGAGGTGCGAATGGCTCTTTTAGATCAAAGGTGACTGTATAATCGTCGACCTTGCTGACTTCGGTGCGCTCAAAAACTGTACGGGCTCGAGGATGAACCTCTAATAGATAGTCACCGTAGGTGAAGACGACATCATCTGCAGTGAAGGGCTCTCCATCGTGCCAGCGAACGTTTTCGCGGAGTTTGAACGTGTATTTGAGACCATCAGGTGAAATATCCCAAGACGATGCAAGGTTAGGATGTGGGTTTAGATTGAAATCATATGTCAGCAAGCTTTCGAATATCTTGGTCGTCGGTCGAAGGGCAGACGATTGAGTGTAGATACCGGTCATGATCCCTGGAGGTTCCGGCCATAAAACCGATTGTAGTGTACCGCCGTGGCGCGGCTCATCCTGTGCTGCTGCCATAGAAGTCGCGCCGATAAATGCCGTCGCAACGAGTGTTGCTAGTTTTTTCATTGTTCTTCTCCCATTTGCTGGTCTCTGGTTCTTGAACGTGCACAGGAGACTAAGTGGACAAACGCCCCAGTAACAAGTTCCACTTTTTTGAAAAACAATAGGTACACTTGAGCGGTCAAGCGTTGGGTGACGCTGTTGGAGGAAAGTTGGCTGAGACGGGAAGAGCACCCGTTTACTTTTGTCGGATGACAAAATGCAGCCCCTTCCGTAACTTCAATACCTCTCCCGAAATCATCCGTCTGGCAATAATGCTGGCATTGTCAGAGGAAACCGAGTTGAGGCGGGCAGGGCGGTGACCTAGCGTTGCGGGATGACAAAACGCTCTCCATTTCGCTATTTCAAGACCAATCTGGAGATCATTCGTCTGGCGATGATGTATGTCCGGTTTCCGCTCTCGCATTGGAACGTCGAGGGCCTACTGCATGAACGTGGTGTTGACATCAGCAGTAGCGGCGCGACGTCAAAGTCTTGAAGTGTCACGTTTGAAGTTCAACGCAATCGATCTTCGGGGGGATCGAATATAGAACTACTTAAAGTCAATTAGTTAGGAGGTAGAGAAGGTTCGCGACCAGTCGCGTTCCCTCCGCCATCACGCTTGCGGTTGAAATCAAATTTTGCGCTTAATCTCCGTCGCTTGAGGTGTCGGCTGTCTTCGGAGCCGCTCGGGCAGCCTTGTTTTGCTACGTTGTTTGCGCCACATTTTTTCTACATTGGGCGATCTGGAAAATGGTATGTCCAAAGCTGTTTTGTGTGGGACGACGTGGTATTTGAAGTGACGGGTGCGCAAGCGCTTGGCGTTTGTCGAGACATGCTCTGAGATCTGAGAAAACCTCAAGATTGATTCATACTCCGTCGTGCGTCAAAAATCTGCTGGCGTCTCCTCACGCCACAGATCCGTTGCTGCGACCCTCCCGCAATATCCAACGCCGGATCTTCAATACACTTTCCATCAATCTTTCCTGCTCTTTCCTCCGCTCTATTCTGCGCGGATGCAAACGTGGCAGGTGGCACGGTTTTGCGCGCTCATAACCCCCCAAGGGGGTCAATTTCGCATGCCAATTCACATAGGTGACGATAAAGATTAGTCACGGCCCTAGTTCTTTCGTGACTTGTGCGAAGAAGCAAGCGCCAGACCATCGGTCACGGCGGTGAAAACTTCGCTGAATGAATGCTGAGCTTGGGGGAACTGCGTCGTCATGGTTTGTGTTACCATTGTCATCAGGCAAGACCCCCCGACATAGATCACCCGCTCGATTTGCGTTGCGTCCAAGCTTGCGAGGGACAAAGTGTCTTGAGCGGCCAATTGCAAGGTCTTGGAAAAGGGGGCGAGAATGGACGTTAGAGTTTCGGGTTGCAACGGCGACGACAGGCCGCGCTCGATCTGATCGAGGGCAATCATCGAGTGTTCATTTCCCGCATTCGCCTCGATTTTGCCCTGCTCGACAGAAAAGGCCAATTCGTGCCCAAGTTCGTGTTCTAAAACCTCTCCGAGACGGCTGAGCTTATGGGCTTCGACGGCAACGCCGATCATTTCGTCAACCATTCGCCGGTTTTGGGGCGTGTAGAGAAACGGGATCTTTTCCCATGTTGCAAGGTCATTGAAAATCGCGTTGGGCACAGGTGATGTGCCGGGCCCCATGGCATTTCGCAATTCGCCGCCTTTGCCAAGGAGGGGCATCACCCGATCAATACTGATGGCACGATCAAAATCGGTCCCACCGATCCGAACCCCGTGATTGGCCAGAATTTCGACGCCAGAGCGCTCTGAGCGAAACACTGAAAAGTCTGAAGTGCCGCCGCCGATATCTACGATCAAACCAACTTCGCCAGATTGATCCAATGCGCCGCTGGCTATTGCAGCGGCTTCGGGTTCGTCGATGAATGAAACCTCTTTGAAGCCCGCAGCTATGTAGCAGGTTTTCAAGTCTGCTTCGGCTTGTGCCTCTCGCGGATCACCTGTGGCGTGAAAGACCACCGGACGACCGGCGAGGGCTTGATCAAAGATCAAGCCGGTCTCAGCCTCGGCTTGGGTTTTGATCTGACGCAAGAAACGCGCGATGATGTCGACGAAGGTCACGCGCTCGTTCAGGATTTGACGAGGCTGATGCATCAATGTTGTGCCCAGCACACGCTTTAACGCTCGCATGAAGCGCCCATCGGCACCGTCCAGTAGGGCTTGGTTTGCGGGGTCACCAATCAAGGTTTTCCGCGTTTCGTAATCGAAGAAAAATGTCGAAGGAATAGTTGTTTTTCCCGACGAAAACTTGATCAGTTGAGGACATCCATCGCGCAAATAGGCAGCGCCCGTGTTGGAGGTGCCAAAGTCGATGCCCAGAACTTGACTGTGATGAGACATGACGAAACCAACTGACCTCGGAATGGGAAGGCGCCTGCGTATTGGCAGATGGGATGGGCGTCAAGGTGCTCCATGGGCAGGCATATTCTGCGATGCGGTATTGCTTGTTTTCCAGAGCCGAATGCAGGGCAGGTCGCGTGAGAACCTGACCAAGCCTGACGCATTTCCTTTCGCATGTTAGTTGGGCATCAATGCCGCATCAGGTGATAACTGCTGGCAGGGTTACTATCGCACGTAGTCCGCCAGTCTGACGGTTTTCAAGCGTGATTCCACCGCCATGTGCGATGATGATTGTGCGGGCAATGGAAAGTCCGAGGCCAGCGCCACCAGTTTCAGCATTGCGACTTCCCTCTCCGCGTGTGAATGGGCGAAACATATCTTCGAGTTGATCAGGCGGAATGCCTGGGCCATTGTCTTCGATGGTGATTATCGCGTTTTCCTTGTCTTGGGTTAGCGTGAGGGTAGCACCTTCTCCGTACCTTTTGGCGTTGTCGATCAGGTTACCAATAGCGCGGCCAAGCCCAACGCGGCGACCTGACACTTGGACTTTTGATTTGGCATTGAACACAGCGCCGCGATCATCGCAAAGCTGCTTGAGGAGGGGGGCGAGGTCGAGGGTGGTTGTCTTTTCACCGTCCTGACCTTCTTTTGCATAGCTGACAAGGCCATCGGCCATCACAGCCATTTCGTCGAGCGTGCGAACCATCGCGTCGCGCTGGCTTTCATCGTCGATCATTTCAGCGCGGATGCGCAGGCTGGTCATTGGGGTGCGCAGGTCATGACCCACGGCAGCGAGCATGCGCATGCGTTCGGCGTCAAATAGCGAAATTTCGGCCTGCATCGCGTTAAAGGCTTGCGCCGCCTCGCGCATTTCACGCGCGCCTTCTTCGGGAACCCTTGCAGTGCGGTCGCCGCGGCCGGCGGCGCGCGCGGCCTCAGAAAACTGTCCGAGTGGTTTGGTCAGATGACGGGCGAGGGCGATTGAGACGCCAAGCACACCAACCAGAGAAGCGGCGAGGACAGTGAAAAAGGGTTTTGCATCAAAACGACCCTGACGCGCGGACGCACCGCTTGTCACGACGTTGAGCCATTCGGCCCTCTCATCTCGCGCCGTGAGTGGCAAGGTAATGGCAATCACACGATCGGTCTTAAAGCTGCCCCCTCGATTTGGCGCGTCGGGCCGGACCGGGCGATCAATGATAGCAACATTCACGTCTTCTCGCTCCAACGTTTCTTTCAGCGCCTGTGCAATATATCGTGAACGGCTGTCTGTGGCGGTTTTCGTCAACAATGGTGCATCTTCCACACGCACCCTCGCGAACCTTGTCGAAGCATCTCGCGCGATCACTTGCCGGACTTGTGCGTCAACGGCTTCCATAGCCGGGATGAGGGACGCAATCCGCTCGATCTCACGATCCTCGCTGGCCTGACGATCAAAGCGTTGCTGCTGAAAGCTGAGAAGGGCCAGCGCGATGAGGTTGGCAACAAGAATTGTGATCGCCAGCAAGAGGACGATGCGAGATGCCAAAGCATCCGGGAACAGGCGTTTAAGACGGTTCATCATTCGACCTCTGCAACGTCCGCTACCAGTCTGTAACCGCCGCCCCATTCCGTCACGAGGATCTGTGGGTTTTTGGGGTCGGCTTCGATCTTGCGGCGCAGTCGGCTGATCTGATTGTCGATGGCGCGGTCATACGCTTTTGCTTCGCGCCCAGAAGTTAGGTCGAGCAAGGTCGACCGGCTCATCACTGTGCGCGGTTGGTCGAGGAAAATACCCAGAAGGCGGTTCTCGGCGGTGGTTAAATCGACGATCTGACCATCCGTGTGAATCAGTTTCAGTGCGTCAGGGTCGTGCACCCAATCAGAAAACGCCCGCCGCCCGCTTGGTGGCGCGGCAATCTCGGGCGGTGCGCGGCGCAGGATTGCGCGTACCCGCGCCAGTAACTCGCGCGGGTTGAAGGGCTTGACGAGATAGTCGTCCGCGCCAAGCTCAAGCCCGACGATGCGGTCTGTTTCATCGGCCATGGCCGTCAGCAGCAGTACGGGCGGGCCGTCATGGGCGACGACATAACGGCAAAGGCTCAGCCCGTCTTCGCCCGGCATCATGATGTCGAGAACGACAAGATGAATGGCGGCCTCGGCCAGAATCTCGCGTGCCTCAGCGGCATGTGCGGCTAGCCGCGTTCTGAAACCTTGTTTGCGCAGATATTGCCCGAGTGGTTCGCGTATGTCGCGGGCATCGTCGACGATAAGGATTTGGGGCGCGATCGGGTCGGTCATTGTGTGTCTCCTCGGAGGCCTGCTCTGACTCCGTTGCCCTCAATAGCGCTCTTTTCCCTCTGGAAATCAACCAACTGACAGGCTGTTTCGAAGCTGAATTGTCGCAAGATGTATCAGGTCGCGACCCTGCGACAGATAACGACAAAGTGGCATTGGCGCTGACAAACCTTTTGGCGCAAAAGCCCCTAAGTGAGGTTCACCGAGGCAACGAATGCCTCAGCAGAAACCCGAAAGGATACGACATGAAAAATTCAAAAATCCTCCCCGGCAGCTTTCTTGCCGTTGCCGCCATCTTGTCTGGTCTGACGGTTGCTACCGCACAGACTGCGCCCCAAGCTGCACCTGCTCAGGTTGAAGCAACAGCGCAAACACCTGAAGTCACGCGCGCCGATTTTCGTAAAGGTCACGGTGATCGTGGCGGGCGCGGAATGATGGGTCAGATCCTCCAAAAAGTTGACGCCAATAGCGACCGCGCGGTGACGCAGGCGGAAGTCGATACCTTCCGCAATGGGTTGGTGAGCAATGCCGATGCGTCGGGCGAGGGCGACATCTCGCTTGATGAGTTTGAGACGATCTATCTCGACTTGACGCGTGATCGTATGGTCGATGCCTTCCAAAACCTTGACGCAGACGGTGACGGGGCGGTGACACAGGCGGAGATGGACAAACGGTTTGGCAACATCGTTGAGCGGATGGACCGCAATGATGACGGCCAGCTGGACCGTGAAGATCGGCCCGGACGTGACCATAAAGGTCACAATGGTAAAGGGCACGACGGCCCCCGCAAAGGTGATCGCCGAGGCTGACGAGGATGTGGCGGGGGCTGAATAGCCTCCGCCGCAACCATTCTAGTGAAAACCACGACGGCAATGAAAACGTGATTTAGAGCAGTGCCCGCTGCACAATGGAAATCGGTAGATGCAACAGCAGACAGACACAAAAGACCTGTGCGATAGCCCCAAAACCTATGGTCTAATCTCGCGGATCAATCACTGGATTGTTGCGGTCGCTATGATCGGAATGCTGATCTCTGGCCTGATAATGGAATACGGCCCGTTTTCTCGTGAGGTAGTGGCCGCCATCCGGGATTGGCATAAACCGATTGGTGTGCTGGTCTTTGCATATGGTCTTTGGCGGATTGGCTGGCGCGTTGCGCAAGGTTTTCCCCGCGCAGCATCAGCCATGCCGCGCTGGCAATCCCTTGGCTCAAAGGTGACGCATTGGGCATTGCTTGGCACGGTTTTCGCAATGCCGCTCTCCGGTATCGTGATGTCGATTTATAGTGGACGAGACGTGAACGCCTTTGGAGTGATCATTCCCGCGCAGGAGAAGGTGGAATGGGTTGCGAATTTTGCGGGTGCAGGGCATCATTTTACTGCCTTGGCGCTTATCGGATTGCTGATCCTACATGTCGGTGCAACGCTTAGACATCAATTCGTCGACAAAGACACAACTCTGAGCCGCATGGTCGGACGAACGATTTAAAGTCACCCGGCAGGCGAGATGGCCAAACCGGAACTGCATGAAGGTATTTTTCGGATGCGTAAGCTTGTCACTTTGGTTGCTTCACTCCTGATACTCGCCGGAGCATATTATGCCGCCTTTGGCGTTCCGGCTTATCTTGAGGATGTTGTCGGTCTTCAAGCCGGTGGCAGTGAGCAAGCTGACAAAACCGGCGGTTCTCAACAAGGGGCGGGGAAGGCTGGGGGCGCAAAAGGTGCCAACGCAACGGCAGTGGTTTTGACCCCTCTGGAAATGCAACCTTACGAAGACATCCTTCGTGCCGTTGGTAGCGCCAGTGCTTTGCGCAGTGCCAACGTAATCGCGAGAGTCTCGGGTGAGGTGGTCGCAACCAACCTTGCCGCCAATCGGCTGGTTTCGGTTGGTGACGTGTTGGTGCAACTCGATGCGCGGGCACAAGTTTATAATCTTGAGATTGCACAGACAGAACTTGAACAGGCCAACGAGACCATGGAGCGGTATGAACGGTTGAGGGCCACAGGAAACTCAACGGTCACGGATGTCACGCTTTCGCAGGCGAGGGTGGCGCAACGCCTGGCGGAAGCGAAAGTAGGGCTTGCCAAAGTGGCGTTGGGAGATCGAACGATCCGCGCACCGATTTCGGGCAAGCTGGGTCTGAGCGATGTGGAAATCGGCGATGTGGTGCACGAGGAAAGCGTCGTCGTGACCATCGATGATTCCGAATCTTTGCTGGTTGAGTTTGAATTGCCAGAACGATCTGTCGGGCTATTGGCAAGGGAACAGCGGGTTCTTGCGAACACGCCGTCATTTGTCGGGCGAACATTTGAAGGCGAAATCGTGGCCTTCGACAGCCGTATCGATACCGTTACGCGTAGCGTGACGGTCAAGGCGCTTGTCGAAAATCCCGATGCTCTGCTTTGGCCGGGAATGACCTTTTCTGTTCGTATTTTCCACGAAAGTGAACCGCTGGCGGTTCTTCCTTCAACTGCAATCACATGGTCACGTAGTGGATCGAGCATCTGGATCAGCAATGATGGTGTTGTCGAACCGGTCGCGGTGACAATTCTGTTTCGACGTGGTGATCAGGTTTGGATCGAAGGGGATATTGCCCCTGGAACTCTGGTTGTCGCTGAAGGTGCGCATAAGTTGCGGCCGGGCGCGCGCATCACTGCCGCAAATAGCCCGGTAAGCGAACCCGAAAACAATGCGCCCGAAGCCGAACCTCAATCTGCATCTCCTGATGTTGGCCAACTCAATACCCAGACATCACCCGAGACCGAGGAGCCAACATGAGCAGCCCCAAACTGCAAGGCGGCCGGCGCGGCATGGCTGCACTTTTTGTTGCACGTCCCTTGTTGGGCATTGTCCTCAGTCTATTGATCCTGATTGCGGGTCTTGCTGCTCTGGTCGCGGTGGATGTGCGCGAAATGCCGGATGTTGACCGACCTGTGCTGTCGGTCAGAACCACATATGAAGGCGCGGTTCCGGCAACGGTTGATGAGCAGGTGACGCTGGTTTTGGAAGACGCGTTGAGTGCGCTTGAGGGCCTGTCCTATATCGAGTCGAACTCCTCCACAGGCTCAAGCCGCATCACGATAGACCTTTCCGAAGGCACGGATGTCGATATCGCTGCGAATGAAGCGCGTGAAATTGTGTCCGCTACTCTGCGCCAGCTTCCTGAAGATATTGATGACCCGATCGTGACCAAAAGCGACAGCAACGCAGATGCTATAATTCGTATCGCTATATTGGGCGATGCCACCTTTGATGAGATGACCGAATTGGCCGAGGGGATCATTTATGATCGCCTGTCCCTGATCGACGGTATTGCCGAAGTCACTTTGCGCGGAAACCGGGCCAACGAGTTTCGTGTGACCCTTGATATGCCATCGCTGCTCAGTCGTGGGTTGACGGTGTTCGACGTCGCAGACGCGCTGTCGTCCTTGCGTGACGACACGCCACTTGGTGAGTTGGAGACATCCTCACAAACTGTGGCGTTGCGTGTAGGGAACGCCGAAGTGACCACTGATAGGGTTGGTCAGATCCTCATCAATGCCACGACCCGCGTATCCGACGTAGCCTTCGTTCAGGTGGTTCCAGAGGACAGCGATGTTTTTGCCCGCGTCAACGGCCAACCGGCCATTGGGTTGAACATCAGCCGCCAGTCGGTGGGCAATACGCTCGAAATTTCAAAGGCGGTGCGTATTGCCGTTGAAGAGCTTCGTGCCGAACTCCCCGAAAATGTGGATCTCATCATCACGTCCGATGATGGTGTATTCATCGAGGGCTCACTCAACGAAGTGGTCAAATCCATCGGTTTGGCCACTGTGATCGTTATCGCGGTGATCTTCGCTTTCCTGCGCTCACCCCGCGCCACGTTGATCCCGGCGGTTACGATCCCGGTGGCGCTCGTCGGGACGATAGCGGCTATTTGGATGGCCGGGTTTTCGGTTAATACTATCAGTCTTCTGGCATTGGTTCTTGCCACAGGCATGGTTGTGGACGACGCCATTGTCGTGATCGAGAACATCGTGCGAAAACGCAAGCAAGGCATGGGGGCCTTTGCTGCCGCCGCAGCCGGCACAAATGAAGTTTTCTTCGCCGTCATCTCGACCACTGCGACGCTGGCTGCTGTTTTCATTCCGATCTCTTTTCTGCCGGGGCAGGCGGGCGGCGTGTTCAGCGAGTTTGGCTTTGTTTTGGCATTCGCAGTGACTTTGTCGTCCATTACGGCGCTGACACTGACGCCCGTGCTTGCCGCGTTCCTGGATCCCGGTAAACCCGACCCGAAACGAGCAAATGTGCCAGACAAACCCGGCGCTCTTTCGCGTGGCTTTGATGCGGTAATGGATTGGGCAATTCGCACGCCATTGATCGTTCTGGCAGTCGCTACCGGCTTTGCATTCATTGCGGTTGGTGCCGCCGGAACGCTATCTTCCAGCATTACGCCCGATGAAGATCGGGGATTTTTCCTGATCCAGGCGCGGGGTGCATCTGACACCACGGTTGAGTATCTTGAAACTCAGGTTTCGCAGGTCGAAGCGATCCTGAAACCTTACTACGAAAGCGGAGAAGTCAGGGCGGTCCAAAGTATCATTGGCATTTGGGGGGGGACCAACGCCCTTATCATCGTGCGCCTGCCTGATTGGAGCGAGCGAGAGCGAAGCCAGCAAGAAATCATCACAGAAGTTAGCAAGCAACTTTCAGATGTGCCGGGTGTTCAGGTCAGTGCCAGATCGACCAACAGCCTGAATATCCGGGGTGCTGGGCGTGGCTTGCAATTTGCTGTCACTGGTACGGATGTTGAGGCCATGACAAATGCCGCCGACGATCTGGTTGCGGCGATGTCGGCTGACGAAACCTTCATTAACCCGCAACTTTCCAACGACAGCGTGCAGGCGCAATACGAGTTGCGGGTGGACCCGGATATGACCCGTGTTTTTGGCTTGAGCGAGGCGGAAATCGCCCAGACTGTAAGTGCTATGGTTCAAGGAAATATCGCCGTTACAGTGTTTGAAGATGACACCGAAACCGACGTAAACGTTGTGCCGGGCGGCCCTCCGATCAACGACCCTTCAGACCTTGAATCGATCTTTCTACGTTTGCCGGATGGCGCTTATATCCCGCTTTCGGCTGCTGCAACGCTGGTGCCGGTCGTCAGTCAGTCGGAAATCGAGCGTCAGGGTGGATCGCTTGCTGTTTCGGTTCAAGCCAACCTTGGACAAGGTGTTGATCTTGGAACTTCAATGGCGCGCCTGACCGATATTGCGGCGGAGCGGCTGCCCGACGGGATGGGTATCATTTTCACTGGCGAAGCTGCGACCCTGACAGACGGCCAGATGGGTATGTATCTGGTGTTTGGCATGGCTTTCGTGGTTGTGTTTCTGGTGCTGGCCGCACAGTTTGAAAGCATAGCCAGTGCAGTTGTCATCATGTTGACGGTCCCGTTTGGCCTCGCCGCGGCGCTTCTGGCAATTTCGCTGACGGGTGGATCGCTGAATTACTATAGCCAGATTGGTTTGGTGATGCTGATCGGGGTTATGTCCAAGAACGGTATTCTGATTGTTGAATTTGCCAATCAACTGCGCGAGGCAGGTCAGGATATCGACAGCGCCATCCGTGACGCTCTGCGTCTGCGCATCCGCCCGGTGATGATGACGATGGTATCGACTGTTTTTGGTGGCCTCCCCCTGATCTTGACGTCTGGTGCGGGAGCGGAGGCGCGTATCGCGGTCGGTTGGGTCATCGTTGGTGGGCTTGGTTTTGCCACTGTCTTTACCCTGTTTCTGACACCAGTGTTTTATCGCTGGATTGCGGTTTGGGGTTCCGAGCCAGGGATGGCGTCCAAGCGATTGATCCGGGAAAATGCGGCCATGATGAAGTCTATTTCCGCACGACCTTGATTAGATTGTCTGATGAAAGCGTTTCGAGGTAAATACGAGTTAAGAGCTTTTCTCGAAGCGTCCGCGACATCTAATTGTTGCGCTGCGTTGGCAACGCTCCCGGCTCAAGGTTTCGGTGACGGGTCCGCACGGCCTTCGAACGAAAAGTTGCTTGAATAAGTCGAGAGCTGGAACGCAAGCGCAACAAATCTATGGACAGCCTTGCGTCGTGCAAACCTGACTTTGATGATTTTGTAGAAATGGCGCGCCACTCCGCTTTGCGGGCCGACAGGTATGCGTTTGTCGAACAACGAGCCAACCTGAGCCCGACGGCTTAAGTGTATTTATCGCGCAAACAGGCGGAACGTGAGGTTTGGTGATACGTGTTTGTGGTGGCGGACTGTGAACTGCCTGCACCTAATTTTCAAGGCGCGGAGGTGTTGGTCGCTACAGAGAAGTTTATCCTACCCGCTCGCATTCATCCCCGTAGCTGGACAAGAATCATACGAACGAGGTTTGCGGGAGGATATGATCGATGGCAAAAATTGGCATTTTTGGGTCTTGGTGGAATGGGCTATTCGATGGCGGGGCACCTAGCTGCCAATGGGCATGAGGTCACAGTCTATAACCGCACGATGGCCACGGCGGAAGCTTGGGTGGCTGAGCGCCAAGGTGCGATGGCCGCCACGCCGCGGGAGGCGGCGGAGGGCGCTGATTTTGTCACGGCGTGTGTGGGCAATGACGATGATCTGCGCGACGTCTGCATCGGCCCTGACGGGGCTTTTGCGGGCATGGCGACCGGTTCGATCTTCGTAGATCACACCACAGTTCCTGCGGCAGTCACGCGTGAGATGTTCGCTGCGGCTGAAAAAGCTTGGAATCGGCTTTGTCGATGCGCCAGTCTCCGGTGGGCAGGCAGGCGCAGAAAATGGAGTGCTTTCGGTGATGTGCGGTGGCGACAACGCGCAGTATGAAGCAGCAGAGTCGGCAATCGCAGCCTATGCCCGAATCTGCAGAAGGATTGGGGAGTCGGGCGCTGGACAGATCACTAAGATGAGCAACCAGATTGCCATTGCGGGTTTGGTGCAGGGTCTGTCTGAGGCGCTGCACTTTGGTGAGAAGGCAGGGCTGGACGGGGCCGCAGTGGTCGAGGTGATCAGCCAGGGAGCCGCAGGTAGCTGGCAGATGTCGAACCGCTATGAGACCATGCTGGCGGATCAATTCTAACACGGGTTTGCAGTAGATTTGATGCGCATGGCTCTGGGCATTTGCCTCGATACTGCGGATGAAACGGGGGCCAGTCTGCCGGTCACGGCGCTGGAAGATCAGTTTTACAAGGACGTACAGAAAATGGGTGGTGGGCGCTGGGGTGCATCGTCGCTTATCAAACGCTTGCGATACATGGGCTAACACGCACTGGCCCATCAGTAATCCGAAACAGATCAACACCCCAGCCGATGCAAGGACATGAAGATCGCCAAAGCCAAACCGCTGATTACGCGTAGGTTGCGACCAATTGTCGAACAGAGGGCAGCGCATGATTATGATGTCGTGCTCAATGACGACGACAGGGTCGTTTCCAGCGACGAACTGATTGCGGCATGCCGTGAGGTGGACGCGGTTCTGCCCTGTCATTCAGAGCACTTCAGTGCCGAAGTGGTCGATGCAATTGGACCAAGGCTCAAGATAATCGCGAATCACTCGGTGGGTACAGATCATGTCGATCTTGCCGCCGCAAAAGTGGCAGGGGTCGTGGTTACGAACACGCCAGACGTTCTGTCCGATGCTACGGCTGAGATTGCCATCCTGTGCATGCTCGGAGCAGCACGGCGCGGTGCCGAGGGTGACGCGATGGTAAGGTCCGGACAATGGACGTTCTGGTCACCCGATTTCATGGTTGGACGGCAGGTCACCAGCAAGCGTTTTGGCGTTCTGGGTATCAGACCTGCTGCTTTCTGTGGTATCGTCGGCCTTAAGCCTACATTCGACTTGATTCCGCGAACCGGTATCCTTCCGCAATCGCCGTTTCTCGATACCGTCGGGGTGTTTGGACGCAGCGTCGAGGATTGTGCGCTTCTGGCGGAGATCCTGGCAGGCCATGATCCGGCGGACCGGGCAAGCGAGCTTGTGGCGATGCCACGTTTGCTGGATGTCGCCCAATCCAAAGCGCCAGTTAGCCCTGTTTTTGCGTTTGCAAAATTGCCGGGCTGGGAGCAGGCGGACCCGCAGATGATCGCTGCAACCGAGGATTTGGTTGCCCTGTTGGGGGAGCAATGCTTCGAGGTCTCCTGGCCCGATCTGGACGAGGTTGCTGCTATCCGCGAGCGTATCAATTTTGCCGAGATGGCAAAATGCTACTATGGGTTGGAGCGGCGCGGGCGCGACCTGATGCCGGACAAACTGAAAACCGCGATTGACCAAGGGAAATCAGTTCTTGCGCGCGACTATATTGCTGCATTGGACTGGCGCGAACTGATCAATGCAGGGATGGATGCAGTGTTTGCCCGCTGCGACGCAATCTTGTGTCCGGCGGCTCTTGGCCCTGCTCCGGAGGGGTTGGACGATACGGGGAGTTCTGTGTTTAATGGGATATGGACCCTTAGCGGCATGCCTGCCGTCACACTGCCTGTGTTTACCGCAGAAAACGGCATGCCAATGGGTGTGCAGCTTGTCGGGCGGCTCGGTGATGATGCACGGCTGCTGCGAACAGCACGGTGGTTGGCGACACATCTTGAAACCCTCGATGACGGGAATTGAAAAATGAATAGAATATTGCGGTCTTCGCGTTTCTCGTGCTGGTAGGTTTCCTCGGCATTCTCATTTTCCATGTGCCGCGCCTGGATCTTGGAGCGGTCATAGCTCTCACGGTACTGCTGGCGTTCTGGGACCTCTTTACAACGTATAGGTCTCGCCGGTCCTGATTTCCCTTCGGAAGGGACCGGCGCATGGGTGCGTTTTGCCCATCGGCGCCGTCGGCTTTGATGCTGCTGATACCGACGCGCGGCGGTGCTTTGTCTTCCTCCGTCGACTCTTGCTTGGGGACGGAATTTACGAGATAGCCCCCCATATCCGCCACGAAACCGTGATACGCGACGCTCATGGGATCCTGCTGCCCGGCCAAATCGCCGTTGATAATTGCGTTTTCACCGATGATGGATGCGTGGCTGGCCCTTGTTGAGGGTGATCGCAACCGCTCCGCTGTGGTTGACGATATGGAACGGGCGCGGCCATTGGATTGTGCCGATATGGGTTGGCTCGGTTACCTCGATACCTGCATGATCGCCATGGTTGTCGGGAGACAAACCGCCGCTCAGGAATTCGACCTGCTCGTTGTGAGATTGAGCAGCGACGACCAGCGCCTTGTCTGCCGACGGATAGAGCTTTGCCGGTCCTGCGACGTTTAACGTCCAATACTGGTCTGGCGCATTGAGGTCGATGGCTGTGATTGTCGGCGAGGTGTGGTCTGCGACGAAGATGCGCCATGTGACCAATCCATCGTCGGCCCAGACGGGCACGGCGTTAATAGCCAGTGCACCGTGCACGGCGGCGGCGAGTTGAGGAGTGTTTGTGTTCCTTTTACCGGGTGGTGATCAAGTGTTTGCAAGATGGGATTGAGTGAAACGATCGCGGGAGAGCGTCTTGCGCTCTGCGCGGTCAAGACGGGCGAGCACCTCCGCGTCACCGTCGCCGTTTGCGCGTGCGACGAGCCAAATGCGGCGGCAGGATACAGGCGACCAAGGCAACGCAGCATCGGCGAGCCAACGACGCAGGACAGGTGGAAGCGCGTCATAGGCCGCCATTGGATCGGCGGCCCTTTGGCGACGTTTTATTGTCGTTGCACCAAGATTGCGTGTCATGTTGCATCCTCAGGACGGAAATCGGGTCGAGAACCAGCACCAGCGCGTCTCGCGTGACCGCGCAGCATATCGAGACTGCGCGCCAGTTCAGGGCGGGTCATGTCGCGGGCAATCACCACGATGCGTGAGCAACGGTCGCCGCTGGGCCAGTCGAGCAGGGGGACGGGTGGATCAAAGATATGCTGCACGCCATGGAAGACGAAGGGCGTTCCAATCCCTTCAAGAAACACAATCCCCTTTACTCTCAAAATGTTGGGACCGCGCAGTGCGACCAGCGTATCGAGCCAAGCTTGGGTCCGCCCGTCGCTTGAAGAACAGCACTTAAGAGCGTGGTCTTTCCTGCGCCAAGAAATCCCGTCAGCAAAGTGACAGGTAAACGGGTATCGGTGCGTGAAGCGTCAGAGGTCATTTCGAAGTCTACTCACGGGCAAATACTTATAGAATGTTATGACATAACGATATTGTGTAAAAAGAGCAAATCATCGCAGGTGTGGCAGCAATATGCCGATGCTGAGGATTGTGATCAGCCCACCGGCGATGCTGATGATGAGCGCTGAAGGGGGACGTGCCTTGGCGTCATTGATGAGGCACGTCCCCTAAAGCAGAGGTGTAGGTTGCGGATTATAGGCATTCCGCAAGCGATGCCGCGAGATTGCGGATGACTCGGGGGTAGAGCGCAGGGCCTAGTTCCAGATCGGAACCCAAGGGATCGATAACCGCAGTTTTCGCATCAGACCCATCCAGAACCGTTGTGACAAGGCCTGGGTTGAATTGCGGCTCGGCAAGAACGCAATCGATGCCTTCGGCGGAAATTCTCTCGCGGATTTCAGCGATACGCGCCGGGCTAGGATCAGAGGCATCGCTGACCGAAATAGCGCCTGCAGCGGGGAAGTCGAAATCATTTTCGAAATACTGGTAGGCATCATGAAAAACGATGAAACGACCACCGCGCAGGGGTTCAAGCATCGCATTGACTTCGGTGATTACCGCGTCAAGTTCTGCGCGGCCTGCGGCGGCATTTGCAAAGTAAGTACCTGCGTTGTCCGGATCAGCGGTCGAAAGCTGGGCTGCGATCACATTCAGCCAGTTAGAGGCGTTTTGCGGCGAGAGCCATGCGTGAGAATCATGTTTGCCATGGTCGTGTCCTTCATGGTCATCATGGTCATCATGGTCATCATGGTCGCCGTGTTCCGCATGGTCGTCGTGATCATGGTCCTCTTCGGAATGGTCATCATGATCCGCGTCGTCATGCGCCTCTGCGCTGTGTGAGTGCTTTTCGAACAATGCGCCTTCGCGGAAACCCAGTCTAATCGTCCCGTCAGTTTCCAAAAGTTCGGTTGCCGAAGCATCGGCGGCCAGCGTATCTATCGCGCCCTCCAGCCAAGGCGACAGGTCCGCACTCACCCAAAAGACCAGATCAGCCTCTTGCAGCGCGGTTGCCTCGGAGGGGCGCAGTGCGTATTCATGCGGGCTGGCGCCTTGTTGAACGATTAGATTCGGGGTTCCTACGCCCTCCATCACGCGCGCGACCAGCGAATGGACAGGCGCTATATCAACAGCTACGCTTGGCGCTTCGGCAAAGGCTGTGCTGCCGATCAAAGCAGCAGCGAGGGAAATGGGCAGGAGTGTTCTGGACATTGTGACTTCCACGTGATTATATAACATTACATCTTCCATACGAGAAACGTAATAACATGACAAGTGGCCCTTCGAATATTTCTCCCGAAGCCCCTCTCGGTTTTGAGCGGCATGATCATGCGGCTTGCGTTGCCGATGGGCTGTTGGCCGCCGAAACGCGCTGTGCGGATGACGGGTTGCGGTTTACACCTGTGCGTCGGAAGGTGCTGGAAATACTGCTGCAAGAGCACAGGGCGCTTGGGGCATATGTTATCCTCGACCGGTTGCGCGATGCAGGCTTTGGATCGCAGCCGCCGGTCGCTTACCGTGCGCTTGATTTTCTGGTGACACACGGGCTTGCCCACAAGATCGAGCGGCTTAATGCCTTTATCGCTTGTGCACATCCCGACCAGATCCACGCGCCGGCTTTCATGATTTGCCGCCTTTGCGACTCTGTCGCCGA
The DNA here is from genome assembly GCA_021555075.1 of Rhodobacteraceae bacterium LMO-JJ12. NCBI lineage: Bacteria > Pseudomonadati > Pseudomonadota > Alphaproteobacteria > Rhodobacterales > Paracoccaceae > Rhodobacteraceae bacterium LMO-JJ12. The sequence continues at coordinate 291,059 of JAKGBX010000003.1, forward strand.
AGCACAATCGGAAACCAGCCGCAGCGCTTTGACATCGGCTGCAAAAGCAACCGGTTTCAGGATTGAACGCACAGTGGTCGAGGCGGAGGGCGTCTGCCCCGGCTGTGCTGAAAAGGCAGACGCATGAGCCTTATTGAAGTTGAAAACCTGAGCATCCGCTACGGTGCCAATATCGTGCTTTCAAACGTGTCGCTGAGCGTCGATGCTGGTGAGATCGTGACCATCGTCGGCCCAAACGGGTCGGGTAAAACCAGCCTTTTGCGCGCCATCATTGGGGCTGTGAAGCCCGCAAAGGGGCGGGTGAAACACGGCGCGAATGTCCGGCTGGGTTATGTCCCGCAAAGGCTGCATATTGATCCGACCCTACCAATGACCGTCGCGCGTTTTCTTGCCCTGCCGCGCGGTGTGGCAGCTGTCGAGATTGAGGCTGCGCTCAAGCAAGCCGGAGTGCCGGATCTTGCCAAGGCGCAGATGTCGCGGCTCTCTGGCGGGCAGTTTCAACGGGTCTTGCTGGCGCGGGCCCTGATCGGCAAGCCGCAGATATTGCTCTTGGATGAGGCGACACAAGGCCTTGATCAACCTGGTTCTGCCGCGTTTTATCAACAGATTGAAACGGTGCGTCGCGAGACGGGTTGCGCAGTTTTGATGATCAGCCATGAATTGCATGTGGTGATGAGCGCATCTGATCGAGTGATCTGCCTTAACGGTCATGTGTGCTGCGAAGGCACGCCCGAGGTCGTGGCGTCTGCGCCCGAGTATCGCGCGCTGTTCGGCTCGGGCACGATGGGCGCGCTGGCGCTTTACCGCCATGATCATGATCACGAACACCATTCGCATGACACATGCGGGCATACCCAAACAGAGGCCGCCGAATAATGCTGGATGATTTCATGATGCGCGCAACTCTCGCCGGGGTCGGTGTAGCACTGGCCGCGGCCCCACTGGGCTGTTTCGTCGTCTGGCGGCGCATGGCCTATTTTGGCGACGCGACGGCACATGCCGCGATCCTGGGCATTGCTCTCTCGTTAGCGCTGTCAATCTCGGTATTCGCAGGTGCCTTGGTGATCGCGCTTGTCATGGCGCTGACGGTGAACCTGCTGACAGGGCGTGGCTATGCCATGGACACGCTTTTGGGTGTGTTGGCACATTCGGCGCTTGCCTTTGGCTTGGTGGCAGTGTCGTTCCTGTCGGGCATCCGGATTGATCTGATGGCCTATCTTTTCGGTGACATCCTGGCCGTGTCGCGCACTGATCTTGCGGTGATCTGGGGCGGTGCGGCGCTGGTCGTGGCGCTGATCGGCTGGCGCTGGTCGGCTCTGTTGACCGCGACGTTGAATGAGGACTTGGCCTATGCCAGCGGGATCGACCCCAAGCGTGAACAGCTCGTTCTGACGCTTGCGCTTGCTATTACTGTTGCTGTTGCGATCAAGGTCGTCGGCGTTCTGCTGATCGCTGCGATGTTGATCATTCCTGCCGCAGCCGCACGCCCATTAAGCCGCACACCCGAAGGCATGGCCGTGGTGGCGGCAGCCATCGGCAGTGTCTCGGCACTGGTCGGGCTGCGGGCGGCCTATGTATTTGATACACCCGCAGGGCCGTCCATTGTATGTGTTGCCGCCTTGGTTTTTGCAATGCTCAGCATCGTCGGAAGCCTTCGCACGTCCACCTAATTTCCCACTTTCCGCTCATCACCCGGCACGGAGATACCCCGATGAAAAACGCAGCATTGATCTTCGCACTTTTGGTTCCCACCGCAGTTTTTGCGCAGGAGACACGGGAGCTTGGCGCGCATGAGCACGGACACTCCGCGCTCAATATTGCTATTGAGGGCACACAGGTCGCGATGGAGCTGGAAGCGCCCGGTGCTGACATCGTGGGTTTTGAGTATGAGGCCAAAACGGCAGAAGACCGCGCTAAACTGGACGCGGCGATTGCTGAACTATCAAAGCCGCTGTCGCTTTTTGTTCTGCCTGCCGCGGCAGGTTGCGCAGTGACCTCAGCGAGCGCGGGCCTGATTGACGAGCATCACGGGGAGGATGAGGCGCATGATCATGATCATGACGATGCCCACAAGGACCATACCCATGAGGACCATGCTGAGGAAAACCACGCGCATGAGGAACCTGACGATCACGCAGAAGTCGAGGGTGCGAAACATACCGAATTTCACGCAGAGTATCTGTTGAGCTGCACTGATCCAAGCGCCATCGACCATATTGAATTCGCCTACTTTGAAACTTTCCCGAATGCGCTAGAGGTCGATGTGCAAATGATCTCTGACAAAGGCTCGCAAGGTTTTGACGTCGTGCGCGAAGCTCCCATGGTCGACCTTTCGGGGCTGATCTGACGAGGATGCGAGGTGACTGACACAACAGCGACAAAAGACGCCCTGAGCCTCAATCAGGTGGAGTTTTTCTGGGCCGGACGCGATGCTTTCGGCCTTACCGTTCCCGGCTTTGCCCTTAAACGGGGCGAGCGTGTATTATTGCTGGGGGAAAGCGGGTCGGGGAAGTCGACCCTTCTGTCTCTGATCTGTGGTATCAATGCGGCCCAACGGGGCTCAATCCGGGTTGACGGCATTGAAATGGCATCAATGCGCGCGGCCACGCGGGACCGCTTTCGCGCCGAGAAAATCGGGATCGTGTTCCAGCAGTTCAACTTGCTGCCTTACGCCTCGCCCATGGACAATATCCTGCTGCCGCTGCATTTCGCGCCCGAACGGCGTGCCCGGGCAGGAGATGCACGTGCTGCCGCCCTTACCCTGACCGATGCACTTGGTCTCGCGCGGGATGCTGTGACATCCGCCACTGCGGACCGCCTCAGCGTCGGCCAACAACAGCGGGTGGCGGTTGCACGTGCCCTCATCGGCGCACCTTCGTTGATTATTGCGGATGAACCCACATCCGCGCTTGATGCCGGATCGCAGGCGAATTTCCTCGATCTGCTCTTTGCTCAATGTGCGGTCGCCGGATCGACGCTTTTAATGGTGAGCCATGATGAACGGCTGGCCACCCGCTTTGATCGCAGTGTCTCCATGAAAGACATTGCGACTCTCACCCGCAAGGCCGCCGCATGATACTGTTGCATCTTGCTCTGCGCAGCCTCATCGCGCGCCGTCTGACCGTCGGGCTGACAATTTTTTCAATCGCCCTGTCGGTTGCCCTTTTCCTGGGAGTGGAGAAAGTGCGTACCGGTGCCAAGGCGAGTTTTGGTGATACGATTTCAGACACTGACCTGATTGTGGGCGCGCGGTCTGGATCAGTTCAACTGTTGCTTTATTCGGTGTTCCGCATCGGCAACGCGACCAATAACGTCACGTGGGACAGCTATCTCGACATCGCTGCGCGACCGGAAGTAGATTGGATCGTACCAATATCCTTGGGGGACAGCCACAGGCAGTTCCGCGTGATGGGCACGACGACGGAATATTTCGAACGCTACAAATACCGCGGCGGCAGGGCTTTGGAATTCGCCGAGGGCCGTGCTTTCGACGATCTGTTCGATGCAGTGATCGGGGCCGACGTGGCTGCGACGCTTGGATATACGGTCGATGAGCCGTTAGTCGTGGCACACGGTCTTGCGTCCTTCGTGAGCCACGATAACCAGCCGTTTCGGGTTTCGGGCATCCTTGCCAAGACAGGCACGCCGGTCGATCGGACTGTGATCGTCAGCCTTGAGGCGATCGAGGCCATTCATGTCGATTGGCAAAGCGGTGCGCAGGTTCCCGGTCAGATGACGCCCCCGGATGAAATCCGGCAGATGGATCTGACCCCTGGCGCCATCACCGCTGCCATGATCGGCGTAAAATCCCGCCTTCAGATTTTTGCCCTGCAACGCAGCATCAACCAATACTCGAAGGAACCGCTATTGGCCGTTCTACCCGGTGTCGCATTGCAGGAGCTTTGGGGCACCGTTGGCATTGCGGAAACGGCTCTTGTCGGGGTCTCGGGTATGGTAGTGGCCACCGCCTTGCTGGGCATGGCGGCGATGATTTTCTCGGGCCTGAACGAGCGGCGCCGTGAGATGGCGATCCTGCGTGCGGTGGGCGCGCGCCCGGTGACGATTATGGGTATGCTCATGCTGGAGGCGGTGTTGATGGCGGTCCTTGCAGCCTTGTTCGGCATCTTGCTGCTCTACGGGGGAATGTGGGTCATGCAGCCTTATGTCGATGCCGCATTTGGTCTATATTTGCCGATAGAGCCACTTTCATCGCGGGAGGGGCTTGTGGTGGGGGGCGTCATTGTTGCCGCAGCCTTAACAAGCCTGTTTCCCGCAATCAGAGCCTATCGCCTTTCACTAAGCGATGGGATGACCGCCAGAACCTGATTTGAGCAGGAGGGAACAGATGCAAACGACACGCCGCATGGCCATGTCAGGCTTGGTCGCCTTGTCGGCTCTGGCGCTGGCCAACCCTGTTGCCGCGAGATCCGTGCAACAAATCGGATGGGCCGACCTTATCCCCGAAGGTGTTCCGCCTGCCGAGATCATCGGCGAAGGGATGTTGGATGAAGCAAATGACATCTGGCGACCTGTTTTTGACAAGAATGCCAACCGTTTTGTCACGGCGCTTAACGGCGCCCAAGTGCGAATGCCCGGATTTATGTTGCCCCTTCAGACAAGCGGCAGCGGCGTCACGGAATTCATCCTTGTGCCCTACGCAGGGGCTTGCATCCATGTCCCACCCCCGCCCCCGAACCAACTGGTGTTTGTCACGTCAAAGCGCCCGTGGAATGCGCAAGTGATGTTTGAACCAGTTTGGGTGACAGGGACGATCATGGTCGACCCGATCAGCACCAATCTGGCCGACATCGGGTATAGCATGCGCGCGGACCTCATCGAACTCTATGAATGGAAATAAGTTGACCATGGATTTGATGCACTCTGATCGGCGCCTGTTCATGACTGCCCTCGCGGCAATGTTGGGCCTTCCCGCTGCATCAATGGCCCGCGAAGATTTTATCGATCTCGACTGGTCCGATCTGATCCCGCCCGGACAGGAGAACATCACCCAGACGCTTCAGGGGATGGGGATCATTCCGCATGACGAAATGGCGATGGTTCGATCGCAGCAGCCGCAATCTTCCGGTGTCCGCACCGATTACAATGGCAAGATCGTGCGCATTCCGGGGTATATGGTTCCGCTGGATACGACCGGGGCAGGGGTCACGGCCTTCATTTTGGTGCCCTATGTTGGTGCATGTATCCACGTGCCACCACCGCCGGCGAACCAGCTGGTTTTTGTGACCACCGGCACGCCTTACAAAAGCACGGATTTGTTCGAGGCGGTCAACGTCATCGGGATGTTCGGGACGGCCTCGACCAGCACTAGGCTCGCCGATATTGGGTATGCGCTTTCGGCCGATGCGATCGAACCGTTCCGGCGTTGAGGCAGCCTGTCGGCACGATGCCCTTCAAGCGCAACACCAGAGCCGAGGTAAGTTACGAAGGTTGCGTTCTACCGCATCCATGCCGTCAACAAAGCCATTGATTAGGCCGCCATGCCAAGGGTTTTCAACATAGGGGTGGCGTAGCCCTACGACCGCCCTTCAGATACGCATACGTGGCAGGTCGTGCGGGTCGAGCCGGAGTTCGATGAGAACAGGGGCCTTCCGGTGCTCAATCGCTGCAAGCGCGGTTTCGAGTTCTGCATTCGAATGGACTTCGATCCCTTGTCCACCAAGCGATCTGGCGATGTCAGCGAACGAAGGCCAGTGGAATTCAGTCAGGCTCGGGTCCATTTTCCGGTCGAGAAACTGGATATGTTCAGCTCCATAGGCGGAGTCGTTTGCAACAATGACAATGAGATCAAGCCCAAGGCGCACGGCAGTGTTGAATTCGTTGATTCCGCCCATCATGAAGCCGCCATCGCCGCAAAAGACCACCACGGGCCTGTCCGGAACGGCAACACCCGCGCCGATGGCTTCCGGCAAGCCAAGCCCGATGGAACCGAAATTTGCTGTGACAACGAAGCTTTGTGGATCGGGAGCGGAGATGCGGCACCAGACTTCGGTCATGAACCGCCCGCCATCGGTGACGAGGACACGATTCTTAGGCAACGCCTTTTCAAGTCGTTCTAGAGCCTGGACAAAGTTCACAAAGCCATCGGCTGTCTTATCCGCTCCTACGGGGTGGGCCGTGAGCACTTCGATATCCAATTCGCGGGTGAAGCCGCTTGGCGCGATCTCTGCCTGATCCAGCCAATAGAGTATGGTCTCGGCTGTCAGTCCGGCATCGGCCACAAGTGCGGCGTCGGGATGCAGGCCACCGCCGATGGCGGTTGGCTCGATATCCACCTGGACGATCCGCTTGTCCTTCATCAGCTTACCGCGATCGGTCGTGAAGTCATGCAACCCGGTTCCGAAACAGACAATGCAATCGGATTGGGCAATCAATTCATAAGCGGCCGGGGTGGAAAGTGTGCCGAAAATGTCGATGTTGTAGGGGTGTTTGTTGAACAAACCCTTGGCCTTCAGCGTCGTGGCAAGCGGGGCTTCCAGCCTGTCGGCGAGGCGGATCAGCTGATCGCGCGCACCTACAGCGCCGCCACCGGCCAGGATCAACGGGCGGCGCGCCGAGGCAATCATGCCGATGGCCTCGTCGAGAATGTCGCCCTGGGCCACGCCGCCCGGTGCGGTGAAAACGTCGAGTACTTGAGATGTATGACTCACTTCCTGCCACATGAAATCGGACGGCAAATTCAGCACGATTGGGCGACGTTCGACCTGTGCGCGATAAAAGGCGCGCGCGACATCCATGCCAACGGTGTCAGGCGTACGCAATTGCTCGAATCCCGCGCCGGTGGCCTTGACGACCTCACGTTGGTCGATGCTTTGCAAATGACGCGGGTTAGCCACCGGTGTATCCCCGGCAAGCAGCACGATGGGGATATGTCCGCGCACGCCTTCTGTCAGCGCGGTCATGCAATTGGTCAGCGCCGGGCCATGTGTCACCGTCGCAACACCAACCTTTTCCGCGACATGGGCATAGGCCAGTGCCATTAGCACCGAACTACCCTCATGTGCCGAGGGGACAAATCGCCCGTCACAGTCCCGCACAAAGCTGTCCACCATGAACAGGTTGGCGTCGCCCATCAATCCAAACATCGTATCAACCCCCTGGTCGCGGGTTGCACGGGCAATCGCTTGATAAACCTTCATTTTTCCCGTCATCTCGTGTTCACTCCCGTCGTGGCTATGTCAGCGCCAGCCTCAAGCTGCCCCAGGTCGACAGTGGGGCGCGCCGGAAACCAGATATCGAAACCAGTGGGCAGCGAGGGTTTGCAGCCAATGGTTTGATAGATTTCAATCTTCGTCTTTCTGTGAATGCCGCTTGTGTCAATGCTGCATTTTCTATCGGGCAGTGATGCGATGTGGCCCGCCGCTGCCTTGTCTGACTGTTTGCGATGACGGGCCCGACCATGGGATGATCCACCGATTCCATTGCCAACCATGTTCCTGGCGGTGCGGCTTTGAGGGTGCTGGCCGTTTCGAGTCCTGCTGGCGCTGTTGCTGTTATCGAGCTAGTAAATGGTCAGCCCCACATCAAAGGAAGCAAGCGCATGTTCAACGACCTGCAACTTAGTTTCGAGCGGGTGCATGCGGCGACGCGGCACGAGCGTGTTGTCGATGCTGAGACCCGCAGGCGGCGGTTGGCCGCGCTGACGCGACTGGTGGTCGAAAACCGCGCCGAGATCGCGCGTGCCATTGATGCCGATTTCGGCGGGCGGGCGCGCGAAGAGACAGAACTGATGGAGATTGTGCCTCTGTTGCAAGCCGTCCGTCACGCATCGCGCCATTTAGGGCGATGGATGCGCGACAAGCGACGCTCTGTGGCGCTGACATTTCAGCCGGCGCGGGCCTGGGTGCGCCATGAGCCGCTGGGTATCATCGGTATCGTTTCGCCTTGGAATTACCCGCTATTGCTTGCCCTTGGCCCACTGGTCGATGCGCTTGCAGCCGGAAACCGCGCCATCATCAAACCCTCCGAACTGACTCCTGCATTCGCGGAGTTGCTAAAGCGGCTGATCGCGGTGGCCTTTGCCGACGATGAGGTTGTTGTCGTGACCGGCGGTGTTGAGGTGGCCGAGGCCTTCACCGCCTTGCCTTTCGACCATCTCGTCTTCACCGGCTCGACGGCGGTTGGACAAAAGGTAATGCAGGCGGCAGGGCGAAATCTGACTCCGGTTACGCTGGAACTTGGCGGTAAATCACCGGCAATAGTCGGGCCGAATTACGCGCTCGACAAGGCAGCACGGTCAATTATTCTGGGCAAGTTTACCAACGCAGGTCAAACCTGCATCGCCCCGGATTATGTTCTGGCACCTGCCGCGTCAGTCGACGAGCTTGCGCGCGTCCTTCTTGCCAAGATTGAACAGGCCTATCCCAGCCTGCAAAGCAATACCCAATACAGTAACATAATCAGTCAACGCCATCGCGACCGGCTTGATGCGGCTCTTGAAGCAGCGCAGCACGCTGGTGCGCGGGTTTTGCAGCCGAAGGGGGCAGAGGGTGGGGCAAAGCTTGTCCCGACGATTGTGCTGGACACACCCGAAGACTCGCTCCTGTTGAGCGAGGAGATTTTCGGACCGATCTTGCCGATAGTGCCTTATCGAGATCTTGATGAGGCGCTCGCATTCATCAATGCGCGCGCCCGCCCGCTTGCACTTTATGCATTTTCGAATGATCGAGCGACGCAAGAAAAGATACTTGACGGGGCGATTTCAGGTGGGGTGACGTTGAACGGCACGCTTTTGCACATTGCACAAAATACGCTGCCTTTTGGCGGGGTTGGGGCAAGTGGTATCGGGGCTTATCATGGCAAAGATGGTTTTCTCCGTCTCAGCCATGTCCGGGCGGTTTACAAGCCAGGTTTTTTTAACACTTTCGAACGCTTGGGGCCGCCTTTCGGACGGCTTGCGCGGCTCACCATGCGCATTCTTGGCC